>NZ_JBBCGP010000001.1:2058413-2393718 GCF_037200945.1 Methylovirgula sp.
TTCGCGTAGCTTCCGACTCGCCACCGAGCCCGCGATGTAGCCGCGCGCTCCCGCGTGCAGCATCGCCGATTGGGCTGCCGCGAGCGACAGTTCAGAACCGTGCAGCCGCACTTGCAACACTGCCCGCAGATAGGCGGGATCGGTCTTGTAAGGCGTTCGCGCCAGAACGTCGATTTCATCCCCGAGCCGCACGGCCTTGCGTTGCAAGTCGTCGGGGCGATCCGGCAGATACGCGTTGACGTCTCCGCAAATGCTGTCGCTCTCACGCACCAGCGCGATGGCGCCGCGGACGAGGCCAAGCGCCATGCCGGTTTGCAAGAGGATGAATCCCGCACGAATGCGCCGGACGAACGGCTCGGCCGGATCGGCGAGCACCATTGAATCCGGAATGAAGGCGTCGCGAAAGAGCACGGACAGGGTCGCCGTCCCCTCCAAAGCGATAAAGTGTGCATTTTGGCGCGTCGTCACCCCCTCATCGCTACAGCGCGCCAGCGCCATCACGAGCCGATCGCCTTCGCCAGCAAAGCAGATACCGAACAGATGTCCGTCGCCGAGATTGGAGACCCAAGGCAGCAGCCCGTTGACGCGCCAGCCACCCGCCACACGCGCGCCACGCAGCCGCAGCGCTTCGATGCCGGACAAAGCCTTCATCGGATTGGAAAGGCCCGTGCCGCCGAGGATCTCGCCATTCGAGACGCTTGGTAGCAAGGCGTCGCGGAGTTCGGCGTTTTCGGTATTCGCGATGTACCAGACGAGCGCGTCCTGACACCAGGCGCAAAACGCGGTCGCAAGGCATTCCTCACCGACGATGGCCATCGCTTCGATCGCAGCTTCGAGATCGGCGCCGCCGCCGGCGGAGGTGTGATGTGCGAAAACGCCCGCGCCGCCCAGCCTGCGCAGCACATCTGCCGGATAGGTTCCCGCATCGATGTCGCGCACGCGCGGACGTAGTTCACGCGCGGCGATGGCGCGAACGCGTGCAAAGACGCCCGTTTCTACCGTTTGATCTGCGTGCAGCCCAATGGCCATCGGATCAATCGATCCGCTCGACGGTGAGCGCGACAGGTTTGGTGTAAGTGTTCGCCACCGGCGACCAAAGCGTGGCATGAGCGACGAGCGCATCAAGCGTTTCCTTGGGCGCATCTGCATCGAAGTGGACGTTGACGCGCACCGCCTCGAAGCCGACCGGCTTCGGCGAGACGTCTCCGGTGCCCCAGACGGAGGTGATGTTGATGTCCGCTTCGAGCTCAAGTTCGAGTTTGTGGACGGTTATATTTTGCGCCACGGCGTTGGCGTGAATGCCGACCGCGAGGCAAGACCCCAGCGCCGCGAGCAGCGCCTCCGACGGGTTGGGCGCGGTATCGTCGCCGAGCAGGCCCGGCGGCTCGTCGATCACATGCGCGGGCAGATTGCGCACGAAGTTCAATTGGCGGAAGCGTCCTTCGGTCACTGTCCGGCATTTCAAGGTCCGGACTGCGCCCGGATTGGCTTTGCCCTTTTCGATGAGCTGTTGAAGACCATCTTTGTCGATCGGCGCGAGGCAACCGGTGCGCGGCGGGGACTCGATATCGGACATTTTTGAAACTCCCTTTGCAGGCATGCGTTTGTTCAAGAAGAGCTGTTCCAGCGGACGCGCCGGATCAGCAGCAGCAGAATGCCGTCAAGCGCGAAGCCGATGACGCCAATGGCCACAATGAACGCGGCGAGCCGGTCATATTCGAGCGTGTCGCGCGCGTCGTTGATCGCGTAGCCGAGGCCGCTCGTCACGCCGAGATATTCGGCGGGAACGAGGACGATCCAGGCGACGCCCAGCGCCAGCCGGATGCCGACAAGAATATCCTGCAGAATGGCCGGCAGAATTACGATTGTCAGCAGGTTCCACGGCCTGGCGCCGAGGTTCTTTGCAAGTTTGAACCAGTCAGGATCGAGTTTCTGCAGCCCGTTCGCCGTGGCGAAGATGATCGGCCAGACGGAGGCGGCCGCGATCAGAAAGACAATGGCACCTTCCCAGGTTGGAAACGCCAGGATCGCAATGGGCATCCAGGCAAGCGGGCTGATCATCCGTAACAATTGAAACGGGACATGGGTAAGCTGCCGGAAGATCGCGCTGTGGCCGACAAGAACACCGACCGGCGCACCGATCAAAATTGCAAAAGCGAGGCCGAGGCCGATCCGGCGGATGCTTGGTACAAATGCTTGCCACAAGGAGCCGTTCGCGATCATGCGCGCGAGGCTGACAAACGTCGGACGCGGCGCGAAGCCTGCGAAAGCCGTGCCTTGTGGACTTTGCGTCAGCACCCAACCGCCGAGCGCCCAAATCGCCAGAAGCAGCAACAGCCCGATCAACGGCGCTGCGAAGCGAAGGGAAACCCCATGCCATTGGCGCCTTACGATGCGTTCAGGTTGCACGGCGATACTCGTCACAGTGCCAGAACCTCGTGACGAGCAAAGGGATCAGCGGCATTGACGCTCGGGTCCGTCTTCCATTCAGGATGGAGCTTCAGCGCGGCGCGGACGAAATCGTAGTTCACCAAGTCCTTGGTGACGAAAGCGGGGTCGAGCTTGTCGAGAAACGTCCGGTCTCCGGCGACGAGCGTTTTTTTCATCTCTTCCACAATCAGCGTCGTCGCCGTTGGATAGGGCCACGGCTGAAAGTCGATCCGGCCGTTGTGCCATTGCGGATGCTCGATCGCCCCATCACTCAAATATTCGGCATTTTGCGTGTAGAGCGTCATCGCTCGCGTCACGACGGGCGCGGGCATCGGCAGATAACCAGCGCCATCGCGCGACAGCAGAGTGGCAACCTCGACCTTGTGTTGTGAGGCATAGATTTCAGCGCGAACGATGGCATTCAGAATCTTCTGCGACCATTCCGGCCGCTGGACCGTATCGGCCTCGTGCATGCAGACGACGCAACACGGGTGGTTCTTCCACATATCGCCGGTAAAGCGCAGGATGCGCGCGTGAATAGCGATCTCGCCCATCGCATTGAAGGGTTCGGCGACCGTATAGCCGTCAATTTTACGGGCCGCGAGCGCCGCCGGCATATCGGGCGGCGGCAGCGTTTGCAGATTGCATTCGTGCGGTGCGAGCGGTGCGCCCTGCGGCCGGATGACCGGCGTGATCCCCGCCTGTCGCAGCGCCAATTGCAGCACGATATTATGCATCGAATACCAGAACGGTACTGCGATCTGCTTGCCGCCAAAATCGGCGAAGCTATGGATCTTGCTGTCGCCGCCGACAACGATGGCGGACCCGTTCGTATGCGCCCAGGCCACGATCTTGACCGGGAAGTGATTGTTGTAGCGCATCCAGACCGGCACCGGCTTCAGCAGATGTACGAGGTTGAACTTGCCGGCGGCAAATGCCTCGACAAGCGGCGCCCAGCCGCGCACCAGAACCGGCTTCTCGACGTTCAGTCCTTCGTCCTGAAAGAAACCTTTAGCATGGGCGACGAGCAGTGCGGTCGCATCAGTGATCGGCAGGTAGCCGATACGGACCGGCTCGTCCGGCGTCGTTGCGGCGCGCGCTTGCCGCGGCATCGTGCCGAGCAACGTTGCGAGTCCGCCGGCGGCAAGCACGTCCAGCGTCCGCCGTCGCGTAAATGATTGCGGCACATTCGGCGTGGCGTGGTAATCCAAATTATTGCAATACTGGCACACTTAATGTCTCCCCCGCAGTTTCGCGGTCATTTTCCAGAAGCCCCAAAAGATGGGTGCGTAAGCCGCCTGCCGGCGTTGACGCCAAAATGACGTCGGCGATCAGCCGGCCCGGATTTGGCGCCATGACGATGATGCGTTCGGCAAGATCGAGCGCGTCGTCCACATCATGGGTGACGAGCAGCAGCGTGAGGCCAAGCTCGCCGGCAATCGCGCGTACTTCGGCGCGCAACGCGGCACGCGTCACAGCGTCGAGAGATGCATAAGGTTCGTCGAGCAAAAGGATTTCTGGATCGGTCGCCAGCGATCGCGCCAAGGCGACACGCTGTTGCTGGCCGCCGGACAATTCCGTGACCGGACGCGCGCCGTAGCCATGCAGCCCCACAATATCGAGCATTTGCGCTACTCGCGCCGGGGCCTCTTTCGAGCGACCGGCGAAACGCAGGCCGAGCGCGACATTCCCCGCAACGTCGAGCCACGGCAAAAGCAGCGGTTTCTGAAACATCAGATTCCAGCGCGGTGACGGGCCGGAGACAGGCGTGCCATCGATCTGAACCTCGCCATTCGTTGGCTGGAGGAGACCGCTTACGATCTGCAGGAGCGTGGACTTGCCGCAGCCGCTGCGCCCAAGCAGCGCGACGCGTTCGCCGGAGCCGATCCGCAATGTCAGGCGATCCAGCGTCAGGGGCCTGCGCGGGTAGCGATGGCTGACATTGTCGAGTCGGATGGTGCCGCGTAGCTTCGTCATCGACCTTTACAACCCGATCCGGCCAAGCAATCCTGATTGCCAAATAAGAACGATCGGTCTAGATTGGTCAAGTAAATCTATGGAGTATGTTTATCTTATTTTTCGCCAGAATTTAGAATGATCGTTCTATTTCTCGCAAGGGAGATGCCAGACATCGATGCCGGGTAAGAACACAAGATACGCTCTCGCGCCCACGGCGGCACCGGGCTTGGACTTTGCACCAGCGGCGCCCGGTGCGCGCGGTCTCGCGGCGCGGGCGGCGCTCATAGACTCCGCGATCCGCTTATTTTGCCGGCAAGGAATTACCGCGACCGGCGTTGATGCGATCATCACGCATTCCGGCGTTGCACGAGTAACGCTCTACAATCATTTTGGCTCAAAAGACGGGCTCGTCGACGCGGCTCTGGAAGAAGAGGGCGTGGCGTGGCGCGCGTGGTTTTTCGCGCGCCTCGCGCGGGTCGAGGGGCCGCCCAAAGCACGGTTGATCGCGATCTTCGATGCGCTCGCCGAATGGTTCGCGCGCGACGATTATTTCGGTTGCGCGCTGATGAACGCGGTTGCCGAATATCGCAACCAGAGTCCCGCCATCCTGAAAGTGATGCAGGCTCACAAGAAGCCGGTTCTCGAACATATCCGCAGCCTCTGTGACGCGGCTGGTGCGGACGATGCCAATGCGCTTGCGGGCCAGATCGACCTTTTGATGGACGGTGCCATTGTGAAGGCTTTGGTGCGTGGCGATGCGAAGCCGGCGCAAGAAGCCCGCAGCATCGCGGACGTCTTGCTCAGCGTTGCTCTTATTCGGTAAGTCGAACGAAGCGACCGGCGCCAAAGCGGACAGGCCTGCTTTGCCCAGGCGGCTCTACGACATTGCAATCAACGGGTGACCGACACTAAAGTCTGATGGACGCCCGCGCCTCGGTCGCGCATCTAATTGCTGTCGGGAAAGCCGGTCCGTCTTTAGCCTCTCGCTCTGTGCCATATTGCCGTAGGAGTCGTCTATGAGCCAAGTACAAGTCGAGCAGAAAAGCTATCAGATGCCGCCGCAAGATGGATTTACCATCGCGCACTTTCTCGCCGTCGTCGACATCGAACGATCGCTTCGATTTTACGAAAAGGTCTTTGGAGGTCGCATTTTGAGCAGAGGCGACGGCCAAGGCGCGCCAGGGTACATTCAGATCGCGAACACGTGGCTGCTTGTAAACCCCGGGGGCGGTCCGACTCCCGACAAACCAACGGTCACGCTCAGCGTGCCCGCCGATCCCGATGAAGTCAGCAGCTTTATGAATATCCGCGTTGCGGATATTCAAGCGTGCTACGAACTATGGCAGAGTCGAGGAGCTGAGTTTATCACTGAGCCAAAGCCGAAGTATGGCGAGACACGCTGCTACATTCGCGATCCCGACGGTTACATTATAGAAGTTGGACAAAGCAATCCTGGCGTTGCTTACGGCTAGACGGCGCGGCGTCATGATAAATGACATCAACGGCGCGGTTATTTTCGCCGCGCGTCTTTTTCTCGCGACACTGTTTCTGATTTTCGGCTGGAGAAAGCTGAGGGACTATTCCGGCACGGTGCGTCAGATGGCGCAAGATGGCCTGCCGATGCCAGTGCTAACGGCTGCCGTGGCGACCTTCATGGAGCTTCCGGTTGCGTTCGCGGTCGCTGTCGGTGTGTTCACACGTCCTTCAGCAATACTCTTGGCTTTTTACACGCTGGGAACTTCGCTTATTGAACATCGCTATTGGACAACGACAGGCGCGGATCGATTCTCCAGCATGGAAAGCTTTTGCAAGAACCTCAGCATTATGGGAGGCTTCTTATTGTTGTACATTACCGGTGCCGGAAAATATTCGATCGATGTATTGTGCCGCATCGCCGCGCCCTGACCCATTGGGAAGTCTGCCTGAGACATCCAACGTCGAACTCGAAGAAGCATGGCGGCAGGGCCGCGGGAAACATTTCCATTCCTACGGTAAAACGTACGTCCGAACTCTCCGTGAACAGATTTAGAGGCTGGCCGTCCAAGTGCCCGAAGACGTCGGGAGACATCGAATGAGATGGGCCATGACGGATTTGCTATTTGTCGGCGTCGGGTGGACCGGCCTCGCGATTACCCTGAACCGGATCGCGGTTGGGGCTTTCTTTATGCTGTCAGGATATCACAAGTTGTTCGACCCGGAGCGCCACCGCGCGGTCGTCGATGAACTCAAGGCGCTCGGCGTTCCTGCGGTTGGCTTCAATCAATGGTGGGTGCCGTTGGTCGAGTTTGCCGCTGGTGGCGCCGTCCTTATAGGGCTCTTGGCGCTGCTCGCCGCGCTTGGCCTGCTTGTCATCATCCTCGTCGCCATCGCCACCTCCGGGCGGCAGCGAATCCAACTCTACAAACCGATCGATGAAGTGGATCGCATCGACGATTGGCTCTATTTACCGGAGACGCTTTATGTCTTTATGTTGATCATGGTCATTTCGGCCGGCGCCGGACCGTACAGCCTCGACGCTCTGATCCTGAATCTGATGAACAAGCACGTCGCGTAACACCGCGTCCTCACGGGCTGTTTCTTCCAACGCAGCGGCGTGCTGGCAAATCGCCGTCATCATGGGTGGTTTGGCGAAGATCGTCCGCTCGATCGCTTGGATACGACACGCTTAAAATCCATCGTCATATTCAGCGAGTTTCATCCGGCTATTAAAGAAGCGATTGCACTCGTTACCCGGCCTGACAAGGAATATAAATATGGCAAATCCAGACGCGCTTCGCGACACGACGATTCCTCTCGCTGGTGGATCCGGTGCGATGCCGGCTCTCGGTTTTGGCACGCTGATTCCAGATCCTCTCGTGACCAAGCAAGCGACCAAGGCCGCGTTGGAGGTTGGATTTCGACATCTCGATTGTTCGGACCGCTACCGCAACGAGGCCGCCGTCGGTGAGGCGATGCAGGAGGTGTTCAAGGAGGGGAAGATTCGCCGGGAGGACGTCTTCGTTACGACAATGCTATGGAACAACAACCACCGCCCAGAGCGGGTCCTGCCAGCCTATGAGGCAAGCCTGCGACGACTGCAACTCGACCATGTTGATTGCTATCTCATCCACACTCCTTTTGCCTTTCAACCCGGCGACGAGCAGGACCCGAGGGACGAGCAAGGCAAGGTCATTTACGATGCCGGCGTGACGCTGGCAGAGACATGGCGGGCGCTGGAGCGTCTGGTGGATGACGGCAGGTGTAAGTCAATCGGCCTATCGGATATTGGTCTGGAGCGATTGCAAGAGATCGTCGCAATTGCGCGGATCAAACCTGCCGTGGTGCAGGTCGAATCGCATCCGTATCTCCCCGAATGGGAGTTGCTCGATTTTTGCCGGCAGAAGGGCATCGTGGTGCTGGCATTCGCCGCGCTGGGGCATGCGATGGAGCCGAGACTTACAGAGGATCCGGTCATCGTGGCGATTGCGCAACGGGTTCACAAGACCCCCGCGCAAGTAGCTTTGGCCTGGGCCGTCCAGCGCGGTACGACGCTCCTGACGACCTCGACCTCGCGTCAGCACATTGAAGAGAACTTCGACATCTCGACTCCGCCTGAAGATGCCATGTTGGAGATTCGAGATAACCTCACGGAGAGAGTTCGCTTCAACGCCGTGGTCGAAACCGGTGTGCCTGGGTTCATTCCTCGGGCCAACCGACCTGCATGATGACAGACGTCGATAAGAGATATCTATCAGATTCCTCCCGCGCTCCCAATCGCCAGCACATTCCTGATTGCCGCCGTGAGACCGACGCATTGCAGCAGAGATGGCGAGGCGAGGCCATTGCACGATGGTATCGCCGGTACTTTGTCGCCGGCCGCTTTGCGCTCAAACCAGTCATTCAAGCTGCCCCAAGCATTTCCTGAAAGCAGTCATTCTCGCGACACGCTGATTTTAGGACATAATGCGAATCCTCCCGCGCCGATATCCCAGCTTCCAAATCGTTCAGGCCGGCGCTAAAAGCCCAAAGGATTCCTATAGAAGCGGTCGATATGGCGCGAGGAGCGTAACGATTGAGTGAGACAGGTCGGCCTGTAAGTGTTGTCACCGGTGCTTCTGGCGGGATCGGGCGATGGATTGCGTTGGGGCTGGCGCGCGCCAATTATCATGTTGTCCTGATTTGCCGGGACTCGGAACGAGGGCACGCTGTCGCCGCCTGGATCGCTTCCCATGTGCCGGAGGCCAGCACAGAAATGCTTCTGGCCAATCTAAGCTCGCTGCGTGAAACGCATCGTCTGGGTTTGGAGATCGCTGCGGCACACCCGCGGCTCGACGTGCTCGTCAATAACGCTGGTATGTTCGCCGCGCGGCAGCAGGTGACGGCGGAAGGCCACGATGCCGTGCTGGCGGTGAACCATCTCGCGCCTTTCGTTTTGACGAATGCCCTGGAGGGCGCGCTGCGGTCGGGCGCGCCGTCGCGTATCGTCAATATCGGCTCGTCCACTTCCGACCGCGCGAAGATCGATCCGGAGAATCTGGAGCTCACGCGGCACTGGGCCATGGTACGCGCTTATAGCCAGTCAAAACTCGCGATGATGATGGCGACCTTCGCGCGTGCCGAGCATTTGCGCGGCAGCGAGGTGGTCGCCAATGTCGTGCATCCGGGCGCGGTCGCCACCGGGCTGATCAAAGAGCGGGGGCTGATCGGTGCCGCCTGGCGGCTGATGGCGCATTTTCAGCGGACCGAAGAACAGGGCGCAGATACGCCGCTGCATGTGGCGTTGGCGCCGGACTGGGCGGGAGTCACCGGCGCCTATGTGAAGGACCGCGTCGCGGTTCGTCCCAACCCACGCGCGCTGGATGTAGGGCTGGTGAAAAAGGTCGTTTCCGCCACGCGGGTTTTGGTGGAGGAAACGGTCGGCGAGTCCGTCAATTTGAACCGGCTCTAAACCGGCTCCTCTAAAATGGCAGGTGCCGGATCTTCTACCGGAGAGGGGGTGGCATCCGCTGCGATGCGGCTTCTCCCGGTCAGCGCGGCGAGGGCACACAAAAGACGAACGTGTACACTCCCTGACCGGGCTCCTGTGCTAAAGGCACCGCGTGCCGGCGAGGCGCGATCCGAGGCTGCAAACAGCGTGGTGTCCTGCGGTGTCGGCGACATCGCCCCGTCGGCGAGCTGGCCGCCATAGCCAAGTTTCCGGATCGCGCGATGCACGAGGCCCGGAACGAGGCGCACGCCGATCGAGAATGCCAGTGTCGTGAAACTCACCGGCATCTCTCGCCGCTTCGTCATCGTCGCCAGATAGATCGCCTCGGCGATGGTCTCGGGTTGATAGACCGGCGCGATTGGACGCCCGGGCCGTCCCATATGGGATATCGCATGCTCGAAAAAGGGTGTGTTGACCGCTGGCGGAAAGATGGTCGTCAGCCGCACGCGGCTGCCTTCCTCAAACAGCTCGGCGCAGATCGATTGGCCAAAACCCCGCACCGCATGCTTCGCCCCCGAATAGGACGATAGTAACGGCATACCGTGGTAAGCGACAGCGGAGCACACATTGATGATGCTGCCGCGATCGCGCGGCAGCATCCGGCGCAGTGCGACGCGCGTACCGTTGACCGTGCCGAGATAAGTGACATCGGTTACACGCTGGAATTGATCGGCGGGCGTATCGAGGAAGCGCCCATAGGTGCCGTTTCCTGCGCAATTCACCCAAACGTCGATCGGTCCAAGCGTCTGTTCAAAGTGCGTGGCGGCGTTGTCGAGAGCGGCCAGATCAGTCACGTCCGCCTGTACCGTCGCAGCCATAACCCCCTGGCGTTCAACATCGCTGCAGGCCGCCTGAAGTCCGGCTTCACCGCGCGCGATAAGGCCAACCCGCCAGCCCCGCCGGGCAAACAATTCGGCGGTGGATCGCCCAATGCCAGACGACGCACCGGTGACCACCACCACGGCGCCGTCTTTCTCCAACGGTTGGGGATGCGTATCGATGGCTTCGAGGATAAATTGCCGCAAGCTACTCAATTTGCTTTAGCTGGTCTTGGTGATGACGCAATGGACTTTCCATTGATGGCCAGCAGCGCCTGCTCCGCAGGATAAAACGCAGATCGTGTTGCCGAAGACCGCGAGCGCCGAAACAGAACAATCAAAAACATGCGTCACCCGCGAGTGTAGGCGACGATGAAAAAGCGACGCGTTTGCAACTTCGCGGCGCGCCGTAGAAGTCGAAGCGCACCACCGAGACACCCCGCCCGAGGACGATATATTGTCGAGGTAGGTCTCCTGGCTCGCGGGTCACTGCTTGAGTCCGTCTTCCCAGGATCAGATATCCCAGTGACACAGATGGACTTCAGCTCACCGCTCACAGTTGCGGGGGCAGCGCCAGCTTCACTTTCGAACGAAACAGGTCCGATCGCTTGCCGGCTTCCCTCTTAGCTTCGTCGAATTGGATTCGCCGAAGACCACGACAACTCTGAATATGAGTGATTGGGTTCGTGAGTCAAGTTTGGCCGCCGTTGGTTCCCGATCTGTAGCTTTGATTTGCCAAAGGATTTTGACCTTATGAAGCGGAGATCGACGTCGGTCATGCGCCTAAAGTGCAGTATCCGCATCTTGCTCTTTCCGCCCAAGCTTTTTCGGTTCTATCAGCTCCAGCCGCCGCCAAGGGCCCGGAATGAGCGGACGGCGGCGCGTGCGGACTCAGTCCGGTTGTTGACGAGGTCGTCGCGTGCCGCGAGGAGCTGACGGTCCGCATCGAGAACGTCCGTCAGCGGGATCGCGCCAGCCTCATAGGCATTTTCTGAGAGATCGCGCGAGCGCGAGAGGGCAGTGACTTCTGCGCGCAGTTCCTGCTCCCGCAATTCAGATTGCGTCAGTTCAGAAAAAGCATCTTCGACATCTTCCGCCGCTTTCAATACGGATTGGCGATAGAGAAGAAGCGCCTCCAGATGATTGCCGCGCGCTTGTGCGACCTCGGCATTAATCTTGCCGAAATCGAAGAGCCGCCAGCGCAACGCGCCAGCGCCGACTGGCTGGAACGCGCGGGAGGTCAAAAGCTGATTGACGCTCATGCTTTCGAAGCCGAGCGCACCAGACAGCGATATTTTCGGATAATAATCGGCGATCGCGGCGCCAATTTGCTCGTTCGAGGCCGCAAGTCTGCGCTCGGCGGCGATGATGTCCGGCCGCCGTCTCAATAAATCGACAGGGCCAGATGTGCGTGTGATGGATGGCGGGACGGGGACATTGCGTCGTCCGCCAAGCTCGCGTGCGTATGTCCCTGGCTGAGCCCCCATCAACACGTCCAGGCGATTCAACTGGGCATCGAGCCCGGTTTGCAAGGTCGGGACGGTCGCACGCGCCTCGTGCAGAAGAGCCTCGGTCTGCGCGACTTCGCGATCGTTTCCGGTTCCATTGTCGCGCCTGCGTCGAACGATGCTCAGAAGCCGATTGTTCACTTCGATCTGATCGCGAGCGACCGTCAAGCGCGCCTGGTAGCCACGAATTTGCAGATAGGCATCCGCGGCTTCTGCCGCGACACTGATCCTCGTGCCATAGCCTTCGGCCTCCGCGGCCTCGGCTTCATCGTGGGCCGCCGCCGCAGTTCTCTGCAAGCCGCCAAACAGGTCAACCTCCCAACTCGCGGCGGGGCCGACATTGTAATCTTGCTGATCGCGCGTATAGCCCGGAAACGCGTTTGCGATCTTTCCTAAAGGACTTTGTAGAGATTGGTTCTCTGTTTCGGCTTGCGCGTTGAAGTCGGCCGTCGGAAGCAATTGCGCGCTGGCGCCGGCGGCAGCCGCGCGCGCTTCGTGGATGCGAGCAAAGGATGCGGCAAGATCGAGGTTTTGCGCCAGTGCGCGTTCGACAATGGCAACGAGTTCTGGATCCTTGAACCCGACCCACCATTGATCGAGTGGAGGCGCTGGCTTCGCGCCTGCCTTCGGGAGTGTGTGAAAGGCCGTGAGGTCGAGGCGCGGGGCGACATAATCCGGGCCGACGGCGCATGCGGAGAGCGCGATCGTCAACGCCAGCCAGCCCGGCCTAGTGTATTGGGGAAATCCGGAAGGACGGCGTCCGCCGCTTTGGGAATTCGCCCTCGTGGCGGAGACATGGACCATTTCGTTGTCGGCTCTTTAAACGTTAAAGGCAGCGTCAAAGTCTTGTGACCAATATCTATATCAGTCACTATTTGTCAATCTGATGCAGGATCGCTATATTTCGCTGATGCAGGACGATCAAAAGGCTCTCGCGCCCTCGCCGTTGGCCGATGTGGGTCAGCGCGGCCCGGTTGAGCATGAACGCAGGGAGCAAATTATTGCCGCCGCGGGCGATCATTTTCGCCACTACGGCTATGAGAAGACAACCGTGGCCGACCTCGCCAAAGCGATAGGACTGTCCAAGGCTTATATCTACAAGTTCTTCGATTCGAAGCAGGCGATCGGCCAGGCTGTCTGCTTTATGTGCCTGGCGGAAATTTCCGATGCCGCGATGGCAGTCGTCAAAGAGCCGAGGTCCGCCTCCGAGAGATTACGCCGTATTTTCAAGGTCATAGCGGACATGAGCGGAGACATGTTCTTTCATGATCGAAAGATTTATGATCTCGCCACAACAAGCATCAATGAGAAATGGGGCTCGACCTACAAGTATAAGGAAAGCCTGCTCGCGATCGTCCATGCTGTCCTTCGCGATGGTCGCGAAACTGGCGAATTCGAGCGCAAGACGCCTCTCGACGAAACCGCGAGAGCGATCATGCTAGCGCTTGATTGCGTCGCGCACCCGGCCGTTCTTCTCCTCAGACTCGATACGCTGGATGAGGATGCGACGCTGATGGCGAATCTTGTCCTCCGAAGCCTTGCACCGTGACAAAGGCCCTCATGGGATTGTGACTAGTTGACAATTTGGTCACTAGTATGCATTTGAGAACTCTACATTATAGTGGGGTTCTCTCATGGCTCGGGCCCAGAATTTTTTCATCGCGCTGATGGCAGGCCTCGCGCTCGCCGCCTGCAAGCCGGAAGCGGACGCAGACCCGCGATTGGACGACAGGGTCGTCCAGGTCACAAAAGTGCAGGTGGCTGACGCGGGCGCGCTCAGCTTCACGGGTTTTGTCGCGGCCCGCGTGCAAAGCGATCTCGGTTTTCGCGTTCCGGGCAAAATCATACAGAGGCTCGTTGATACGGGACAGAGGGTCTCCGCGGGGCAGGCCTTGATGCGGATTGATCCCGTCGATCTGCGTCTCGCGATTTCCGCGCAGCTTGAGCAGGTCGCCGCGGCCAAGGCCCGCGCCATCCAGGCGGCCGCGGACGAAGAACGCTATCGCAGGCTCGTCGATTCGGGCGCCGTTTCAAAACAATCCTATGATCAGGCGAAAGCCGCCGCTGACAGCGCTGCGGCCTTGTTGTCTGCCGCGCAAGCGCAGGAGAGCGAAGCCCGAAATCAAGGTGATTATTCGCTTCTCTACGCAGATGCCGACGGCACGATTGTCGAAACCTTGGCGGAGCCGGGACAGATTGTGGCGCAAGGGCAGACCGTCATTCGTTTGGCTCATGCGGGTCCGCGCGAGGCTTCGGTCGATTTGCCGGAAACAATCCGGCCGAAGATCGGGTCGTTGGCGCAAGCAACACTTTATGGAAGTTCGCTCACGGTCGATGCGCATCTGCGACAGCTTTCAGATGCAGCGGACGTCAGAACGCGCACTTATGAAGCGCGTTACGTGCTCGAAGGCGCAGGCGCGCAAGCCCCGCTCGGCGCGACCGTCACACTGACTCTCTCCGATGACGTCGCGTCCACCCAACTCGAAGTTCCTATCGGCGCAATAGACGATGAAGGAAGCGGATCGGGAGTTTGGCTTGTCGACGAGTCGAATTCGACGGTCAGTTTCCGCTTGGTTCACGTCACCCAGTTCGGAGCGGAAACGGCGCGCCTTACCAGCGGCGTCAAAGCGGGTGATCAGATCGTCGCGATTGGCGGACATTTCCTGCACGAAGGTCAGCATGTGCGGCTCGCGGATAGCAAGGCAGCCATGCAATGAGTGGCTTTAATCTTTCGGCTTTGGCCGTTCGCGAACGCGGCATTACGCTTTTTCTGATTTTGGCCATCTCGCTCGCGGGGGCGTTCGCGTATCTCAATCTCGGCCGTGCCGAGGATCCGACCTTCACCGTGAAGGTTCTGACCGTGACAGCCGCGTGGCCCGGCGCAACTGCGCAAGAAATGCAGGATCTCGTCGCTGATCCATTGGAAAAGCGATTGCAGGAATTGCGATGGTACGATCACGTCGATACGTTTACGCGGCCGGGCTTGGCGTTCATGACGCTTTATCTGCTCGACCGGACTCCGCCGTCAGAGGTGCCGGAGCAATTCTATCAAGCCCGCAAAAAGCTCGGCGATGAAGCGCGAAACTTGCCGCTCGGCACCTTAGGTCCGTTCGTCAACGATGAGTATTCCGATGTTGTCTTCGCAGTCTATTCCATCGAAGCGGATGGATTGCCCGATCGCCTGCTGACGCGCCAGGCCGAGACCGTGCGCGAGCAATTGCTGCATGTGCCCGGCGTCGCCAAAGTCGATATCGTCGGCGAGCGGCCTGAGAGAGTTTATGTAAACTTCTCCTACGCCAGACTGGCCACGCTCGGGATCAGCCCGAACGATGTCTTTGCGGCGCTCCAGCGCCAGAACGCCGTAACAGCCGCCGGGTCGATCGATACAAAAGGTCCGCAGGTTTATGTCCGCCTCGATGGTGCGTTAGACGACATCCAGAAGATTCGCGACACGCCGATTGTGGCTGGCGGCCATGTTTTGAAGTTATCGGATATCGCAGAAGTCGAGCGAGGATACGAGGACCCTGCGACTTTCCTCGTACGGCACAATGGAAAATCCGCGCTCGTGCTCGACGTCGTCATGCAGGTCGGATGGAACGGCCTTCAGCTTGGCGCCGCGCTTCAGGCTGCTGAAAAAACCCTGAATGCGGATTTGCCGCTCGGCGTGCATCTCACGAAGATCACCGATCAGACCGATAACATCCAGGAAGCCGTCGGCGAGTTCATGGAAAAATTCGTCATGGCCCTCGCTGTGGTCATGTTGGTGTGCCTTATCAGCCTTGGCTGGCGCGTCGGCATCGTCGTTGCGGCGGCCGTGCCGCTGACGCTCGCGACCGTGCTCGTCGTTCTTCTGGTGACAGGGCGGTTCTTCGATCGCGTGACTCTCGGCGCGCTCATTATTGCGCTGGGGCTTCTCGTCGATGACGCGATCATCGCGATTGAAATGATGGTCGTTAAATTGGAGGAGGGGTTCGATCGCATCGCCGCCGCGTCCTACGCCTGGACGCATACGGCGGCGCCGATGCTGGCCGGCACGCTCGTCACGATCATCGGCTTCACGCCGGTCGGCTTCGCCAAGTCGAGCGCCGGCGAATATGCGGGCAACATATTTTGGGTCGTCGGCTATGCCCTGATCATTTCGTGGCTCGTCGCCGTCATTTTCACGCCCTATCTCGGCGTCGTACTTCTGCCGAACATCAAGAGAGTTGAAGGCGCCCACGCGCATATCTATGCGACGCCGAACTACAATCGGTTCAGAAAGCTGGTGGCTTGGGCCGTTGATCACAAGTTTGTCGTCGCCGGCGCAGTGGCTTTTCTGTTCTTTGCCGCCATTATCGGCATGGGGCAGGTGCGTCAACAATTCTTCCCATCGTCGGATCGCCGCGAAGTTCTTGCCGAAGTGCAGATGCCGGAAGGCACAAGCATTGAAGTCACGGCCGCCGTCACGGCTCGCGTCGAAGCTTGGCTGACGAAACAGCCGGAAGCCAGAGAGATCACAAGTTACATCGGTGGCGGTGCACCGCGAATCTGGCTCGCCTATAATCCCGAGTTACCTGACGCGTCCTTCGCGAAAATCATGGTCCTGACAGAAAGTCAGCAGGCCCGCGATCGATTGACGCTGCATTTGCGCCAAAAGATCGCTGAAGGTCTCGCGCCTGAGGCAAGGCTTCGGGTCACGCAATTCGTCTTCGGGCCCTATTCGCATTTCCCCGTCGCCTTCCGCGTGACGGGTCCGGACCCCGATGTGGTGCGGCATATTGCAGACCAAGTGCAAGCCGTCATGCGCGCCAATCCGAACACGCGCGACGTCAATCAGGATTGGGGAGAGCGTGTGCCTGCGGTCAGATTTGTCTTGGATCAGGCACGTCTGCAATTGCTTGGCCTCACGCCGACCGAAGTGGCGCAGAGGCTGCAGGTTCTTCTCACCGGCGAGACCATCACTCAAGTGCGGGAAGACATCCGCAGCGTCGACCTCATTGCGCGCAGCGGCGGCAAAGTGCGGCTCGACCCAGCGCGTCTTGCCGATCTGACCTTCACGAACAGGGACGGCGTCATCATCCCGGTGAGCCAGGTCGGGCGAGTTATAATTGAGCCCGAAGATCCGATTCTGCGCCGGCGCAATCGCATCCCCACGATCGCGGTGCAAAGCGATATCGACGACAGCCTCCAGCCGCCGCAAGTGACCGGGGAAGTCTCGGTCGCGTTGAAGCCCGTGATGGCTTCACTTCCCGCGGGCTATCATATCGAAGTCGGTGGCAATGCAGAGGAATCGGCCAAGGCAAACGCGGCGCTCGCGCCGGTTTTCCCGGTCATGCTTCTCCTGACGATGTTCGTTCTCGTCATTCAGGTCCGCAGCCTGTCGGCGATGTTCATGGTCCTTCTAACCGCGCCGCTCGGGCTGATCGGTCTTGTACCGGCTCTGCTGATCTTTCATCAGCCCTTTGGCTTCAATGGCATTTTGGGATTGATTGGGCTCTCGGGCATTCTCATGAGGAATACACTGATCCTGATCGGGCAGATTCACACGAACCAGGCTGAAGGACTTGATCCCTATCATGCCGTCGTAGAGGCCACAGTACAGCGGGCGCGGCCCGTCGTTTTGACGGCGCTTGCAGCCGTACTGGCCTTTTCGCCTTTAACGCAATCGGTCTTTTGGGGATCGCTGGCTTACACGTTGATCGGGGGCACGGCGGCGGGCACGCTGCTCGTTCTGGTATTCCTTCCGGCGCTTTATGCGATCTGGTTCAAAATCAAGCCGGAGAAGAAACAGAAAAGCAGCGAATCTGCTGCGCTGGAAAGCGTGACGGTTTAGTGCGCTACAAGATAGGCGGCCGATTCCAGTCTCAGTCTCAGATGTCTTCAAATCAAACCGGCGACAAGAGCTCCGATGTAGAGACCGAGGCCCAGAGACAGATGACTTGTGAAGTCATGCGCCATCGCACTGGCCTGCTGCGGTATTTTGCTGCCCATGATTCCGGCACCGAGAATCGGCTCCATGAAAAACCAGGTTACGCCGACCGACACGGCACCGAAAACCAATGCTGACACGAAACTTGGCGGCGAGCCGATGATGAACCGCATCAACAGCAAATAGACAACGGCATAACCAATACCGACGACGTAATGCACGATCCAGCCGAGAATGAGTTCGTTTGCAATCGGTGGCGCCTTGCCAATATCCGGCTGGACAAACTGGCCCTCGGGGATATGGCCGGCCCAGCGGCCGATCATCGCCCAATCGGTAATCGGCGTGCCGAAAATGAGGCGATAAATCTGTTGCCAGATATCGAGCGTCGCCGTGGTGACAATGCCGATGACGAGCGTTTGCAAGATCGCCATTCGGCCCTCGCTTTAGTGCGTTTCCCAGTGCGGCAAAGGCACGTCGAAGCAGCCGTTGACCATCGCCATCATCGAATAATAACCGCAGAGCGTGACGATCTCGATCAGCCCGTGCAGGCCGAACCGGCCGACGATTCGATCCTGCAATGCCTGCGGAATGGAGCGATAGGCGAAGGCACAATCGGCGATCTGGCTGACCAGGTCGAACGGTTCGGCGAAGGCCTTGCTGCCATCCTTTATGGCATCAATGGCCTCGTCCGGGACGCCGGCCGCGCGCGCGGGCACGACATGATCGTCCCACACGAAGGCGACGCCCGAGCGCTTGGCGAGAATCAAGACGACGAATTGGTAGATTTCGCGCGGCAGCGTTGATTCATATTTGTAGTAATAGCCGAGCTGCTCGATGAGCTTTGCAAGCCGAGGGTGGTTGAGCAGCGGAATGTAAGGGCCGAGATGATCGACTCCCTTCGCCTTTCGCCGCGTCAGGATGTCTTCATAGATTGCGCGGTCATCGCTCGTGAGCGTGGCTGTCGGATCGGGCAAGGCGGCCATATCCGTTCCCTATTCGTGGTAGGACCATGCCCGCGCGCCGGCAGCGAAATCATAAACCGGTGTCGGGCAGTCCTTGTCGGCCTTCACGTCGATAACGACCGTAGCGTTCGCCGCGAGCGCCTTTGCGAATGTCTCTTCTAAAGCGGTCGGATCGGTCACCGTCATGCCCTGCGCGCCAAGCGAGCGCGCAAAACCGACCCAGTCATGGTCAGGGAGCGTCGTCAATTCCGATGGTAGCGGACCATATTGGTGCGCACGCAGCCAAACATTGCCCAGCGCGGCGTTGTTGAGCACGACATAGACAATTGGCAGACGATAGCGTGCGGCGGTCTGCACCTCCATGCCGTGCATGTGCATGCAGCCATCGCCGGTGATGACAGCAACGCGACGGTCTGGCCGCGCGCATTGCGCGCCTGTCGCCGCCGGAATGGCCCAGCCCATGGGTCCGAGATTGGTGGCGGAAATATAGGTGCGCGGCTCGTAAGCGCTCCAGTAATGTCCGGCGAAGGCGCGGTGCGCGCCAGAATCGATCAGGACGATCCCATCGCGAGGAAATACGGCGCGCAATGCGGTTATCGCCGCAGCGGGATGGATCGGGCGCGTCGTTCGCTTGCAGTTCTCGACATCGTAAAGCCGAGGGCCGGATTTGACGTTGGCGAGCCATGACAACCGTGTCGATCCGCTTTTCGTCAAAGCCGCGGTGATCGCCTCGTCACTGCCGGTCAAGAAATCCAGGAAGGCGTGACAGCTTCCTGGCACGGCATGGCCCGGTTCACCGGACGCGGTGATCTCATGCATGTCGGTATTGACGTGGATCATCAGCGCCTTGGATTTTTCGCGCAGCGTCCAATGCATCGTGTCCCGCTCGTTGAGTCCGGAACCGAGGATCAAAAGAACATCAAGATTTTCATCAAGCAGCGCGGTCGTCGCATGCCGCGTGCCGGCATAACCGAAGACGCCAAGCGACAGCGCGTGATCTTCGGGAAAGATGCCTTTGGCCCGCAGGGTCGTCGCCACGGGAATCGACCAGCGTTCGGCCACCGTCTTCAGCGCCGCGGCCGCGGCATCGTGCTCGATGCCGGCGCCGGCGAGGATGGCGATGTGCAGACTCTTGCCGAGAAGCCCGATGGCCCGTTCCGCCGCCAGCAGGCTCAGCGGCATGACATTGTGGAAGAATGGAGAGACCGGCGCATAATCCGCATCGCAATCGCCAACCAGAGCGTCATGCGTGAGCGACAAATGAACTGGTCCGCTTGGCTGCGCCAGCATCGAGGTCATGCCATATCGAAACCAGTGACTGAGATTTTTTGTGCTTGCGACTGTCACCGACAGCCGCGTCACCGGCCGCATGATGGATGTATCGTCAAGCGTTGCCTGACTGGCATCCTGGAATTGGCCTAGCCCTTCCATGTCGACCGGCACCTCGCCGCTCAAGACCAGGATCGGCGAAGAATCAGTCTTTGCCGCCGCCACGGCGGTCGTCATGTTGCAAAGACCCGGACCGCCGATGCCGATGGCCGCGCCGAACCGGCCGCTGGCGCGCGCGTAACCGTCCGCCATAAAGGCGGCGCCGCCTTCGTGGGCCGCGACTATGGGCCTGAAATTCGGATGACGGGCGAGCGCCGGCAGCAGGGGATCAATCAGGCCGCCGGGGACCATGAACAGGTGGCTGATGCCCTCGCGCAGCAAGGCGTCGAGAACGAAATCCGCGCCGGACGCCATGTCTCAGCCCCTGATGAAATCGATAGCGCCATCGTGGCACGGCATAGAACCAGCATGCAAGTTCGCGCAGCTACCCTGGCATCGGCGGATCGTCGCTCCGGACGAAGCGCGCCGATTTATTTAAACCTCTCCTCGATGCAAACGCTTCGTATGGAGGCGTAAATACTCGGAAAATTCCTGATCGCTCATAACCCGAAGCTGCTCTTCAATATCTCTATAATAAAAGGAATTTGCTCCCGTATTTCCGCGGTTCGTCTTTGTCCAAGAAGCCATTCGCAATGCGATTTGGCGAAGGAAGCTGGTGATTTTCATATCGAATCCTCCCATCCGGCGAAGCGGTTGAAAAAGAAGGATAGAGTTTGCGCTGGCTGCGCGACTTAATCGGGATCAAATTTGCATGAAGTTTGGAGGCAGGCGTGATCTATGCCCCGACAATCCCCCGAAAGATCACTCAGGACGGATATCGGGCATTTTAGGAAGCTCCCGGAAACCTCCCTCAACGACGCGACTTTGGTGGCGGTTGAAAGATTCTCGTTGAGGAAAAGGGCAAGTTAGTCAGCTTCCCCCAAACTCGAAATGTGCCACGCCGGATCGACCGAGCGGTCGACGCGACGAGGTCTCCTGTATCTGCGAATCCCGACGACAGCTTGATCTCGCTCAAGGTCTGATCGACGAAGATGGGTCACGGCTTTTCGAGATGATTTCAACTTCTCAACTTAAAAACCTTATTCGCATTCCGCAAAGGCGGCGATGCGCTTGTGTTGATCACATTGAGAAGCGGGGTTCAGTCTTCGGATGTCGCGCCCGATTTGGCTAAAGTCGCCGCTGGCGCATCAAGGGTCACGGCCCTATTTCGCCGCGCCGTCCGCATTCGGCGGTCGCGACAGAGTTGGGAGTGGGAAGCTCAGCGATCCGGGTGGCCTCGCGGCGGTTGTGCTGATTCTTGCTGTCATAATTGTCCTCCTCTTCGGTATTCGCGAGACTTTCGCGCCGGTCTCAAGTCTCAGGGCGATTTCGCTCGATCCCGCCTTTCTGCCCGATTACGCCGTGCGAACGGTGCTGCGCATGCTTGCGGCGATGATGGCATCGCTCGTTTTCACGCTTGTCTATGGAACGCTCGCCGCGAGAAGCCGGCGCGCAGAGGTCGTGCTCATTCCGCTTCTCGATATTCTCCAATCTGTCCCGGTGCTCGGCTATTTGTCGTTCACCGTTGCCTTTTTCGTAAAGCTTGCGCCGCACTGGGTGCTGGGACTCGAGCTTGCGTCGATCTTCGCGATCTTTACGAGCCAGGCGTGGAATATGGCGTTCAGTTTTTACCAATCGCTGCGCACGATCCCCCTTGATCTCGACGAGGCAAGTCGCGCCTTCGGTTTCTCCGCCTGGCAACGATTCTGGCGGCTCGAATTTTCCTTCGCCGTCCCCGGCCTTGTCTGGAACATGATGATGAGCATGTCCGGTGGTTGGTTTTTCGTCGTGGCGTCCGAGGCGATTACCGCAGACAAGCGCGAGTTCGCGCTGCCGGGCATTGGTTCTTATGTCGCGCTGGCCATCGAGCGACAGGACTTTGCCGCCATCCTCTGGGCCATTGCGGCGATGACGATTGTGATTGTCGTCTATGATCAATTGCTGTTTCGCCCGCTGGTCGTCTGGGCCGACAGGTTTCGTGTTGAGCAGACGGCGGCACAAAGCGTACCCCATTCGTGGTTTCTTCAATCGCTGCGACATTCGCATTTGATCGAGATCGCGATGCGGCCGGTGACATTCTGCTCCGACAGACTATTCCGCGCGCCACTTCTGAACTTGATTCAGAGCGCGAGGCCGCAATTTGTCCGCTCCCGGTTTTCACGCCTTATCGACCTGATCTGGTATGCGATCGTGGCCGTAGTGACCGTGTGGGCGGCTTCCATGATCGTCCGTTATGTCGCGCGCGAGGTCGGGTGGAGCGACGTCGGCACAGTGCTTCGGCTTGGCGCTTTCACGCTGTTGCGCGTGATCGTTCTGATCGTGCTCGCCTCACTCGTCTGGGTGCCTGTCGGCGTCGCGATCGGGTTGCGGCCCAAACTTGCCGAGCGGGTTCAACCTTTGGCGCAATTCTTAGCCGCCTTTCCGGCAAATCTCTTATTTCCGCTTTTTGTTATCCCCATCGTGCGGTTCGGACTCAACACGGACGTCTGGCTGACACCGCTGATGATCCTTGGCACCCAATGGTACATTCTCTTCAATGTCATCGCCGGAACCTCAGTGTTCCCAACCGACTTCCTCGAGGCAGCGAAGAGCTTTCACTTCCGCCGTTGGCAATGGTGGCGCATCGTCATTCTACCAGGAATTTTCCCGTATTATATCACCGGCGCGATCACCGCCTCGGGTGGGGCGTGGAATGCGAGCATCGTCGCGGAGGTCGTCTCCTGGGGACAATATCATCTCTATGCCCACGGCCTGGGCGCCTATATCAGCCAGGCGACCGCTGCCGGCGATTATCCGCGTATCGTGCTCGGCATCGTAGCAATGTCGACTTTCGTGGTTCTCTTCAATCGCCTGCTGTGGCGTCCACTTTATGGCTTTAGCGAGCGCCGGCTGCGGCTGGACTGACAGGAGGCGTTGTGCCCGAGCCCGAAGAGATCGAAAGTGCCACTGCCGACATTGAACTCGAAATCCGCCATGTGCGGCAGACGTATGTCCGTCCTTCCGGCGCGCAGCTCCTCGTCCTGGACGATATCAATCTGACTCTGCACACGGGCGAGATCGTCGCGTTGCTCGGGCGTTCGGGTTGTGGAAAGTCAACGCTGCTCCGCGTCGTTTCGGGTCTCGCGCCGCCAGCGGCCGGTGAGGTGCGCTATCGCAACCGCGTCGTCGATGGTCCGGCGGAGGGGATTGCGATTGTTTTCCAAACCTTCGCTTTGTTCCCCTGGCTGACGGTGCTGCAAAATGTGCAGGCCGGTCTTGATGCGCGTGGCGTGCCGGAAAAGGAGGCGCGTGCCCGTGCCTTGGATGCGATCGAACTCATCGGCCTCGACGGATTTGAAAATGCCTATCCGCGAGAGCTTTCCGGCGGCATGCGCCAGCGCGTCGGCTTTGCGCGCGCCCTCGTCGTCGATCCGACAGTTCTCCTGATGGACGAGCCGTTCTCGGCGCTGGACGTGTTGACCGGCGAAACTCTGCGCAGCGATTTCATGGATCTGTGGACAGCCGAGCGGCTCTCGATCAAATCGGTTCTCCTCGTAACTCATAATATCGAGGAGGCGGTCTTCATGGCCGACCGGGTTCTGATCTTGGCGCCCAATCCCGGCCGCATCGCGGGGGAAATCGATGTTGCATTACCACGCCCGCGTCAACGTCTGAGCAGCGAGTTCCGTGACCTCGTTGACGACATCTATGGACGAATGACGGCTGGGCCAGCACCGACCGCCGACGGCAAACGGCCGGCGCTGGCAAGTATTGGCACCAATCTGCCGATCATGTCGGCCTTGCGAATTGTCGGACTGACCGATGTCCTGGCGTCAGCGCCCTTCTGCGGCAAAGCGGATCTCCAGGTGCTCGCGGCACGCTTGCATCTCAGCGCCGAGGATCTCTTTCACCTTGCCGAAATGAATCGGATGATGGGTTTTGCCGAATTGCGTGACGGTGACCTCCACCTGACAGCCGCCGGCCGCGCCATCGCGCAAGCCGATATACCGGAACGCAAGCGCCTCTTCGCTGAACATCTGCTGCGCGCGATTCCACTGGCGGCGCACATTCGCCGCGTGCTCGACGAACGGCCGGAGCACATCGCGCCCCGCAGCCGCTTCATTGCCGAGCTTGAAGACCATTTAAGCACCGAGGATGCCGAACGTACCCTCAATGCCGTCATCGGCTGGGGGCGTTATGCCGAATGTTTCGCCTACGACACGCTGCACCTCCGGTTCAGCCTGGAAGATTCAGCGGCGGCGGAATAGGGGGCCGCTTTAGCTCATGCGCTGGCCAAATGCTCCTCGATTGTCCCGATCGGCACATTCGTCAGATCCTTATGAACTTCGGCGAGAATGAGGGCGCGTGCCGCGGGAGTCAGGCTCTGGCGGACGAGGCCGAGTGTATGTGGCGGCGCGACAAGGACCAGGTGCTTGAACTTTCTCTCGCTTGCGGCAGCGTCGATGATCCGCGTGATTTTTTGCAGAAATTGGGCTTCTTCCTGAGCATGGAAATCGGTGGCCTCGTAGGCGCTTCGGCTGCCGTCTCCGTTTGATTGAAAGGATCGGCCCGGAGCATCGGTGCCGAGTTCGGCCGTCCGGAGATGCGGCTCCGAATGGATTTCGATTGGCTTGAGGTTAAGCAGCTCAGCATCGCCCTCGTTTCGGAGCAAAAGAGCTTTTTGGCCGTCACAAACCAGGACCCAACTTTCATTCGGAATTCTGAGGTTTCCCATTTCTTTTCCTCGTTGTTACGCCAGAGTCGGTTCTCTGTTGCAGAATTTGGCGTGACCGAATTTGCCTTATGTCAAAGAAGTATAATCGAAATGAGGAAAGATGTTCAGGTTCGCGCTCCGGGGGTGACGCGGCGAAGGTTCATGGCTGCGAGGCGTTATGAAATCGGAGATCGTTGAATGGTTGGGACAATCCGATTTGCTTTTGCCACAACTCATTGCCGAGGGTTTGGCCGCCAATGACAGGGTAAAGGCACGACTGAGCGTCCTCCAGACAGCTGCTCAACATGCGCGCGATCCGCAGACGGCATTCGATCTGACTGAGGAGTGCAGGGCTGCGGGGCTTGATCCGCTTCCGCTCCAAGCGCTCGTTAAATCGGCAAGCCTTTCGAGCGGAGAAATCATCACCGCAACAGGTCTTGCGGCGCTGGGTACGGCGATCTGGGCCGATATTACGGCAATGTTACAGGCTGTGCATGCTGGAGATGGTGCGCGCGGCGAACAATACGAAGCGCGGCTTGCCGCGAACAGGTCCGCGATTCCGCTGGGAACGTCCGATAATCTTGCGGCTAATCAGATCGTCAAGCTCACGGCAATTTCGGCCGAAGATAGTCTGCATCGCCTGATCATGGACTTGCATCGCGCGCTCAACACGCTCGCGGCGACGCACGCACAAGAATTGGTCGCTGGTGCGCACGCCTATGGCTTGACGCCTGACGATAAGACGGCGGTCAAGGCTTTCATGCGTGGCGTTGAGGCGACTCGCGACTTGAAATTTGGCCATCCCGGCCTCGCCACGACCGCGATGCGTTCGGGCAGCCGTCTCACGATCCAGAACGATATCGGCGAAACCGATGCCCATGTCGTTGTGATCGGCGTGGAAGCCGATTCTGTGACGATCACTTATACGGACGTTCACCACGCCCGCGCCAAGTTCTTCGCCGATCTCCTGCGCAATTTTCCAGTTCAATGGAACGGGCTTGCGCATACAAACGCAGCGAAACTGCATGACGAAGAGGCCTTTTATCTCGTCACCGGCCGTTTTGCCTTTCACGACGCTAAAGCGCGTGATCACTTTCTCGAGGAACTCGGCGCCTCGCTCGTCTTCCTGATCGATTGGAACAAGGCGCGAAAAGTCCTGCGCGAATTCGTTGCGAATGCGGATGCGGTCCGCATTCTGGATTGGGCCGCGCTTCATCGGGTGGGCCATCGTGGCTTTATCGAACTTGGCGGTGCAACTCTCGTCACGTCTGCGGTGCGGCATGCTGCATCCGCGCGGATTGGCTTCGGCGAGCGGTTGGCGGAGGCGCTTGGGCGTGAGTCGGCTGTTGATTTTCTCAAAGCCGTCTTGCGGATTTCGGTTGAGGCCCTGAAGCAGGGCGGCTCGGAACGCTTGGCGAAGGCCGGCATCGAAGAGGCCCTTGTCGCGCATTTGCAGCGCGCCGATACGAGCCTTCTAGCAATCGTGATTCGTCAGGCCGGTCTCGCGCGTGAAATTGCCGCCGCGATCGCGCAATTCCTTGATGGTCGGCGCCGGCAACAAGCCCCGGAAGACGCGCGGCTGGCGCAGCGCGCGAGCCGCATCGAAGAAAAAGCCGATCGCATCGCCCTGGAGGCGCGCAGCAAAATTGCGCGATTGGGCGTCGATCGCGGCATTGAGCGCCTGGTCGATGTGATCGAGCAGACGATCGATGAGCTTGAAGAGGCCGCGTTTGTCGCGACGCTTCTTCCGAAGGATGTCGCACCGGAGATTCTTGATTGTCTGATTGAGCTTTGCGGAATTGTTGTCGCGGGCATTGAGTCCGCAGCCATCGGTACGGCCTCTGCCACCGAAATATCGGAGGGGCAACGTGTCGATTTCGAGGATACGCTCGCCGCGGTCACCAGATTGATCGAAGACGAGCACCGGGCCGATGTCGCCGAGCGGGTGGTGACGACGAAAATCCTGACCGGCGCTTATGATCTCAAAACAAGCCTTTCGGTCTTGAGCGTCGCACATCCGCTCGAGCGCGCGACGGATCAATTGGCGCGTTTCGGCCATTCCTTGCGCGATCACGTCCTCGCCGACCTTTCAACCTGACGGCAAAATCACATGACAATCCTTTTTATCGGCGATGGCTCGACAACGCTCTATCCGGCGGATGTCGTTGGCGCCAAAGCAGCCAATCTGGCGCATATGGCGGCTCTCGGTCTGCCGGTGCCCCCAGCCTTTATTCTGCCTGTCGAACTTTGTGCCGCGATCACCAAGGGCGAGCCGGGTGCCAGGAAGACGATGGTGGAGGGGCTCGACGCGGGACTCAAATTTCTCGAGCGCGCGACCGGAAGGATTTTCGGCGACCGGCGGCGCCCCCTCCTGGTGTCCGTGCGTTCGGGGGCCGCGCGCTCAATGCCGGGCATGTTGGATACTGTGCTCGATGTCGGTTGCGTGCCCGCTGCCGTTCGCGGCCTGATCCGCATGACCGGAAATCCGCATTTCGCTTATGATTGCCGGCGCCGCTTTCTAGAGAGCTATGGCGACGTGGTTCTCGGTATTGAAGCGGCGCTCTTCGCCGTCCCGCTCGCGTCACTTGCTGCCGCCGAGGACGAAGCACAGGAGCAAGACCTCGATAGCGAGGCGCTGGAGAGACTTGCGGCGACCTATCAACAGATTGTTGAGGACCACGGGTCCTGCGCCGACGATCCGCGTGACGATCTCAAAGCAGCTGCAGAAGCGGTCTATATGTCGTGGATGAGTGAGCGTGCCTGCGCCTACCGCAAGATCGAACATCTCGAGGATTTGCAGGGCACGGCGGTCACGGTTCAGGCCATGGTTTTTGGCAATTATAATGTGCGTTCCGGCGCCGGCGTCGCGTTCTCGCGCAATCCGTCGACAGGCGATGCGGAGCCGGTCATCGACGTTTTATTCGGTTCGCAGGGAGAAGATGTCGTCTCCGGCCGTCGCAACCCGCAGAGCGAGGACGCGATCACGCGGCTTTTGCCCGCGGTGGACGCCGAGCTGCGCACCGCACTCAAACGGCTTGAGCAAGAGTTCCGCGACGTTCAAGATGTCGAGTTTACCATCGAAGATGGAAAATTGTGGCTTCTGCAAACGCGCTCGGCGAAGCGTACGCCGCGCGCGGCCGTGCGTTTCGCTATCGATTTCGTCAAGGAAGGACTCATCGCGCCCGCCGAGGCTTTGCAGCGTCTTGACGGGGTCGATTTGACGCGTCTCGCGCATCAAAAGCTGGTGGATGCGGGCGCGCCCGTCGCGCGCGGCGTCGGCGCGGCGGCGGGCATCGCGACCGGGCGCGTTGCCTTCGATTCGCCGAGCGCGACGCGGCTCGCCGCAGACGGCGACCCGGTCATTCTGGTTCGGCCAAATATCAGCACCGCTGATGTCAGCGGCTTTGCTGCGGGTGCGGGCATTCTCGCTGCCGTGGGTGGCCGCACCGCACATGCCGCGTTGGTCGCGCGCCAATTAGGGAAGCCCTGTATCGTCGGCTGCTCCGAGCTAGAGGTCGATCCTTCACATCAGAAGGCGCGGATCGCAGGAAACGACATTCACGAAGGAGATTGGTTATCAATCGACGGAGGGACGGGAGAGATTTATCTCGGACACGGCCAGATCTCGACCGAAGAGTCGAAGGCCGAGCTTGATGAAATTGCGCGCTGGAAAAACGCGACAGCCCTTCAAGAGCGCGCTTGACGAAGCGGCCGCGGCTTCGAGACAGTTACTTCCACCTCGCGTCACTATTCGACGATGGGAAGTTTGAAACGGAAAGTCGCGCCGTTCGTTGCGGACGGATCAAGCCATAGGTCTCCGCCATGAGCGACAATGATCGTCTGGCATATCGACAAACCGACGCCCATGCCGTCCGGCTTTGTCGTTTTGAAAGGCGTGAACAATTGGTCTGCGATCTCCGGCGACAAGCCAGGCCCGCTGTCGGCAATCGTCACGACAATATTTCCATCAGCAGACGAAGTGAACACGGACAGTTGGCGACGTGTGCCACCCGCCATCGCTTCGACGGCGTTCCGCATCAAGTTCAGCAACGCCTGCTGGATTTGGACGCGGTTGATGAGCACTTGAGCGTCATCTTCCAAATTGAGTTCGATACGTACGTCAGCTTCCTTGGCGACGATCAAAA
The DNA here is from genome assembly GCF_037200945.1 of Methylovirgula sp. Classification (NCBI taxonomy): domain Bacteria; kingdom Pseudomonadati; phylum Pseudomonadota; class Alphaproteobacteria; order Hyphomicrobiales; family Beijerinckiaceae; genus Methylovirgula; species Methylovirgula sp. The sequence goes on from NZ_JBBCGP010000001.1 coordinate 2,087,231, forward strand.
CCAGATCGTTCACGTTTAAAATGGTCTCGCGAATACTCGAGAGCTGACGCTCATCGGGTTGGTCTGCAACGAAAAACCGAAGGTGGCGAATGATTTGATCGGCACGGCTCGCCTGTTCGATAGCCCGGTCCATGGCGATCATCAGAAGATCGGCCTCGGATAAGGTTGTTTGACCTCGGTTCATCAATCGCCGCGCTGACGTCAAATAGGCGACGATCGCTGTCAGGGGCTGGTAGAGCTCGTGGGCAAGGGCTGTGGACATCTGAGCCATCGCCCCCAAACGGGCGAGATGCAGCAGCTGATGACGTAGCTCTTCTCGCTCCGACTCGAGCTTCGACAGGCTGAGGCTGTTATCTGGTGCAGATGAAATTACGCCTCGGCGAACGACCTGCGAGATCCCGATCGCTTCACCGCTAACCATGACGGGCGATATCGCGACTGTGGCGGGAAGCGTGCTCCCGTCCTTGTGTCGAAATTCATCTTCATAAGGGGGCGTAGATTCGCCTCTCCGCAGCCTCTCTATAATCGATGTCAAATCCCAAGAGTCCGGATCTGCAGCAAGCATAAATGCCGGCTGACCGACGGCCTCACCCGCCGTATAGCCGAACAGCCGTTCAGCTCCTGCGTTCCAGCTCGCGATGTCGCCATCAAATGTCTGTCCGAAGATCGCATCCTGGGCATTGAGGACGACGGCAGAAAGGTCTCCCCACGGAATGATCCTCATCGTGGCCACCGAGCCTCCGCTTACATCCACATTCGGCAAACTAGGAGAAAACCGCGCAATGAGACCCTGACAAAAGTCAGGAAATGATCGTGCCCCTGATCCTGCACAGAGATGTGAACGCGTGGTCTATTGCAGGTCATGACCAGCAAGAGCCGCAAGCCGTAACTGCAGACCATCATCAGGCCTTGCGCACGAGGCTTGACAGCGTCGCCGCCTTTGTCAGATTGGTCGAGATGTCATCCGTCGCACTTCAAAATGCAGGATGGCTACAAAACTCCCGTAGGGCGTTTTTGCATAGGCGACGACACTCAACATAATATCATAGACAAAGTTGGGTATTTTGCTACCGACGCCTGATCCCGCCAGATTTTCCCGCGCATCGAGCGATCATTTCAATGCCCGCTTCTAGCGATCCGCCCCATAGAGTGATCCGAATCCGGGGCACGCGCGGATGGCCGGTCGATCATGGTTCGGAACCTCTCTTTGTCCCACTCACAACAGCCGAAAGGAACGAACTCGTTCGTTTGGCGCAAGTCATCGACTTCCACACGTCGGCGTCTGCAATATTCAATCAGGGTGACGAAGCCGCGTTTATCTACCTTTTGGTCGATGGCGTCGTGCGAACGTTTCATACGTCACCCGACGGCGAGCGGCAGATCGTGGCATTTCACTGGCCGGGGGATTTATTTGGACTTGCCGAGCATGGCCGGCATGTGACGTCGGCGGAGACAATTACGTCTTCACAGATCTATCGGTTTCCATGTCAGAAGCTTGAACGATTCTTATTGAAGAACCCAAAGATCGAAGACGGTTTTCTGATAAAGGCAATTCACGACCTTCGGAGCGCCCAACGACAGCTTATCATCATGGGACGCCTCGCCATCTTTCGTCGTCTTGCCGTCTTTTTATTGGATTGCTCAGCGCATGAGCATTATTTCGATAAGGCCAAGCGGCTCCTGACTTTACCCATGAGTCGATATGATATTGCCGATTATCTCGGAACATCCGCCGAAACCGTGACCCGAGCATTGTCCAAGCTCACCGCGGACGACGCAGTCAGACGCGTCAGTGCCCGCGCGCTAAAGTTGGATTTGGATAAGCTAAGAACTCTCGCGGATTTTGACTGAAAAAAGCCCGTCCGTTGCACCTCCCCGGCGGAACTCGATGTCCATCCCCCGCGAAGACTGGGCTGGCGGCGTCGCGGTTGCGCTTTAGCTTGTGGCGGTTGGCGTCATCGATCTGGCGTCACTCGACCAAAAGTGACTCCTCGGCAAAAGCCATTGTTTATCGGAGTGATAAATTGCGTGGCGGGCCACGAACGATGAAGATGGGCACTACAGCTACGCCATAGCCACCTAGAGCCCGCTATAGCTCCCCACGTCGCTCGGCCGTTCAGCGGATGGGCGTCTCCGCCGCGATCATCATGCGACCTTCACAGTGAACTCGTTGCCACGCCCTTCGTCGAGAGGGAGGGATTGCGAGACGTAGCCGTTCTCGGGATCGCGGACGTAATCCAGATAGTCCGCCGCGAAGGCGTTCTCGCCGAGGATCACCGCGCCGGCCTTCAACTGGGGCTCGATCCGCTTGAGCACCGACAGGTAGAGCGACCAGGCGCCGTCGATCAGCGCCAGATCGACTTCGCCGCCGACATCCTTGAGTGTCTCCAGCGCGTCGCCTTCCCGAATGTCCACCAGATCGGCGAGTCCGGCGGCATCGAGATGCGCCCGTGCCCGCGCCACCTTCACCGGCTCCACCTCGGAACCGATGAGCCGGCCGCCGCCATTGTCGCGCAGCGCGGCGGCGAGATAGATGGTGGAGACACCCATTGAAGTGCCGAACTCCACGATCCGCGACGCCTTGCAGGCACGCGCGATGGCGTAGAGAAAGCGGCCATAGCCGGGCGATACGGACAGAAAATGTGCGGCATGGCCGCTATAAACTCGCCGGTAGTCGGCACGCTCATCGGCGATCATCTGCGCCGCGAGTTGCTCGATCGTGTCGCCGGAGGCTTCCATGCCGGCGACGACCTCTTTCATCAATTCGCCATCCGCCGCTTCGGCATCCCGATGAAGCTGAGTCAGAAGTTGGGTGATGCGCGCGCTGGTCAACGTGTTCATGCTGTTTCCTTCCCAATCATGGGAGCCGATCGGCCTCGACTGGCTGATGACAAGCTGGTACAGGGAACCGAACTTGGCGTCATTCCGAAGGTCAGCCAGAATGTTATTCAATCTCGCCATCGCGCCCGATTGTCAGTCGTGCCGCTTCTGAATGATCTCTCGGACGAATCGGAGTGGGTCGAGCCGGACGATGTGCCCCGTCCGGTCGTCACCTACGGCTTCGCATCCGAAACCTTCGGCGATTTCGAGCTGGAACCGCACTTCCACGCCAAGAGCCAAATCCTGCTCGTCCAGCGCGGCGCGCTGAGCTGCGAAGTCGAAGGCGGCCTATGGATTGTGCCACCGCGCAGCGCCGTGTGGATACCGGGCGGAGCGCTGCACGCCATTAAGGTGACGGGCGCATTGGAAGGCTATGGTGCATTCGTCGCTTCCGGCATCGGCGCGGGCCTGCCCACGGCGTGCCGCGCCGTCTCGGTGACTCCGTTGCTGCGCGAACTCCTGATCCGCTCCGCCAATCTGCCGCTGCTCTACGAGGAGGGCGGCGCGAACTCGCGATTGATGGCGGCGCTGCTCGACGAACTGGCGGCGGCGAAGGACGAAGACCTGCATCTGCCGATGCCGGCCGACCCACGCCTGCGCCGGATCATCGACCTGATGATGGCTTCGCCGGCGGATCGAGGGACGCTCGACGTTTGGGCAGAGAAAGCGGGGCTGAGCGCGCGGACGTTGGGCCGGATCATTAGCCGGGAGACGGGCATGAGCTTCGGACGCTGGCGCCAGCAACTCAGCGTGATCCTCGCCGTGAAGTGGCTGGCCGGGCGCGCATCGATTCAGCAAGTCGCGGCCGATCTCGGCTACGAGAGCGTGCCGAGCTTTGTGACTATGTTCCGCAAGGTACTCGGTACTTCGCCGGGGCGCTACATGGCGGAACGCCATTCAGGGCGAACGTGAGGTTCGAGATCAGCAGGCGATGTAGAGAACGCCGATGCTACGCCAGAGCCACCCATCCTACGCTGGACTACGCTACAGCTTGATCGCGGCCCGGGAACGATGAAGATGGGCACTACATCTACGCCATAGCTACCTAAGGCGCGCTACGGCTCAAAATGGCGGATGGCTCCGCCGCTTCGGCCGATCGGGTCAGGATGCCGAGGCGCCGGCGCCATAGCGCAGTCCGTCCACAAGAAGCGCTACCATGCGTCCCGCGTGATCAGGCGAGTTATTGTGCGCAGACATGCACAGGCTCGCAACCGCGCCAAGGAGGTCGTTAGGATCGATGTCTGCCCGAACTACGCCAGCGGTGACGGCGGACAAGAAGAGCGTTCGGAAGGCAGGCCGCAGGCGCTGCTCGAAATATGCAGGCAGGGCTTCGAATGCCGGATCGCCTGAGTGCAATGCCTTTGCGAGTCCACGCTTCGTTCCAACCCAGGCCGCGTATCGCTGCAGCCACTTCATTAATGCCTCGAACGGCGGGTTCTCGTTCGCGAGAAGCGGCGCCGCGTCGGCGCAGGCATCCATTTCCTGACGGCAGACCGCAGCGATGAGGTCGGCGCGCTGCGGGAAGTGTCGATAGACGGTGCCCACCCCGACTCCGGCACGCTCAGCGATTTCGCGGACGGGTGCATCCACGCCCGACTCGGCGAACACCGCCTTCGCCGCTTGAAGCAACGCGTCGAGATTGCGCTGCGCATCGGCGCGCGGGCGTCGCTCGGCTGGGCGTTCGCGGTCCAAACCGCCGGTCTGATCTTCTGCTTCCTCGCTCACCATGAACCTAGTTGAAAAACGGAACAATGTTCCGTATAAATTCGGAACGCCATTCCGATTACGCTGACTATCACGGATCGGCGGTCGCCGCCAACCGATCACAACCATAGGAGAACGCCATGCAATACCGCACGCTCGGTCGCACCGGGATCAAGGTCAGCCCCTACTGCCTGGGCGCGATGATGTTTGGAAAGTTAGCCAATCCTGATCACGACGACTGCATCCAGATCGTTCACAAGGCTTTGGATTTCGGCATCAACTTTATCGACACCGCCGATCGCTACAGCGCTGGGGAATCCGAAGAGATTGTTGGCAAAGCACTTAAGGGACGGCGTGACCGCATCGTGCTTGCCACCAAGGTGCATGGCCCGATGGGCGACGATCCGAACATGCAGGGGAACTCGCGCCGCTGGATCACCCGGGCGGTGGAGGACTCGCTCCGCCGGCTGCAGACCGACTACATCGACCTCTATCAGATCCACCGCCCGGCGCCGGACACCGACATCGAAGAGACGCTCTCGGTTCTCACTGATCTGATGCGTGCGGGCAAGGTGCGCGCGATCGGCAGTTCGACCTTTCCCGCATCCGAGATCGTTGAGGCCCAGTGGGTCGCGGAGCGACGCGGGCTTGGCCGCTTCCGTACGGAGCAGCCGCCTTACTCCATCCTGGATCGCGGCATCGAGCGGGACATGCTTCCCACCTGCCAGCGCTACGGCATGGGAGTGATGGTCTGGAGCCCGCTCTCGAAGGGAATGCTCACCGGTCGCTATCGCAAGGGACAGCCGCTGCCGGACTCGCTGCGAGTCAAAGTCTTCCCCAAGCAAATGTCCGACGAGCGCAGTCTCGATGCGATCGAGCAGTTGATCCCGATCGCGCAGGGTGCAGGCCTGTCTTTGACTCACATGGCCCTCGGCTTCGTCATGGCTCATCCGGTCGTTACCTCGGCGATCCTTGGCCCCCGCACCCGGCAACAGCTCGATGACCTACTGGCCAGCGCCGAAGTTCAGCTCAGCGACGACGTTCTGGATCAGATTGATCAAGTCGTCCCGCCGGGAGTCGATATCGGCGTGAACGAGGCGAATTACGAGCCGCCGGCAGTGAAGGAGGCAAGCTTGCGCCGGCGACCGATTGCCGAGCGAAAAGCTACCTGACTTGACGATGAAGAAAGGGACTGGAGACGCGGACACCTCGCCATCGCTTCGACGCGTTAACAAAATGTCGAACTATGGTTCGACCTCAATCCTCTAAATGATCGAGATTATGGCCCAGCCCAGCTTTGCCAAGGCGTGCTGGTCAGCATCTGACTGGAGAGCGCCGTTCCTACGATCCAGCCACCTTCAGCACGCTATGCTACGCTACACTTTGATAGCGGGGCCGGGAACGATGAAGATGGGCATTACAGCTACGCTATAGCCACTTAACGTCCGCGATGACTCTCCAATTAGGCTGCGGGAGTGGCCTATGAAGCGGTTTCAGCTAACGCCCGAATTCATGTGGGTGCGCTTCTCCGCCGTGACCGGCTGCTCGAAGACCGCTTGGGCTACCTGTTCCGCATCGTCCGCATCCAAAATGCGAGTAGTTGCTTCGGCACCGGCGTTCGCGATCGCTTCCGGGCCGCTTTCTTACGGCATTTGCCAAGCGTTCACACTGCCGAGGCTGCGACCTGGCAATGCGAGTATGCAACGTGAGCGATAGCTCATATCTTTCCCATGGGCGGAATTGACACCGCGCCCCCGCCGAAGCCGGGAGATTCGAACGCATGAGACAGCGCACAAAATACGGCATCGACGCGCCGCGAGTGGTTCGCGCGTACATCGTTTTCGGCATCTTGCTGGCATTGCCGGCGCTGATCAATCTCGCGTGGCCCGGATCAAGTCCCATTCCCGGGCCGTGGAGTATCGGCGCCGCCTTGTTCGCGGTGCTTCTGCTTGCTTGGGCGGCCGTCATGCTCAGGTCCAGCCTTGTGGGTAAGATGCGGGTCCGTGACTGCTTGGTTGACGCGCTTGACCTTTCGGGAAGCGAACGCGTGCTAGATGCCGGATGCGGCCGGGGCTTAGCCCTGATCGGTTGCGCCAAGAAGCTCACCACGGGCAAGGCCGTCGGCATCGATCTTTGGGCCGGGCACCTTTCCGGCAACAATCCGGAGGCGGCGCGGGCCAACGCGGTCGCGGAAAGCGTCGCCGACCGGGTGGAGATCGAAACTGGGGATATCACACGGCTGCCCTTCTCCGACGCGGCGTTCGACGCCGTCATCTCGATGACCGTAATCCACAATATCCCTTCGCAAGAGCGGCGCGACCAGGCGGTGCGCGAGTTCGTCCGCGTGCTGAAGCCGGGCGGCCGCGTCGCGATCTTCGATCTTCTGCACACGGCCCGCTATGCGGAGATATTGCGTCAGGCGGGCTTGACGGTCGAGAGCTTGGGCACCGATCTGCTGTGGCTTTGGCCCTGCCGCTCGTTACTTGCGCGCAAGCCGGAAGCCGGTGGTTTGCAAGGCCTGGTCACGGCGTCGTCATGACCCCGCCGCCGGAATATCGCGGCATCAAAGCGCCGGCGGTTGCAAATATCCAGATATGAAGCGTGTGGTTTCCTCGATGAGCGCCTCGACGTCCTGCAGCATTTCGGTGTGGCAAAGGACGCTCGAATGGGTCAGCGCCTCGATCGAGGTAGCACACACAAATGCCGCCAGATCGAGGTCCCTGACACGCAGTTCGTCGCGGCGGCTTTCGAGATAGTCCCGAAAGAGGGCGTAGCCTTCGCGGTTGAGCGCTTCCACATTCTCCAGCCGCCCGACGCGCGGAATCTGCTCCGCAAGCACGCGATGCAGCCTGGGGTCGATGCGGTGGGCCTCTATCGCGAAGGCGACAAGTCTTCGTACGGCCCTTTCGATCGGCAGCGAAGCGATCTCGGTCAGCACCGTGCGCACACGCCGCGTGATCTGGCGATTGTGCCGATCGATGACGGCGGCAACGAGCGCTTCCTTGGAAGGATAATATTGGTAGAGCGAGCCGATGCTCACGCCGGCCATGTCGGCGATCCGGTTGGTGCTGGCTTTGTCGTAGCCGTCGCGGACCAGGATACGGGCGGTCGCCTCGACAAGCGCATCGACGGTGACACGCGATCGCGCCTGCGAGGCCTGCTTGCGGGGATTTGTAAGCGGTTTGCGCACCATGTCTCGTTACCTGAAATGCGCATTGAAGACGAGTTGTCGCTCATATTCTATCGCCGGGCGATTCCGGATCAACAGGTACGGCGTGCGCGCGCCGTTGATGTCCTCAGCCCCTTTTTTTGCGTCCCTTGGCGGCGGCCTTATCCACCGTCACGGACACCCCGCCACAGCCGCAGAACAGCGCGATTGAGGTGCTGTAGGATGAGATGGCGCGAGACCTGAAAGCTCGGCTGAGCAGACATCCTTGGTTCCCCGAACAGATCGCGCATTCTTCGCTTCCTGCCCCCACGCACGGCCTTTCAGTGTCCTGGCGTATGGCCATATTGCCGTGGCGAACATCCCATGACCCGTCTGAAGGCCGCGCTGAACGCACTTTCCGATTCGTAGCCGACCGACCGGGAAATCACAGAAACGGACTCGTCGGAATTCCTCAGCCTGTCTGCGGCACGCAACATCCGCCACCGCGTCAGATAGTCCATAGGGGACAGGCCGACCGCTTCTTTGAACTTCAGCGTGAAACTTGTTCGCGACATCCCTGCGCACCGCGCTAGCGATTGTAACGTCCATCGATTCGCTGGATCGCTGTGCATTGCGGTAATCGCTGCGCTCATGCGTTTGTCTGCCAAGGCGAAAAGCCACCCGACACTTCTGTTTGATCCTTCTGCCAAGTGCAGCCGCAATGCCTGAACAAGCATCATGTAAGCGAGGTACTGGGCGATCAGGTAGCCACCGGGCTGCGGATCGCGCAGCTCCTTCATCATCCGCTCGACAGACCAGCGCAACGCTGCCCCATCCGATTGCTTCCGAATATGAACGAGGGGCGGCAAAATCCCCAGGAGCGCGTCTGCATGACCGCCTGACAGGGTAAAGTGACCACCGACAGCGAAGCAGTCCCCGCCACCATTATACGAGACAATGCTGCCGTCCAATTGGCTCGGGAAAACGGCGGAGGAGTCGATCGGGGGCAAAGTCAGATCGCTGGCGATGCGAAAGGGCCGCTCATGCGGCAGCAGAACGCAGTCGCCTGCCTCTACACGTACCGCGTCGGGAATGCCTTCAACGGCCAGCCAGCAGCGACCCGAAACAGCGGCGTAGCATTTGATCGCGTCGGGTTGAGCGAAGTGGAACGACCAGTCTCCGCCGAGGTCGAAGCCGCCGAACATGTAGCTGCGCGGCTTCAGTAGCGACAACACGTCTGAAAGTGGGTCCACGGGCAATCCTGAACGATGGCAACAATACTGCCCTGAACGATGGCAACAATACTGCGGTCATTTAAGCATAGTCCGTTCAACAAAAAAGGTCTAGCCAAACCGGTGGCGGCAATCGCCCCGTCCAACAAGCGTTGAAAGGACCTGCCCTTGAAAATCGTTATGACGGGGGCCACCAGCGGCATCGGCCTGGTCGCCTCCCGTTTGCTCCTCGACGCTGGGAACGAACTGATGATCGGCGCCCGCTCACCCGCGACTGTGCCCGTGGACGAAGCGCGGCGCGCCAAGGTCGCACCACTCGATCTGGAGCGCCTGGGTAGCGTGCGGCATTTCGCAACTGCCGTCGAAGAATGGCTGAGCGGGACGCATATCGACGGGCTCGTGCTCAATGCCGGCACACAGGTTAGCGATATGCGTCACCGGACGGAGGATGGATTCGAAACCACGTTCGCCGTGAACCATCTCGCTCACTATTTATTGCTCCGGCTTCTGATGCCGCGATTGGCGCCGGGCGCCATCGTGGTGATCACGACAAGCAATCTCCACGATCCAAAGACAAACGCAATCGCACCGCCCGAGCATGCGGATGCTGGCAAGCTCGCCGCTGGTCAGGTTAGACAAAACCCAAATTCTCAAGATTCGATTGCGCCGCTGCGTGCTTATGCGGCCTCTAAGCTCTGCAATCTGCTGACTGCCCGCGCGCTGGCGTCGTCAACCTTCGCGCAAGAGCGAGGTCTGCGCGTAGTCGCGTTCAATCCTGGTTTCACGCCGGGGACGAGGCTCACGCGCCGCCACCCGCTTGCGTTCCGCCTTTTCTTCGCGGCGAGGGTCGCGGTCCTGCGTACATTTCAGCGCATGAATACGGCCAACGGCGGCGGCAGCTTACTGGCCGACATAGCGCTTGGCCAGGTCGTTCCGCCAGACGGGCGTTTTTATGTGTCTCAGGTCAAGCGCCAGCTGACTTGGCCGGACCCTTCGGAACTGGCGGGCGACAACGCCGTGATGATGAAGCTCTGGCGGGATAGTGCGGCACTGGTCGATTTGCCCGAATGAATGTGAGGCATTTCCAGTGCTAGCTAGCAAGCCGGTATTTCTTGGCGACTATACTCGTCGCCGTTGTATGAGTTGGAGTGCATGCGATGATTGCTGATTTAGGCCAAGCGCGATGAAAGTTCGATAGAGCGAATCTCGGGCTTGCAACGTGGTGATACCCTCTACTTCCAAAATCGCGCTGCATTATCTGCGCTATGTGTTGGCCGCCGCAGAAAAAGGAAGTTTCCGACAAGCTGCAAATGAGCTGGGGGTATGGGAATCAACAATCAGTCGAGGCATACACGACCTTGAAGACGAGATCGGCGTCGCCCTGTTCATTCGTCACCCCGGCGGCGTGACGCTCACTAATGCGGGCAACAAGTTCCTCACTCATGCTCGCGCAGCGATCGGCCGGATCGAATATGCCCTGAAAGATGCCGGCGCAGCGGGGCGCGGCGAGGTTGGCATGGTGCGGATCGGCATCTTCTCGTCGCTGGCCTCCGGGTTCCTCGCCGACCTGCTGCAAGCCTATCAGGCGGGAAATCCGTTCGTGCATCTCGATTTTGCCGAGGGTGGCCCGGCGGAGCACGTTGCCGCCGTCCAGCATCATCGGATGGATGTCGCCTTTCTCACGGGAGAACCGGCCGCCTACGGCTGCGAGACGGCTCGCCTTTGGGAGGAGCGGGTGTTCGTCGTTCTTCCCCGAGATCACGGCCTGGCCGAGCGTGAAGAGATCGGCTGGGACGATCTGCGCGATGAGCACTTCATCGTCAGCGAGACCAATCCCGGCCCGGAAATCCACGACTACCTCGTCCTTCGCGGGGAACCGGCTGCACGGAGCGCGCTCGCGCGTGGAGGAAGCTGGGCGGAAGGCACTCCGCAGCGCGCCGAGGGCGGCGCCCTAAGCCCTTACTCATCAAGGAATTGGCCGAGCCTCACGCTCGGCCGCCGAACCTTTACCCTTCAATAAATAGATGGAAATGGGTGGACATTCGGTTTTCTTCATGTCACATAGATTTGGATGGAAATGGATGATCCAACGGCATGACGCTCAATACTGCAATGCTCCGCATTACGCCTGAAGTCCTGTCGCTGATCGCGGCGATCGACGAGTTCAAAGGGGCCTGGCGGGCAATCGGCCGGATCGCGCCGGAGCGGCTCTCCGGTCTGCGCCGCGTCGCCACGATCGAGAGCATCGGTTCCTCGACCCGTATCGAGGGCGCCCGGCTCAGCGATCGGGAAGTCGAGAAGCTGCTGGCGAATATCCAGCTCGGCTCATTTACGACACGGGATGAGCAGGAGGTCGCCGGCTACGCCGAGGTGATGGAGACGATCTTCAACGCCTATGACGCGATCCCGCTGACGGAAAACCATATCCGCCAGTTCCACCGTGATCTGCTGGTTCACTCGTCCAAGGACGAGCGGCATCGGGGCTCATACAAGACCCTTGCCAACCATGTTGAAGCCTTCGACGAAGACGGCAAGAGCCTGGGCGTGGTGTTCGAGACCGCCACGCCCTTCGACACGCCGCGCCGCATGGCCGAGTTGGTCGAATGGGCGGCTGAGCGAGAGAAGGACAAGAGCCTTCATCCGTTGCTGGTCATCGCCATCTTCGTGGTGGTGTTTCTCGAAATCCACCCCTTTCAGGACGGCAATGGCCGCCTGTCGCGCATCCTGACGACGCTCATGCTGCTGCGGGCCGGTTATGCCTATGTGCCCTATAGCTCGCTGGAGAGCGTGATCGAGCAGAGCAAGGAAGGCTATTACCTGTCCCTGCGTCGGACTCAGGGAACGATCCGCACGGCCGAGCCCGACTGGAATCCCTGGCTGGAGTTCTTCCTGCGCGCCTTGCAGCGGCAGAAGCAGCGCCTCGAAAAGAAGATGGAGCGCGAGCGGATCATGCTTGCCGACATGCCCGAGCTGTCGGTGCTGATCCTTGAGCTGGTGCGCGAGCATGGCCGGATCACAGTGGCGGAAGCCGCGAGAGTGAGTGGTGCCAGCCGCCACACGATCAAGGATCATTTGAAGGCGCTCGTCGAGCAAGGTCATCTGATCCTGCACGGCGCGGGTCGGGGAGCGTGGTATGGCCTCGTTTGACCCTCTCATGCGCCGCTGCCGCACCACCTGCGCTAACCTGCGCCGCGCTACGACCACCTGCGCCCTGTCTTTCTATCCTCCGCTACGGGGTGGGCTGTGGCGTAGTATTGCGTCGTTCAATCGGCGGCCCATGCGCGCGATCCTGCGTGCATGTCTCGACAGCGCGCCCATCGCCCCAGCGTCCGTCGCGGGCGCTCCGGCGCCGCGCCTGATGACCTGCACGCTCCGGCGTGCGATCTCTACGACTACGGCCTCCCGCCGCCTGCGCGGCCGGACAGGCACGACCCCCAAGTGGAGAACGAACTGGCGGACTGGATCGTCACCGATGATTGGCCGGAGCATATCCCCGTCAGCGAGGCTGAGGTCGATCTATTCGAGAGGTGGTTCGGCGATTTCTTCGACGAACTTTTCGGGACGAAGCAATGACGCCATAAGGAGACTGCTGCCATGACCGTGCCGTTGCGCGCCGCCCTCTATCTGCGCGTCTCGACGGCGCGGCAGGCCGAGCATGATGTCTCCATCCCCGACCAGCGTAAGCAGGGCGAAGCCTATTGCGCCTCGCGCGGCTATCAGCTCGTCGAAACCTATGTCGAGCCGGGCGCCTCGGCGACGAACGATCGCCGGCCCGAGTTCCAGCGCATGATTGAGGCCGGCACGTCGAAGCCCGCGCCCTTCGACGTGGTGATCGTCCACTCGTTCAGCCGCTTCTTCCGCGATCACTTCGAGATGGAGTTCTACGTCCGCAAGCTGGCGAAGAACGGCGTCAAGCTGCTGTCGATCACGCAGGAGATCGGTGACGATCCGATCCATCAGATGATGCGGCAGATCATGGCGCTGTTCGACGAATATCAATCGAAGGAGAATGCCAAGCACGTCCTGCGGGCGCAGAAGGAGAATGCGCGGCAAGGCTTCTGGAACGGCGCGCTGCCGCCGATTGGCTACCGTGTCGTGGCGGCCGAGACGCGCGGCGCCAAGGTCAAGAAGAAGCTGGAGATCGACCCCCTCCACGCGGACACGATACGGCTGATCTATCGGCTAGCGCTGGATGGTGATGGCAGCTCTGGTCCGATGGGTGTCAAGGCGATCGTCAGCTATCTGAACCGCAACCGCATGTTCACCCGTGACGGCGGACGCTGGGGCATCGGCCAGCTCCACCGCATCCTGACCCGCAAGACCTATATCGGCCAGCACGAGTTCAACAAGCGCTCCAAGGCCAAGGAGTTGAAGCCGGAGGCCGAGGTCGTCACGGTCGAGGTGCCGCCGCTGATCGACCAGGCGATGTTCGATGCCGTGCAGGCCCATCTCAAGGCGCGCAATCCGAAGGTGTTGCCGCCACGTGTCGTTACCGGCCCGACGCTGCTCACCGGCATTTGCTTCTGCGGCCACTGCGATGGTGCCATGACCATCCGCACTGGCAAGAGCGGGCGCTACCGCTACTATGCCTGCTCGATCAAGGCCCGGCAGGGCGAGACCGGCTGCACCGGCCAATCGATCCCGATGGAGAAGCTGGACACGCTGGTCGCCGGCTACATCGAGGATCGGCTGCTGGCACCCGATCGGCTGGAGGAGGTGCTGGCCTCTGTCATCGACCGCCGGCAGGATCATGCCGAGCGTCGCCGTGAGCATATCGCCGAGTTGAACAAGCGGGCGAGCGAGGCCGAGTTGCGCTTGAAGCGGCTCTATGACGCGATCGAGGCCGGCGTGGCTGATCTGGACGACCCGGCGTTGAAGGACCGCATTGTCGGCCTCAAGGCGACTCGGGATCAGGCCCAGGCCGATGCCCTACGGGCGCAGGCCATGCTCGAAAGCTCGGCCCATCATGCCGTCACGCCGCAGATGCTTCGCCAGTTCGCTCAGGCGGCACGGAACCGGATGCGGACCGATGGGGGCGGCTACCCCGCGATCACCTCCGCCTGCTGGCCCAGCGGGTCGAGGTCGCGGACAAGGAGGTCCGCATCACGGGGTCAAAGAGCAACCTGCTCCGAACCTTGGTCGCCATATCTAGCTCTGGCGTAAAATCGGATACCCTGGGCGTGCCCAGTTTTGTTCCGAAATGGCGGAGACGGAGTCCGCTAACGCGCTGATTATACTGGCATTATTGACATTGGTTGCCACAAAAGTTAGTAGTTTCATTATCGTGGTTATGGCAACGGGAATCAAAAGTGCGGCACCGTTTGGCGGAGAGTCGGATTCGAACCCTAGATAAATCAGGGATTTACTCTGATGGGGATGGTCTGTTTTTTCGCGTCCGAAAAGGCGGTTCTAAGCAATTTGTTTTCATCTACCGGCGCGGTGAGGTTCGAACTGAAATTGGCCTTGGCGGCTACGGGCAGGGCACCGCACCCGTGTCGCTGGCGCTCGCGCGCAGGAAGGCGGAAGAGATTCGTGGCCAGCTTGCGCGCGGCGAGGATCCGCGCCCCGGCAAGACGGCAAAGCCGACCTTCAAGGAAGTGATGGAATCGACAATCGCCGTTAAGCACGCCGATTTTCGGAACGCGAAGCATAAGGCGCAATGGCGCATGACGCTGGATAAATACGCAGCGCCCCTTCATGACAAGACGGTTGCCGATATCGGCGTCGACGATGTTGTGACGACGCTTGAGCCAATATGGCAGCGGATCCCCGAAACTGCCGATCGGCTTCGGATGCGAATCGAAGCCGTGCTTGACCACGCCAAAGCACGCGGCCTGCGAGAGGGCGATAATCCTGCCGCGTGGAAGGGCAACCTCAAGCACCTCTTGCCCGCCCGCCAGAAGCTCAGCAGAGGCCACCACGCGGCGTTGGGTTATAAGGATATCCCCGCCACTATCGCCCGCCTCCGGGGCGCCAACGGCGTTTCTGCGCTGGCCGTCGAGTTTGTCACTTTAACGGTGGCGCGCTCAGGCGAAGCCCGATTCGCGGCATGGCCCGAAGTCGATTTTAAAGAGAAGCTTTGGACCGTGCCTCCCGAGAGGATGAAGGCGGGAAAAGAACATCGCGTGCCGTTGACCGAGAGGGCAATTGAAATTCTGCAAATCATGAAACAGCGCGCGACGAGCGATTTGATATTCGGAGGCGAGGTGGATGGCCGGCCGATTAGCGACGTGGCGATGACGAAGGCCCTACGCAGGGCCTCAGGTGATGATTCGACGTTGCACGGGCTACGCAGTACGTTTCGCGATTGGTGCGGCGACATGACAGCCCACCCGCATGACATCGTGGAAACTGCACTGGCTCACGCCATCGAAAACAAGACTGAGGCGGCATATCGCCGTGGCGACGCCCTAGATAAGCGGCGCGCGCTCATGTCCGATTGGGCGGCTTACTGCGAAAGTGCGGCCTAATGGCGAAACTGCCGAAGATCGATGCCGCGGCAATGGAAATCCGGGCCATGCACTCGGAAGGGCGCTACGATGAAGCGTTGACCCGCCTTCTGGCGCATTTAGAGGCCGGGACCGCTTCGCCGGAAGTTCAGGCTATCGCGGCGGACTTGCTGCGACCGAAAGAATCTGACGGAAAGCGCGGTCCGAAGACGAAAAAGCCATTCAAGTGGCTTGAGATCGGCGGGGAGTACGATGTCCTCATTGACGAGGGCGTATCAGACACCGAAGCACGCCTAATCCTTGCCGAGAAACATCCGCGAGAGAAAAGAACGATCGATACGATCCTCGCGTATTATAAGAGGGCGATGGACATGTACCGGCAGATCGAAGCCGAAACTCTCGCAAATAATTAGAAATTACTTTCGGTGTTTGTTTTGGCAAAATGGTAATTATGGGCATCACCTTCAACACGAGGTGACTCATGCCAGCGCCCGCGAACGAAAATTCGCCGCCCGTTCTAATGTCGATGAACGAAGCGGTACGCGCCACATCCCTTTCCCGCACGATGTTGAATAAGTACCGCGCCGAAGACCGCTTCCCCACGGCTGTGCCGCTCGGTGACCGGCGCTTTGCGTTCGTGCGCGCCGAGGTGAACGCTTGGATTATCGAACGCATTGCGCGGCGTGGCGAGGCCGCTAAGGCGGTGGCGGCATGATTGCGCAACCGGCCAACGCTACCCGCGCCGCCTACAGAACTTCATTCACTGGAAACAACGAGTGGTATACGCCCGCGCAATACATCGAACTTGCGCGAGCAGTCCTCGGCGTTTTCGACGTCGCCCCAGCGTCGAATCCTATCGCGCAAGAGACTGTGCAGGCCAAGGACTACTTCACAGAAGAAACCAATGGCCTTGATAAGGAATGGCATGGCAAGGTTTGGATGAACCCGCCATATTCGCAGCCTGAAATCGTGCATTTCGTTGACAAGATTGTTGGCGAATACGAGTCGGGCCGCACCACTGAAGCGATTGTTCTGACGCATAATTCCACCGACACGGCGTGGTTTAACACGCTCTTCGGTGCAGCCACAGCAATCTGCTTTACTCGTGGTCGCGTCAAGTTCGTGTCCCCCAAGGGCGAATTCGCCGCGCCGGCAATGGGCCAAGCCTTTACCTATTTTGGCAAACGCCCAGAGCGCTTTGCCGAGGTGTTTTCAGAAGTCGGGAATGTGGTCAGCGTTGTCGCGAAAGCGATACCGAAGCACGCCGCGAACGACAATCGGCCTCAGTTAGCCAAAGCCGCCTAATTCCGCCGCCGCGCCAAGCGTCGTCTGTCACCCATTCGGCTCGTGCGCGGCGGCGGGTTTTTCAATTCGCAAGGCCGCGTATGAACGGGAACACCCGGAAACGCGCAACGGCGGCGACAGAAAATCAGTTCGCCAGAATGGCGAACTGATCGGGAGCGCGAAACCCGAGCGCTTCACGAAGGACACGGCGCGCCTGGGCCTTCGCTGCGGACTGTAGCCGCCTAGTTTCCGCATCTTCGGATTTCCGAAGATGGTACTGGCCTCGTTGAGCGCGGCGGTTCACTGGAAATAAATTCCGTTTTTTGGAATTTGGACAAGGTTTTTGTCGTTCACTAACGACATCCAACCAATTGGAGAATCGACATGGGTAATCGTGCCAGACGCCGCGTATGGGAAATTAGTGTGCTCGCCGATCCCCGCCTCAATGAAACTGATCGCCGCGTTGCGCTTGCGGTCGCTGAAGCAGATCGGCGTGGGTTCGTCTTGTGCGAGCAAAACGGTGAGTTTTTCTTCGCAGCAAAAGACCAATATGTAGCGGCCAAGGCCGCTTAGGAGGTCGCCTTGAGAATTGTGAACATCTGGCCTGTCACCGATTCCGGTGGCGGGAGGTTTCGCGATATCGCGGCGTTTGATGCCGAGGTTGTCGATGGGCTTCGCCTCAACGGACTTCGGCTTTCAATAACCAGCGACGGCAAACGCTTCGTTTTCTCGCCTGCGAAGCATGGCGTTCGTTTCGCTCAATTCCAAGGCGGCTATGCTCGGCAACTCGCTGACGCTGCTTGGACCGCTCATGAGGGCCGTGTCGCCAATGAAAACACCCGATAAAAACGAGCGGCCCGACTCGCTCAAGTACCAATGGAAGTTATACGGCTTGGTGAGCCGATCAGATTGGGCAACCAGTCTCGACAAATCGATCGCATACGAGATCGTCGACAAATATTCAAAGGACTTCGGCAATAGCCGCGCCAGCCTTCGATATCTTCAGGTGGCGACGGGGGCAGCCCGCCCCAATGTCATTTCATCCCTTAGGCGTTTGACTGAAAAGGGGCCTTTTGACGTGCTTCAAAAGGGCATCGGGACCAGTCCGACGAAATATAAACCCCTTTTCGATCTGGTTGCAAAAAAGCCTAGCGGTAATGCGGACAATACCACTAGCGAACTGGGCCGCAGTGGTAATGCTGACGATACCACTAGTGGTAATGTAGACGATACCGCTAGGGGCCCTAGTGGTAATGTAGACGATACCGAATCCGACCTCCAATTAGCCGACCTAAAAGACGGCCTAATTGGAGAGGAAGGAATAACTGATTCCGCGCCTTCGGGCGACGCCGCTTCCGCTTCCGCGGGCGCCGCGCCCGAGGCGGCGGGGAAGGACGGCTTTGAAGCGCTTTATAATGCGTACGGTGTGCGTCGGGATAAGGCCGCAGCCCGAGCCGCCTACGACGAGCTAAATCCAGACACGGCCATGCAGGCGCACCTTGTCGAAGTCGCGACCGCGTGGCGGCTGGCCGCCGAAGCGAAGCCCGGCTGCAAGCGGCGATATCTGGTCAACTGGTTAAAGCAGCAGCGGTACGACGAAGACGCTCCCGGAATGCAAAGCGCCGCCAAACCCGCACCCGCCAAGCCGACACCGGCCGCACCCGCCAATTCGAACGTGCCTTCCAAGGCGCGGCAATGGCAGCGGGTTGAGATAGTCAATTCGGAAGTCAAAGGGCCGTCCGGAGACAATGCGCTGGTTGCGACGCTGCGAACTGAAACTGGCGAGACGCTAACGGAGTCCATTATTTTGGAATCATCAAGCGCCGATGAACAGGAGCACGGCCAAAGGCAGTTTGAACGACTGCGTCGGGCTGTTGGTTTGGGCGATATCGAGGATACCGGCCACTTGCTCGGGCTAGCCTTCGAACGCCGCGTCTACAATGGCAAGCCTGAGTATCGGGCCATCGCGGCGGAAGCTGCATAGATCGCGACAGCGCGCCGCTGGCCAGCCTTCTCGCTCGCGGCCTATCGAGACGGTGCTGCGATGGAAGCAGCCGTCAGTGGGCCGCGCTGGGGCTTCTCGGGCCTGCACAGCTGCACGGAAGTTGCCCGGTTAGAACTGGGCAACACTGTGCAACTAGGCAAACGAAGGAAAACTGACGAGGCCACATGCTAACGGACGACGCAAAAGTCATGCTTTTCGCTGCTGCCATCCTATTGGTGGCCCTCACGCTTGTCGGTTTCCAACTTAGAGCCACGATGGCTTGCGAGGCAGAGGGCGGCATTCCGGTGCGCGTTTTCAGCTTTCCGAGTTTTACAGATTGCGTTGACTGACGCCGGTTCGCTGCTTGGCAGAATATCGGGCGTCTTGCCGATATTTGATGTATCTTGCTCATAAACGGTGCCGTTGCGTTCGACGGTGCGCGTAGTCGGCTTCTCTATCTGCGGAAATTCCGCAGATAGCTTTTTAATGTGATTCCGAACCGTGCCCTCGTCGACCGCGCAAAGCCGCGCGATCTTGCGAATCGGAAATTTCTTCCATTCATCGTCGGTTAACAACGTTCTCACGGCTCGCTGTTTATCTTCCGCCGTCCTTCGCAGGCCGTGGCTGGCGTTTGCGCCCACGCTGAACAGGACGGCGTCGCGGCGCGTGCCTTGGCGAATGTCGGCTAATCTTCGTCATCGTGCAGAAGGCGATCAAGCGTGGTGGGATCTGCGCGCTTCACACGGCGCGCGACGTCTTCGTCAATTTGACGATCATTTGGTTCGACGCCTCTTTGGGCGCGACGCCCATACTGTTTGACAAACGAGGCCACCTCGGCCGTATCCAGGGCGCGGCGCTGATCTCTGTTTAAGCGACGTTTGGGTTTCGGATTCTCGTCCGTCATTGCGGCACCATACATCCATTCAGCGTAACTCGCCACCTTTGGCCATGCGCTCCTTCGCGCGCTCGGCTTCGACTTCCTCAACGCGCAAAGCAAGGAAGGCAAGCTGTGTGGCGTTCAGGTGGCCAGAGTAGTGGGCAAACGTTTCCCATTACTCAATCCGACCTAAGCGCGTCCGAGCGCGCTGAGCATATCAGTCTGCGCAAGTCGATATGGGAGATAAGAAACGCTGATAATTCTGGTGGCCAGAGTTTGGCCACCAGATCGTCGGGAAAACTCAAGACGACCGGCCCTCAGCATCAAAAGCAATTCGCTGCCGAAACTGCCGCCGTGGCGAATGCCCAGTTGCACAGTTCGCTGCACGGTTGATACCGGGCATAACTGTGCAAGTGGGAATGTTGCCGACGCGATACACTACGCAAAACAGCGACTGTTTTTCGTTACGGTGTTGTAATGATCTTCGTCGCCGTCCTGTATGTGTACATAGTTGCCTCTGCCGCAATGACTTATCGCAACACCGAAACGGGCGGCGTACCCTGCTCAGCAACGCTCGGTATGATATACTTATAGATAGGCAAATCTGATTTGCCGCTTCGAGCGAGTCGCCGAGGGCGCTGCTCGATTACTGGGCCGAAGGCCATAAGCCGCATTAGCGGCATTCACCAGACGACGAGGATTTTATGACTTTAATTTACGCGCCGGCTGAGCCGCGCGAGCACGCCGAACTTGTGGCAGGAATAATGGCCCGAGCGCCCGACGACGACATGTTGCTGGCTGCTAATGATAACCACGACCCGATTACCGGCGCCAAATCCCATTCATGGCCGGCTATGCGGCTCAATGCAAAAGATCAGGCCAGTCGCGCCTTGCTCGCGCTGCTCTCTTACCTATTCGAACTCGCCGCCGAGCCACACAACAACCTACCATCGCCGGCCAGTGCATACGGCGCTGACGGTGATTTGTCTATTGCGGGCCTGATGGACGAACTGCCGCGCGACGAGGATGGCAAAACGATCGGTAACAGTGGCTATGGAATCGACTATTGCATGCGCGAAAGCACTGACATGCACGATTGGGACGACTTATGCGTGGCCGGCGCTGACGGGGCATACTGGACTATCCTGCCAGACGGCCGGAAGGGTGGGTCGCACTGTCCAAATTTCCGGGTCGTCCACGTTTGGCGCACCCAGTTAATCAACGGCAAAGTTGTCAAAACAGCGCTCAAAGAAAGCTACGCCCAATACCGATCTGAGCGTCGTATCGAAGGTAAGCAAAAAGCCGTTTGGATTAACGTCGGCACAGAAGAATTTTACAGGCCGCGCGGCCCAGATCCAAAAGCCGACAACGCCCATAATGGGTCGCCAGCGGCCGTCACACCGTCCGAAAGCGCGGGCGCCGTGAATAGGCCATTCGCACCCGACAATCCGATTGACGCTCGGCTTGTGCTTGAACGTCTGCGATCTGCGATTGGCGACGAGAATTTCGAAGTGCTGAGGCTGACCGTCGTCAATCGAAGAACAGCCCGATCGATTGGCGAGGCTATGGGCAAGAAATACAACGCGGCCAGCGCACTTGGCACTGCGTTGATCCGAAAGGCATTGCAAGCCGCGAACGACAACCTGCCCATGCTCGCCGAGGCGGCTTGATAGCAAAGTCCCGCGTTGCGTGACTCTATAATGGGTGGTGCGTTTCCTCGTCGTCTTGCATCCCCCGATCGGGTTGTAGTCGCGGCGGCGACGTCACGAGCGCTGCCGCGATTCCCTGACTTTACGCCAAACACGGCGCTGGCGCACCGCGGATGTACCGGGCGCCCAATCAATAAACCTGTCGCGCATTCGCGGTCCTGCGCGTACCTAGCCGCCCATTCGTGGGCGGCTTATTTTATTCGGCCAACCGTAACAACAGTCTTCGTTGGAGATTTCAAATTGACGTATGCACTACACGACGTGGCAACCGTGACCGGCCTGCCAGCCGCCACGGTCGCAAGTTGGCTCGATAGAGGTGTTATCGAAACCACCAAGCCGGGGAAGGGTGGTCGTCGCGAGTTTTCAATTCGCGATCTTCACCGCTTGGCGGTAATTGGCGAACTTTGCAGGCTCGGCCTACCAACCGCCAAGGCGGCGCTCGCCTCAGCGGCATTTTCTGATCGACGTTCGTTCAAACGCCCAAAAGGGCAGTTGAATCGCGACGGCTTGCAAACATACTTGGTCGTGCGAGATGGGGATGCCACAATTTATGGCGTCACTGACGCGACGGAATTCGCCGAGGCCGTGCGGCAGATCTTCTCCGATAAACCCGGCGCCGTCGTCGTGGATGTCAGCGAAGTGCTGCGCCGCGTTGATCTGGCGATAGCTGGGAAGGGTGCCGTACAAATCACACCCTCGGCTGCCAAGATTTTTAGGGACGGCCGCGAAGAGTTTTACCCTTGAACGGGTTGAGTACGTGCGGCCACGCGAGCCATTCCCAATTGTGGCGAAATCCTAGGTTCTCCTGAGCCACCCTCCGCCTGGGGGTAACGCGCCACCCCGGTTGGACTCCGTTTCCAAAATTTTGA
The DNA here is from genome assembly GCF_037200945.1 of Methylovirgula sp. Lineage (NCBI taxonomy): Bacteria > Pseudomonadati > Pseudomonadota > Alphaproteobacteria > Hyphomicrobiales > Beijerinckiaceae > Methylovirgula > Methylovirgula sp. Next base: position 2,109,367 of record NZ_JBBCGP010000001.1, read on the forward strand.
AACAGGTTTTTATGTTTACTTCCAAAACCAACAGGCGCGCGTCTAACGTCGCGCAAGGTCTTGCGATCACGAGATAATTTTCGATTTCTCGCGCGCGATAATTCGGCGCTGAGAAGTAAACTCGCGCCACCGCGCGCACTTTTTCTGCCGCGACTTTTCCTTGACGGCGAGCGGGCCGTCGAAAAGCAGCAAGCTAGCCTCCGTCGTCGCGGCGGCCTTGGTAATCATGCGGATAAGGCTAGCGCGCCGCACCCATTTCTTCACTTTACGAGGTGTCATGACGAAATTGAAAATCACGCCGGCTGAGCCGAGCGTTGCCGACGCTGAGCACGCCGTTACAGAGCGCACGGCTGAACTGCGTAAAATCAAGGCTGACATTGCAGCCGCTGAGGCCGCGTTGCCTGCCTTGGCGCTGGATCCTGACGACGCGAAATTCGAAGCCAAATCGCTTGAAATCGACCGCCTGAAGCGCGCCGGACTACGTGCATCGGCCCGACTTGAGCCGGCGCGCACGGCATTGACTGAAGCCAAGGCCAGCGCTGAGCAGACTCGCCGCCAGGCACTTTTTGACGCTGGTGTCGCCGCCGCCGCCGAAGTCGAGCGGCTCGTTGCCGAATATGAGAAACGCGCCAAAGCTGTCGCGGATATCTTCTTCGCGATTGACTCCCAGCGCGCAGCGATTGAAGCCGCGAACGATCATTTGCCGGAAGGTGAGTATCGCATCAATGCGGCAAATTATGCTTTCGAAATTGGCACGATCGCGAAGCTTCCTGCCGCCGCGGAGGGTAGCGAAGCGCCATGGGCGATTGACGGTTATGGTTTTGGAAAACTGAGTCTGCGGCCAACAGGGCGAATTGAGCATTTCAACTCGACACTTGCGAGCGCAAGTATCCACCCCGCTATCGCCGCTGCTGCGCAACTACGCCGTGGCACGTTGCAGGGTGGCGCCCAGCCATCCGGCACAGTGAAAACGCCCCTGGGCGACTTCATGAGCGCGCCTGCTGTAGCCGAAATTTACGGCGATCAAACGTTACCCGATGGCTCTCGCAAAATCACGCTTCCGCCGAACGAATGGGCTTAAGATAATGAAAAATACCAAATCATACAGCCCGGCGCGAGTTCGCAGCGCGAGTTTCGACGAGTCTGACAACACAATAGATATAGTGTGGAGCACCGGCAGCGACGTCGTGCGCACCGACGACTTCGGCGACTCGTTTGTCGAGCGGTTGCTGATGGGTGCCGGCAACGTGCGCCTCGGGCGGTTGAATAGCGGCGCGCCGCTGCTTGATACGCATAGTTCCGATCAGCTAAGCAACGTCATCGGCTCGGTTGTGCCAGGCAGTGCGAAGATCGAAAACGGCAGGGGCATTGCCACTGTAAAGTTGAGTTCGGCGCGCAGCGATGCCGACACCATTTCGAAAATACGGGAAGGTGTTATCAAGAATATCAGCGTTGGCTATCTGATCCACGCCAGCACGCGCATTGAAGGTGACAAAGGCCAGTTCGACGTTACCGAAGTCACAGATTGGGAACCGTTGGAAGTTTCGGCGGTGCCGGTTCCTGCTGATCCGGGCGCGAGAATCAGATCTGCAAACGGCAGCAGTAAGCAACCACTGTCTCGCCGAGAGCGCCGCTTCAGAAACGGTGCAGCAGAGGCGACCCGCCTTCTTCAATCGACGCGCACTAGCGCCGAATCTCGTGGGACAAGCGAGGCCAGACGCATACTTGCTGGTAAGGCAAGCAGCGATCAACCTGTAGAGGCCGCCGCCCTTGACGCCACAGAGCTTGCTCGCGGCGCTCGCGCGGCGCGCAAGTTGTTGCGCAAATGATCGAGCCTCGCCGTTACGAAACGCAGCCACTTCGCCGCCGCCATACTCGCCCGCTGCATTCGCGGCGCGCGGCAGTGATCGAAGCCGCCGAGGCGGTGTTTAAGGACTCTACGATGACAAACAGCGACGACGTCAAAGCACCGAAGCCAGCGTTGACACGCTGGCCGATTGCGGACGCTAAGAATGTATCACAATGGCCTAACGTCAACAACGCTGATCGTGTGACGGCGGAACAAAAAGCAGCGCTGACGGAAGTGATACTCGCCAATCCAGAGGTGCTCGATGGCTGACTCAGACTTCATCGCAACCATTGAGGCGAATGGCCAGATCTATTCCGCTTGGGAATCTGTGCGCGTTGAGCGTGTCTACGGTGACTTTTCGGTTTTCGAGTTCACGCCAACCGAGGGCGCTTACGGTACGAACTTCAGCCAACTAGTTCTCGTTCCTGGTGTACCTGTCACCATTAATCTGGGCGGCGTTCAGGTGATAAACGGATTTGTTACTAACCGTTCGGTTTCTTACGATGCGAAATCGCATCAAGTCGTTATCGCCGGCAAGAGCAAGATCGAGCACTTGCGCAAGTCGAGCGTTGTCGTGAAGCCGGGAACCTACGACGGATATACGTTCGAACAGGCTGCGCGCGCCGTAATGGCACCGCATCCCGTCAACTTGATTATGAAAAATGCGCCCTCGATTGCTTCGAAGCCTTTTGCGAATTTGGCTGTTCAATACGGCGAGACGTGCGCTGAATTTATTCAACGCATCGCGATTATGCGGGGCCTGTTTATTTGGGATGACACCAACGGGAACCTCTGCGCCGGCGCGGCGGACAATGGCGTCGTGGCCGACCTCGTTGAAGGGCAAAACATACTGCGCGCCACGTTGACGTGGAACAATCAACTGTCGATGTCAGTTTGGAAAACGACCGGGCAGCAACCCGGCACCGACAACAATTGGCCACCGCGCGCAATATCGGCAACTGCCACCAATTCAAGCTATCCATCGAACTGGTTTAGCCTGTCTCTGGCCGAGCACCCCGGCGATGCGACAGATATGGCGGCGCGGGTCAATTGGGATCAAGCGATCACCGCGCAAACTGAGTTGCGTGTTGCCGTCACTGTCGTCGGCTGGAAAAAAGACGACGGCACATTGTGGGAAATGGGCGACGGTGTCACGCTGCTTTCGCCAATGTTGTTCCCGACGCAGAATTCGGCGGTGACTTTGTACGCACAGTCCGTTGTGTACGAGCAAGACGCAAACGGCACAACGACGACGCTGAATCTTGTGGTTAAGGCTGGCCTGCACGGCGCGCCCTTCAACGACGTTCCCGACGTTTCGGGCGCAAACCTACCGCAACCACCGTCGCCTGCTACGCCTGATGAACCGGATTGGCGGGCGGGGTGAGACATAAAGCGAGAGCGGTCCCGCGACGAGGTGCTTCCCCTCATCCCTTTCCGCGACGGTTTCCCTAGAAACGCAGACCATGCGATGACACTTCGCGGCCCGCTCTCGCCCCATTAACGTGCGTCGCATCGACGAAATATTCTAGATATCGGCGGAAGGACTTACCGGGTAACTCTGTTGATTGCCGGCAGACCGAGTCCACCAGCCCGGCGTGCGAGCCTGCCTTGGCGCGGCGTGGGGCAAGAGGCTGCATGATGACAGGCGGGCCACGGGACTGGCCTCCGGCGCCGTGACCGGCTCAGCGAAGGCCGCAGCGGCGACAGAGGGGCACATTGAGGCGCATGTGCATGTTCACGGGAACGTCCATAAGGCGACTGTGAAGACCAAAGGCGCGATAGAGGCCAAGTTGCACCGCTGGCCGGTGATGAGCGACGTGGCTTAGGGGGCGGCGGTTAAAAAATAACCATGGATGCTATTTTAATTTACAATATTGCATATTATATGCGAAAATATAAGATAGATTGAGCATCAACAATGATCATCGAATTTCGGGTCAAAAACTTTCGCTCCTTTCGAGACGAGGCTGTCCTCAATCTCGTCGCGTCAACCGATGTCTCTAACGAGGAGCTTAGCGTCAGGGCGACCGGGAATAAGGCGGTCCCGAGGCTTCTCCGAACTGCAGCGATTTACGGCGCGAATGCGGGCGGCAAATCGAATCTAGTTCGCGCGATGCAGCTGCTACGCGGCATAGTGAATGATTCTGCAAAGCTGCAGGCGGGGCAGACGTTCAATATTCAGCCCTTCCGTCTTGATCCCGCCACGGATCAATTACCGATTGAGTACGAGATCACTTTTCTCTTAGGCAGCACCCGTTACCAGTTTGGTTTCACACTGACCCCGCGGAAAATCCTAAGTGAATGGCTTATCGTGTACAAAACGAGGCAGCCAACTACGTGGTATGAGCGGATTTTTGACGAGGCATCTCAGAAATACGAATACAAGTTCAGCACGCACCTCTTAGGCTCCAAATCTTTGTGGAGCGAAGCCACGCGCGACAATGCGCTTTTTTTATCAACCGCCGTGCAGTTGAATAGCGACCAATTGCTGCCGGTTTTCGAGTTTTTGACCGAGAAGCTAGTGGTTTTCGAAAATGGCATCGTCCCGAATCCGGATTACACGATCTCGCAAATCGCCAAGACAACCGCCGACCGTACGCGGGAGTTTCTTTCGGCTGCGGACATTGGCATCGCCAATATCCAACTCAGGACTCAGGAAGGCTTCACCGCCGGAATGAAATTCGATCTTGCAACAGGAAAGATTGAGGCGGTTCCAAAAGAACTTCGTGATGTGACAGTTCCGATTTTCGAGCATCGAGGTAGGTCTGGCGGCGCCGTATTCGACTTTTCCGATGAGTCCGAAGGAACACGAAAGCTTTTTGCCCTTGCCGGCCCTCTTTTCGATATAATCGAGCAGGGAAAGGTGCTTGTCGTCGATGAGCTTGACCGGAGCTTGCACGCGCTTCTAGTACGCCAGCTGATCGGAATATTTCAAAATCCGGATTTAAACCAGAACGGCGCGCAACTAATTTTCACAACGCACGATACTTCGTTGCTTGAAGGAGATTTGTTGCGTCGCGATCAGATTTGGTTTGCGGAGAAAGACGAAAATCAATCTTCGCAGTTGCATCCGCTCTCCGACTTTTCGCCGCGTAAGAGCGAGGCAATCGAGCGTGGATATCTTTCGGGCCGCTATGGCGGAGTACCTACACTTCGCACGCCAAGGTTAACCTAGTGGCACGCCACTCCCGCGCGAGGAGCGGCCGAGACCTACGGCGCAGGGCGCCGACCAAGCCGCCCTTCGAAAGGGTGTTGGTTGTCTGCGAAGGCGAAAAAACAGAGGTAAACTATTTTGAGGAGATCCGACAAGAGTCGAAGCTTCCCACGGTGCATGTGCGAATTATTCAAAGCCCTTTGGGAACCGAGCCACAGCAAATAGTGGAAGGCGCTGAGGCGGAGTTCTTAAAGTCAAAACGCTACGAAAGGATTTTTGTCGTTTTCGATCGCGACCAGCATCGGACTTATGCCGATGCGATTAAAATGGCCGAGGCGCGGAACCGCAGATATAGAAATGATGAGAACAGATTTGTATCTTTCAAGGCGATCGTTAGCGTTCCTTGCTTTGAATTGCGGCTTCTGTTGCATTTCACAAATATCTTGGCGCCCATGCATCGCGATGAAGCTTTGGCGAAATTGAAGAAGCAACTGATCGGATACGAAAAGGGAAATGCCGGAACATATGCTGCAACGTTGCCGAACCTTGATGCCGCTACTAAGCGTGCGGCCGTGCTCAAACAACGATTCAGCCGACTTCCGGGGATAGAAGCTTATACCGACGTGCATGAACTGGTGGGTTTTATGAAAACTCTAAAAAGCAAGTAGTGCCGCGCCACTGGATTATATCTGATGGAAAGCGCAATTCGCCTTTCTATCGGCTCAATAGTCATAGGGTCGTCGTCGCCCGCATCAGCCTTGTTAACGCGCCGGTCTAATGCCCGAGGCGCTATCCGGCGATGAGAAAGCGCGACTTGTGCTCAGGTTGTAGGAAGAAAAAATTCAAGATGTATTCCCTGGGCTCGCCACCGCGAAACTTGCGGGCGCTATCGCGTATCAATTTTTCTTTGGTCTGCAGGCTCGGCAGAATGTCGATATCAAGCTTTCTTAGTACCGCGCCTTCCAATGTATAATACGCCTCATATCCGCGCGCGCCGAGATATTCAAATACCTCGCGACAGTTTGGATTATGTCTCTGCTCGATCTCTATCAGCAGGGCGGCTTTGCGCCGAGCAATCAAGCGATCCATCCCGAGCAGGACATTCATCTCAAACCCTTCGACGTCAATCTTAACGAAGTCGATCCTGTTAAAGTTGATTTGAGTGCCGAAGTCGTTGAATTGTGAGAGCTGCACTTTCTCAACGTCGACACTCTCGTACTCATTCGTACGCAGCGTACGCAGCGTTGCGAGGGCGTAGTCGATATCACCGCCTAGTCGCGGGAATGACATTTCTGCCTCGCCGTTTTCATTGCTTAGCGCCACGTTGAAGGCGGTCACGTTCGGCAACCTTAGATTTTGCAAGATATCGAACGAGTGCTTGGACGGCTCGAAGGCAAAGACGTGATTCGCGCGGCGGCTCAGCAAAATGCTGTAGGTTCCGGCGTGGGCGCCAACATCTACGCACTGATCGAATTTCATGTTTTTGAGAATATAAGTTTCTTGCTCGTACTGAGGCATGTGCGGCTGCACGTACCGGCGATAAGTCGTCTGCACCAGCATGGATTGTTTCAGACGGTTCTTTAAGGCACGAAGCATGTCGAAACCCTCCCTGCGTCGTGCATGTTTTTGTCGAGTTTATTTAATTATTGAGTGCCCAGGTCGCGAGCCTAGATCACGTTTTCGCGATAAGAGAAGTGATCGCAATTGAATCGAGAAGAAAGCAGCAGCCGATCTCACGCTGGGACGTGATCGAGCGCGGCGATGAGGAATGGCCGGAGAACGGCAAGCCGCGCTAGCTAATTACCAATGAAATAGCGTTCGCCAGAGCGGCGATTCCGGCGGCCAGGGCGGCCCAGCGATTCCAATAAGTCTGTTTGTCAGCAGTCTTTAAGATATCGACCTGACGACCGTCTTTTTCCCGTTGATGCAACGCCCACGGGGTCATTCCCTGTTCGTCGACCTCGTTCGGGTCATAAGGCACACGCTGAACTGCAGCGTAAAACCACAAAGCGCACGATGTAAAACCTGACACCGCTGCAATATCGAGAAGAACTGCTTTCATGACAGATACCCGCGCGTGATAGCGCAAACGGGCCGGTGCACCGTATCGCCATCGACGTCGGTATATGAGCCGGGCGTCGCGTGGCATGCGGTTGCTGAGGCGATAGCGGGCGATAGAAGCAACAGCGACAGTGGAATGAGGATCCGTCGCAGCGTGTTTTTAGTTTTGATCATAAATAGAGAGGTCCTGAACGGTTTCATTTTTCAGATCATAGGTACAAACTGCCGTCATATGAACCCAAGCCCCATATCCGTTTTGCAGCTGTAACTGGTCATCGGTAAGCGTCAGAATGCCGGTTCTTGGCGCGTCATCGCCGGTGCGGAATTTCGTAAAGTCTTCGCATAGAAACCCGGTACAGAATTTTGGGTCGCCATATTTATTGCGCCGCTTCACCTCTTCTTCGCAACCAACCTGAGCAGCACTGAGTGCGTGGGTACTATTGTTCGCAAGGTCTGAGTTGTCTTTGCATGCTTTCCAATCGTCTGCGCACGTTGGCTGGCTTGGGGCGCTGGGCGCTGCCTCATCGGACTGCACCGTCGGGGAACTCTCGTTAGAAGAGTCAGTGGCGTTCGATTGTGCGGGCGCATTATTCTTGTTGCCGTTGCTGGTAACCGCCGCGGCAAAAATCCCCAACCCAAAAACCGCAAGAATGGCTAGGCAGCCGACTTTCGGAGAGGTGGGCTTCTTTGGTTTTTCGCTAACAGGCACGCTCGTCAGGCGGTTTCCGCAGGAAGAGCAAAAGGTGTCATTTGTCCGTCGTCAGATAAATTGAGACAGATGGGGGCCTGATTTAGCGGAGGCTCTGGGTCATCTGGGTTGTCATTTTAGGCTGCGGCTTTGCGATGCTGCAAGCGCCGCTGTTCGATAGTCTTTCGTTTGATCCTTTCTCGGTGCAGCAGGATGGTATGACCGCGTCCGAAGTAGACATCGGCCGGGGTAAGATTGGCAAGGCTCTCGTGATACCGCCGATGATTGTAGCGCTCGACGAAGGTTGCGATCTGGGCTTCAAGATCGCCGGGCAGGAAGTAATTCTCCAGCAGAATGCGGTTCTTCAGGGTCTGGTGCCAGCGTTCGATTTTGCCCTGGGTCTGGGGATGACACGGCGCACCACGCGTATGATCCATGCCGCGATCCTGCAACCAGTCGGCCAGTTCTCCGGCGATGTAACAAGGCCCATTGTCGGACAGCAGGCGCGGCCGTTGATGCACCGTTGCCTGGTCGCAACCTGATGCGGCAAGCGCCAGGTTCAGCGTGTCGGTGACGTCCTCGGCTTTCATGGTGCTGCACAGCTTCCAGGCGATGATGTAACGGGAGAAGTCGTCCAGGATGGTGGAGAGGTAAAACCAGCCCCAGCCGATGACCTTCAAATAGGTGAAGTCGGTCTGCCAGAGCTGGTTGGGCGCCGTCGTCTTGTCCTTGAACTCGTCAGCGGCCTTGATGATGATGAAGGCTGGGCTGGTGATCAGGTCATTCGCCTTGAGCAGACGATAGACCGAAGCTTCCGAGACAAAATAGTCTTCTGTGTCGGTGAAGGTCACCGCGAGTTCCCGTGGCGACAGCTCGGGCTTGTCCAAGGCAAGATCGACGATCCGTTCCCGCACGGGCTCGGGAATGCGGTTCCACACCCGGCAAGGCCTTGGACTACGATCCTCGAGCGCTTCGACGCCGCCGGTCAGGAACCGATCATACCAGCGGTGGAAAGTGGCGCGTGGGATGCCGAGTTGTTCCAGCGTGCGCCGTGCCGGCAGGTGTGATCGCTCGACCAATCGGATGATCTCGAGCTTCTCCGAGGTGGGGTATCTCATTCGTCGTCGCCCCCATCCGCGATCATGCTTTTTTTAAGCAATCGCAATTCCAGAGCCTGTTCGGCAACGACCTCCTTCAGATCGCGGGCTTCCTTGCGAAGCACCTTGACCTCGTCGGTGGTGGCGGCACGCGCCGTGTCACCGCCAGCCGCTTCTTGCCGGCTTCGAGGAATTCCTTCGACCAGTTGTAATAAAGGCTCTCGGCGATCCCTTCGCGCCGGCACAGCGCCGCGATCGATTCTTCACCACGCAATCCGTCCAGCACGATGCGGATCTTCTCCTCCGCAGAGTATTGCCGACGCGTCTGGCGCCGGATGTCCTTCAGTACTTGTTCTGCCGGCGCTTTGCCCAGTCCGGATTTCTGCTTCATCTTCGCTCCTTACGGCTACGATGAACCAGAAATCCTCCCTTCGTGAAGACCCTCAATTTGTCTCAGGGGTGCTGACGGCGAACAGTGTCATTCGCCCAACGGGATGCTGACATTTCGGACAAAAATTAATCGCCATGTATCGAATAATGGCATAGCTTTAGATTAGATCAATAGAGTAATCGCAGCCACCCCCAAAGAGGCGCTCGGCATTTTCGCTGCGATTGTAGGGCTTTTAGCTTTGATCGTTTGGGGATCGACGTTGGCTCATCAGAACAAATACTCACCGAGTTCTTTCCCCGCGCCGTCGACGCCAGAGGCGGGTTACAACGCAAAGGACGGCGCAATCATCACCACGTGTACCGAAGCGTCCCGGTGCCAGCATAGATATTGGCGTCACCTGCAAGCTCGCCGTCGAACTTGGCAATGATCGAGAGTGATGATGTGAGCCACAACTGCGCACCGTCGGAAACGAGCGCCGAGTTGTGCGGGGTTCTCGCGCCATAGACCGTAAAGTTTGCACCGGGCAAGGTCTGGAAGACAGCATCCAAAGACGGTGTGTTGGTGAAATCGTGCGCCCAGGCCGTGCGCGTAAAGAGATCGATCTTGGTCGCGGACGGCCCCGCGCCGAGGTACGTCACGGTATCGGCCCGGAACCCAACTTCCGTCCGCACGTCTGTCGCATCAGCGGAGTTGTAATTCAGACCGAAGCCCGCGCCGCCGATGTCGTTTTCGCTATAAGCCGGGGTGTGGAAGACCTGCGGCTGCACAGCCGCGTAGGGAACGATGGCGATCGGCGCCTGGAAGATCGGAAGTGGAATCGGCATTGCGAACGGCAGGCGATAGCCACCTTCGATACGCCCACCATAGCTTTGCGCGCCAAAATTGGCGGTCAGGGAATCGCCGAGAGCCTCGCGGTTGGTATTGATCCAATGATTGGCAAAGCCGAATGCACCGGCCACATAGAAACGATTGAACCGCGTCGCGCCATAGACGCCGGCCTGAATGGCGTCGCCCTGGCCGTTGCCGAGGCCGCTTGACAGATTCCATTGCAAGCCGGCGCCCGCGAGCGACAGGCCGACGACAGTGTCGGGATTGACGTGATAATCGACGCCGGCTGCAGATCCATACGCCGCAGCGTTAACATCATGGCTGGCCAAGCGATGCGTTTCCTGAGTAATTGCCGACGCCGCCGTAGCCTGCGACCCAAGCGGAATAATGCGGCTGATAGATCGGCGCTTCCGGTCCCTTCGTCACGGCCAGCGCCATCAAGGCTTTCTGAGCCGGCGTCGCATTCTGTTCCTGATCGGCATAGGCGAGTGCGCCGCCGTTGCTGGCGTAGGCCCCAGAGGCGTTGTCAGGGAAGCCGCTTCCGCCGCGTCCATCGACAAACGGGTCGAGCATGACCGACAAAAAGCCATTCATCATCTGGAAGGCAGCGTTATCAGCGCGGTCGAGGCTTCGCCCGAAAGCTGCGTCACCGCATTGCCGAGTTGAACAGCCGAGAGGTTGTAGAGCGGGTTAAAACCGATCGACACCGTGCCGCCGGCGTTGGTGAACTTGTCGATCGCCCCGGCAACATTGCGTTCGTTTGGTCGGAGCGTTGGACGGAAGCTCAGGGGAGAGCAACGTCGGCGCGAAAAGAAGGTCGAGCAGAACAATCGAATTATTGTCGAACGAAAGTCCCTGCCAATTGATGGAGACAGAATCAGACGTGAAGGTTACGTCGCTTTCCGTTAACCCAGCCATGTTGGACTTTGAATCGATCTCCACGCCCGTGATTTTGGTCTTTGGGTCGGTCTTCGTGAGCACTGTAAAGACAGGGGCCATTAAATGCTGCGGGCGTCCAAGTACCCCCGCCTGTGTCAAACGTGAGAGAAATAGCGTCGGAGCTTACAGATGCGTTGCCACGGCCACCGACATCATCATTGTTGAAGGTAGCGGTCGGTGTGACGCCGGACGCGGAACTAGAATTAACATCACTGAGTGATGGGAAATAATATGTGAGGTTAATTGTATCGCCGGCCAAGCCAGCCGCCTGCGCAGCGGGAATAATAGCAGTGGTTATTGCAAAAGCTGTCAGCAGTCTCTTGGCTACCGATGAAGTTCTTGCTGGCAAACGGCCGCGATAGGTGGCGGCGTTCATTACAATGCCGGTTGCCCGTTCGTTATTGCGATTTCCGAATAACGTGCGGCAGAAACGAAGGCGCCCCATCGAATTCCCCCCCCCAGAATAAATAAATCAATTCGGGGAGTTAAATCGCGGTTTCACCAGAAATCTACGGAGAAAGCCGCGTTTTGCTCCGAAATGGGCGCGAGCGGTGCGTTTGGTCCGGGGTAGTAGCAGGGTTGCAACATTCGGTTGCCGCTATTTCTTGGTGCGAGCCTTTCGGCTCCCACGAGAACTTCGCCACGCGCGTCGCTACTTCTTGGGCTTCGCGAGGCTCGTCCGCTTGTTTTTGAGCTTGGTGACGGCCTCACGCTTGTGGGCGCGCTCTAATGTCCGCATGCCGCCAGCAGGCGTCCGCGCGGACGGTCCTTCGGACCCAACCAAATCGTCCTCGATAGTGTCGATGCGACGGGTAAGGTCGGCGGCGTTATCTGGCGTTTTTCCCAACCGCTCGCCTGCGCCGCCTTCGGGGCCAGCGGCCACAAACACGACGCCAGCAGATTCGAAGGCCATTTTAATTCCCAGAAGATTGTTATGCGTCGGCGCGCGACGGCCTTTCTCGAAGTCGCGGATTGTAGAAAGGCCGAGATGGCTTTCGACTGCGAGTTGTTCCTGAGACCACTCTACGAGGCCGCGAGCAGCGCGGGATTGGGCGGCTGAAATCATCAGCGGTTTATAGCAGGCCCGGCGCATATTGTCGATTACCGACGAAAAGCGTTGACAATAATTTTGCTCGACGGTATTCGTTGATTGTAGATTATTTCCGTCGAAGGAGAACCCCAATGCCGAACAACACCGTTCGGGCAAGCGCCATCGGCTTGCCTAACACCGACGAACCCACCTTCACCCTTACCGACGCCGGCAGGGCTTACCTTCTGCTCGAAGACATCGCCGCCGCCAGCGTCGACTTGACGCCCGATATCGCCGCCGAACTCGCGACGCTCACAGCAGGAGGGCAGGCGAATGTGTGAAGCGTGCGCAAACAACCATGAAGCCAGCGAGCTACTGCAAATGCTGATCAGCAAGATCCACGCAAGCAATAAAGACGGCGGTGCGCGGCTTCGGATTGATCTCGCCGAAAGCGAAATGGATCGGCTTTGCGCGTGGGACGCAGAAGACGAGGACGTCGAAGACGACGACCCACCTGAGGATGACGGCTCCCCCGAAGAAAGCGAGCACCTCGAATCAGATTGCCGGGTCAGGTTCGGCGAAGGCGAGACGACCGACGTCGCGGGCCTTCTTTGGCGGCGGGGCGAGCGCGTTATCGTCGAAATCGGCGAGACTGAAATCGTCGGAACGGTGCGCGCTCACAAACTCGGCGCAGATTGGCCGCGATACACTATCGAACTCAGCGAACCGCCCGGCGCGACGCTTGAGGTAGATTCTTGCTGCGTCTACCCCGCGCTGAAAGCCGCTGCCGAATAGCTCTGCGGGCGCCGCGCACCACCAATCAAAAAGGCTCGCTTCGCGCGGGCCTTTTTCATGCAGATTCGCGCAATCGGCACCAAATTTGCGGTTAGGTCAGCCGTTATGGCAAGGTCGAAAAATGTCAGCTAAGTTATTGATTTCATTGGCTATCTGGCGGAGACGGAGGGATTCGAACCCTCGATAGGGCTTTACAACCCTATAACGGTTTAGCAAACCGCCGCCTTCAGCCTCTCGGCCACATCTCCGGAACGATGCACCATATGCCCGACGTCCGGCCGGATGGCAAGGCGCCAGGCGCGGCGGCGGCTTAGCTTTCCCCGTTTGGCTTTCCCCGCTCAAGCCGTATCGGCTCGGGTGACGAAATCGGCGATCCGCGCGATCGTCGTGTCGTCGGCGAGGAGCGGCGGATGGCCTTGGCCTTCAACGACATAGGCCGCACAATTCCGGTAACGGCGCGCCATTTCGACGAAAGTCTCCTGTGACAGGACGTCCGAATTGCTGCCGCGAATGATCAACAGAGGAACCTTTGCCAGCGCCTCGAACAGACCCCAGGATTGCGGCAGCGGCTCGTCGAGACGGAGCGCCTCGAGTGGCTTCACCAGATTCGGGTCGAACGTCGCGCCAAAACTGCCATCCGGCTTCTGAAACGAGGCCCGTGCGTAACGCTCGAAATCCGCGTCGGAAAGAGCGGTAAATTGTGCGCTCATGGCCTTGCGCAGATAATCGACAGCATCGGACAAGGAATTCGGCGCCGCAGGATGGCGCAGATATTGGCGAATGCGCGTGAGCCCTTGCAGTTCGATCACCGGGCCGACGTCGTTCAGTACGGCGGCACGCACCAGCGCCGGCCGCGCGGCCGCCAGAGCCATAGTGTGGAGGCCGCCGCGTGACGTACCGACAAAAATGGCCTCGTGAATTTCGAGCGCGGCCAATTGGGCGAGGATATCCGCGCCTTCGACCCGCAGATCGTAGTTCCGCCAGTCGGGATCGTAGTCGGATTCGCCGCGGCCGCGATAATCGACCGCGATGACGCGGCGTTTGCGCCCGCCTGCACCCGCGGCCAAAGCTTCCGCCAGCGGGGCAAAATCGGCCGCATTACGCGCCAGACCGGGCAGGCAGACGACCGGCAGGCCCGGGTCGAGCGGGCTGCCATAGTCGCGCAGGTGCAGCCGCAATCCATCCGGGGCGCTGGTAAACCAATTGGCGTATGCCGCGTTAGCGTGGGTCATGGTGGAGCCGGGCAGCAACGCTTCCTTTACCGTGATTGCGCGGACGCGGAACTTATCTCAATTTTTAGCGATTTACGGGCCATGAGCAATTTTGACAATAACCGCCGCCTTCGAATCCTCGTCGTGGACGATGAATGGCTTGTCCGCGAGGCACTGGTCGACGTCCTGGACGAGGCTGGCTTCTCGACGCGGCAAGCCATGTCCGCTGCCGAAGCGCTCCGCCAATTGCAGCGGGACGAAGCCGTCGATGTCGTGGTCACCGATATTGAAATGCCGGGCATGCTCAATGGTGTGGATCTCGCGCGCGTCCTCGCTGCGCAGCGACCGGAAATCGGCGTGCTGATCGTATCCGGCCGCCGTCCACGCGCGCTCCCGGAAGGCGCGCGTTTTCTTGCCAAACCGTTCGTGCCCGAGGAACTTCTGCACGCACTGAACGATCTCGCTGCTTCGGTGTCAGTTCACTAGGCCTTATAGACCTGCCGACGCCTCAAGCGTCGTGCCGACCTTGGCCGGCGTAACCTTGGCACTTCGCACGCCGGTTGAGGCTTGGGCGGCGTCGAGCGCTGCGAAGCTCGCCCGATACATCGCCCAATTCTCGCTCACGCGCTCGACGTAATTGCGCGTCTCGGTGAATGGAATCCGCTCGACCCAATCGATCGGGTCAACGCCGGGCGTGCGCGGATCGCCGTAAGCATCGATCCAGTCCTTCACGTGACCACCGCCGGCGTTATAGGCCGCAAAGACCAGGATCGGGGAACCGCGCTCTTCGGCGAGCAATTGCCCGAGATGCGCCGCGCCGAGCTTTGCACTGAAAGCGGCATCGCTAAGCAGCCGTCCGGCGTCGAAGTCCATTTTCAGATGTTCCGCGGTGCGCTTTGCGGTCGCGACAATCATCTGCATCAATCCGCGCGCGCCCGCGCCTGACTGCGCATGTGTATCGAATTCGCTTTCCTGCCGGGCGATCGCATACACAAGCGCCGGCGGCGCGGAGTTTTCCGCCGCCGTGTAGGCGGGAATGCCATAGGTCGGGAAGGCGAGGGCGTCGATCAGAGTGCCGCGCTGCGCGAGCGTCTTGCCGATGATGAGGCAATCATGTGCATCGCGCTGCGCCTGCATGACATCGGCCAGCGCGGCAATCTGTGCCGGATCGGTCAAGTGCATGGCGGTGCTATTGGCAAGCGCCATCGCAAGGTCTTTTTCGTGGATCGTAAAGAGGAGTTCAACGATCCGCACCGCTTCGTCGCGCGCGGGGCCGCGCGCCGCCGGCGTCGGAGTGTTGAAAGCAATCATTTTAAGACCCAGCCGCGCGCGTGCCAATTGGCCATAATAGGTCGCCGCACGTTCGGCGGCCTTTTCGTAATAGGCGCGGGCACGCAGATCAGCATCATCGGAAAGCGAGACTTCCGCAGCGCGACCTTGCCAATAGGCGGTACGCGCGATCGACATCGGCGTCTGTGCGAAGGTCGCGGCGCGCGCGAAATGTTGGGCGGCACGCGCCGGATCGTTCAGGAAGCGCAGCGCGATCCAGCCGGCGTGGAATTCTGCATCGATATTCGCCTCCGGCGATTCGGCGGAATGTCCGGCGAAAATCCGATAAGCCGTCGCTGGGTCGCCGGCATCGAGCAATTTGCGTCCGAGGAGCCGGCGCTCGGCCCACCAGGCGTCGCCATCGGCAATGAGGGCGAGGTTGCGGGGCGCGGCCAGCATCAAAGTGGCGGCGTCGCGAAGCTTGTCCTCGTGGCGCAGCTTATGAATGCGGGCAAAGAGGAAGGCCGGATCGGCGCGCATATCCGGCGGCACGGCGTCGAACATTTTGTCGTTGGCAGCTTCGTCGTTGATCGCGGCATGCAATCTGGCGAGCACGACATAGTCCGGATTTACCAGCGCCGCGTTGCGCAGGCCGCCTGCATTGTCGCTTTCGTAGAGCAGCCGGTCGGCGCGGGCTTTGTAATCCGCCGGCGAGAGATAGGCGCCGAATTCAGCTCGCACGCGGGTTTCGAGCGAGGCTGGAAGCGTCGAATGGCGCCAGACGTCGCGCACCAGTGTTTCCGCGTCAGTATCCTTGCCCTCGCTTCTGAGCGCGCGGGCTTTCGCCAGTTTGCCAAGCGCGGTCTGCGGCGCGCGGACGTCGAAGAAATTGGCGATCAAGGCCGGGTCGGCGTTGCTTTGATAAAGTCCATCCTCGATCCGGCGCAGGAGATAATCGCGTGCCGGCCAATTCGGATGCTCGTCGAGAAAAGCGCCGAGGCGGTCGCGGCCGGCGTCGCGCGAATCGCGCAAAGCAACCCATTCGAGTGCAGTCCGGATGAGCGGGTCTGTGGCGCGGACGGCCTGCGCGTCGCCCGCGTCGAGTTCGCCGGCTTTATAATAAGGAAGCGCCTCGCGCAGTCCCGTCGGGTTGAGACCGAGCGCCACGACCGGATCGATAGGCGGCGCGGGCGCGGGATGTTCATTATTCGCCAGCGGCAGATGCACATGGCCTGACGCAAGGAAATGCTCCAGATCGCCCGCCACATCGTTGAACAGGCCGCCGAGCCAGGAGAGCATTTGCGTGCGTGCGGGGGCGGTGCCGTTGAAATCGGGCGCCGGCAGAATCGAGATCACCGTAATCAAGCCGACAAACGAGAGTCCGAGGCTGCAAAGCAGCCAGGGAACGCGAAGTGTCTGTCGCCGAACGGCCATGTCAGGCTCCCGCCACCTTGCTTTCGTGCGAAGCGCCCGCTGATGCGTGAGATCGCAAGAATCTTGTCATTCTGCTTGCCGATTCGTTAACAACATCGGTCTCATCCGCCCCGGCGACGCGGCGCCAGCCGCGATGGGTCGCTCGATATGATTATAAATCAAAGACTTGCCGCACTTCGCGGGCCGGCACGGCAGGCCTTGCATAAAGCAGCGGCAACACGCACATGGACTTGATCGCACAATTGTCGGAAGAGACAGGTGCAAAACTAAGGCATTCCAAAGAAGAAAGAAGGAACGGCCGAAAATGGGCAAGAAAGCCTCTTTTAAGGGCTCGATCACCGCTTTGGTGACGCCATTCGCCGCGGGACAATTCGACGAAGGCGCCTACCGCGCTCTTGTCGACTGGCAGATCGTCAATGGCACACACGGTCTGTCGCCGGTCGGTACGACAGGCGAAAGCCCCACGCTTAGCCATGAGGAACATAAGTTCGTGGTCGAGGTCTGCGTCGCCGAGGCGCGCGGCCGCGTGCCGATCATTGCCGGGTCGGGGTCAAACAATACGCAAGAGGCGATCGATCTCGCGCGCCACGCTGAGAAAGTGGGCGCCGATGGTGTGCTCGTGGTTGCGCCTTATTACAATAAGCCGTCGCAAGAGGGGCTTTATCAGCACTACAAAGCCATCAACGACGCGATCGGCATCCCGATCATCGTCTACAATATTCCGCCGCGCTCCGTCGTCGATATTTCGATCGACACGCTGAAGCGGCTCTTCGAGCTTAAGAACATCGCTGGCGTCAAGGATGCGACCGCCAATGTGGCGCGCATCGCCTTGCAGCGCCAGGCGCTCGGTGCCGATTTCATCCAGCTCTCGGGTGAGGATATGACGGCGCTCGCCGTTCTGGCGCATGGCGGTGACGGCTGCATTTCCGTGACGTCGAATGTCGCGCCGCGGCTTTGCGCCGATTTTCAGGATGCGGGTCTCAAGGGCGACTTCAAGGCCGCCTTGGCGATTCAGGACCGGCTGACCCCGCTGCATGCGGCACTGTTTGTCGATCCGAACCCGGCCGGGCCGAAATACGCCCTGTCGCTGCTCGGGAAGATCGCCGACGAATTGCGCCTGCCGATGTTGCCCGCCACGCCGCCCGCTCAGGTTGCCGTCCGTGTCGCGATGGAGCACGCCGGGCTTTTACCGAAATAACAGGCAAGTGAGTTGGCAGAGAAGAAAGAGACGAGTTTCAAGGTCGTGGCGGATAACCGCCGCGCCCGCTTCGACTACGAAATCGGCGAGACGTTCGAGGCCGGACTGGTCTTGACCGGCACGGAGGTCAAATCCCTTCGCACCGGCAAGGCTTCGATCGGCGAAAGCTACGCGAGCCTCGACAAAGTGGGCGAACTCTATCTCCTCAACGCAAACATTCCGGAATATCTGCAGGCAAACCGCTTCAATCATCAGCCGAAGCGCGCCCGCAAACTCCTTCTGAACACACGCGAAATTTCACGTCTTGCCAAAGGACTTGAACGCGAAGGCATGACGATCGTGCCGTTGAAGATCTACTTCAACGCGCGCGGCCGCGCGAAGCTTGAGCTTGCGCTGGGACGCGGCAAGAAACTGCACGATAAGCGCGAGACTGAGAAAAAGCGCGATTGGAATCGCGAGAAAAGCCGGCTTCTGCGCGACCGCGGCTAAGGCAAGAGTGGAATGCTAAATCTCAAAATCGACCATTGCGTCATCCACGTTTCCGACTGGGGACGCTCCAATCATTTCTATGCCGCCGTCATGGGCGCGGAAATCGTGCCGCGGCAGAAGGGCTTCGCCTACAAATTCGGTGATTTTCTGCTGAATTGCCACGGGCCCGGTGTTGTCGCCAAAGCTGTCGCGCGCGTTCCCGTCGCGCCGGGCGGCAGCGACCTTTGCTTCGAGTGGCCGGGACCGCTCGAAGGGGCGGTCGCGCATCTCGAAGAACGGCACATTCCGATCGAACTCGGTCCGGTCGCGACGCGCGGCGCCAAGGGCGAGGCGACAAGCGTCTATTTCCGCGACCCGGACGGTTCGCTGCTCGAATTCATGAGTTATGTGAAGTCCTGAGGAATTCCTGCACGCGCGCGAATAGGGCCTGAAACATTTCGACGGTCAGCACGCCCGTATTCGTGTTGTAGCGCGAGCAATGATAACTATCGAATAACTCTACTTTGCGGGCGCTGAATTTGGACAGCCGATGGGCGCGGCCATGCGCGAACGGCCACGCCGAGAGCTTTTCGCCCGCAGCCCGCACCAAAGAATCATGTGCGATGCGCCCGAGCGCGACAATGGCGCGAAGATTAGGCATGGCGGCGATGGTCGCCGTCAGAAAGCGGCGGCAATTCGCGATCTCTTCCGGCAGCGGCTTATTCTGGGGCGGCACGCAGCGCACCGCATTGGTGATCGCGCAGTCGATGAGGGTGAGGCCGTCGTCCGGCCGCTGCGCGTAGTGCCCTGTCGCGAATCCGTAATCGAGGAGGGTCGCGTAGAGCAAATCGCCGGCATAATCGCCGGTAAATGGACGGCCGGTTCGGTTAGCGCCACGCAAGCCCGGCGCGAGGCCGACAATCAGGAGACTCGCGTCGCGCGTGCCGAACGTCGGAACCGGGGCATTGAACCAGTCGGGATGTTCTGCCTGATTGTCTGTTCGGAAGGCAACCAGACGCGGACAGAGCGGACAGTCGTGACTGGGCGCATCTGGCCCAGCCGTCGTTTGCAAATCTGGTTCCAGGACGCTCACTCACCCGTCCTAAAACATTCGATTCAAAAGCGGAACTCAGGACTCCCGAAAAACTCCACGCAAATCGGGACCGGCAGCGCCGGGTTCACCGGCGTTGCCGCGTCATGCTCAGTCCTCGAGCATGTCTTCGTCATAGCCGGCGGAGACGGTGGCGCCCTGCCGGCGCTCCGGATGAAATTTCTGTGCGCGCTCCGGCCGCTCGTTCGGATCGCGTCCGATCTTCGAGGAAAGATGGATGAGATCGATGAACTCATCGGCCTGGCGGCGCAATTCGTCCGCCACCATGGCCGGCTGCGTCGTATTGGTTGACACGACGGAGACGCGCACACCCTTGCGTTGCACCGCCTCGACGAGCGAACGGAAGTCACCATCGCCGGAGAAAAGCACGATATGATCGAGATGTTCGGCCATCTCCATGGCATCGACCGCGAGCTCGATGTCCATATTGCCCTTTACCTTGCGGCGGCCGAGCGAATCCACAAATTCCTTCGTCGGCTTGGTCACAACGGAGTAACCGTTATAGTCGAGCCAATCGATCAGCGGCCGAATGGAGGAGTATTCCTGATCCTCGACGAGGGCGGTGTAATAAAAAGCCCGAACAAGCTTCCCCCGGTTCTGGAACTCCTTCAACAACCGCTTGTAATCAATATCGAACCCGAGGGATTTAGCGGTCGCGTAGAGGTTTGCGCCGTCAATAAATAGCGCAATACGTTCCTGATCTGCCATAAAGATATCTCGTGTTTCTTGGTTTGATTTGAACCTGCACTGACGCGGCACCCCACGGTGACATCCAATGTCCTCAGTGTCGGTTCGGTTAGCTCACTTAACGCGAATAATCGTTTGATGTGGTTTCTCAGGCTTTCGACGTCAACCCCATCCCATTGATATTGGGTCTCAACTTACAATATAAGCCGCTCGGGCACATTTTCCGGGCAAAGCAATAAAAGGGCACGCCGATACAGGGCAGCCTGCAACATATGGTTGCCGAGACTCTACGTATTTTGTAAAAAAACCTAAACCCTTACATTCGCTATTCAAGGAGAGTTGATCAATGGCACGCGTTACGGTTGAGGATTGCGTCGACAAAGTCGAAAATCGATTTGATCTCGTTTTGATTGCGTCGCATCGCGCGCGGATGATTGCGTCGGGCACGTCGATCACCGTTGATCGCGACAACGACAAGAACGCGGTTGTGGCGTTGCGCGAGATTGCCGAGGCGACGCTCACGCCGGAAGATCTTAAAGAGGACTTTATTCACTCGCTTCAGAAACACGTCGAAGTTGACGAACCGGAAGCCGAGGCTGTGCCTGCGCTCACGCCTGCCGTCGACAAGGTTCAGTCCGATGCGCCGGGCGATGTTCAATTCGATCGCATGACCGAAGAAGACCTTTTGCGCGGTCTGGAAGGCCTGGTTCCTCCGGCCGAGACCGAAGACGACGGCGATTGAGGCGTTGCGCCCCTGTTGGTTCGCCACCGTCCATCTTCGTTGAGTTTAGAAAGTTTGCCGGGCTGATCGGCAGCCGGCTTTGCGTAGGAGAGAGGCGCTGCGTTTGACGCCGCGCTAAACTTCATGGGATCGGCCCGAACCATGATGCGGCAATACGAACTCGTCGATCGCGTGCGGCGCTATAACCCGCAGGCCGATGAGGATTTGCTGGATCGCGCCTATGTTTATGCGATGAAGGCGCACGGGATTCAAAAGCGCGCCTCCGGCGACCTGTATTTTTCGCATCCGCTCGAAGTTGCCGCGATCCTCACTGATCTCAAGCTCGACGATGCGACAATCGTCGCCGCCGTCTTGCACGATACGATCGAGGACACCGACTCGACTCGCGAGGAGATCGACAAATTATTCGGTCCCGAGATCGGACGTCTCGTCGAAGGTCTTACCAAGCTCAAACGGCTCGATCTCGTCTCCAAGCGCGCCGTGCAGGCGGAGAATTTCCGTAAGCTGCTGCTGGCCGTCGCCGACGATGTCCGCGTCTTGCTCGTCAAGCTGGCCGATCGCCTGCACAATATGCGCACGCTGCAATTTGTGCCGCCGGACAAGCGAGCCCGGATCGCGCAGGAGACGCTGGATATTTATGCGCCGCTCGCCGGCCGTATGGGTATGCAGAGCATGCGCGACGAGCTTGAGGATCTGGCCTTCCGACACTTGACGCCTGAAGCGAGCGAATCGATCAGCCGGCGGCTGAATGATCTTAAGAAGAAGAACGGCAAGATCATCGCCAAGGTCGAGCAGGAATTGCGCGATCTTTTGTCCGCGCGGGGCATCGAGGCAACGGTCGAGGGGCGTCAGAAGCAGCCCTATTCCGTCTGGCGGAAGATGGAGCGCAAGTCCGTCGCCTTCGAGCAATTATCCGACATTTTCGGTTTCCGCGTCTATGTGAACTCAATCGAGGATTGCTATCGGGTTATCGGCGTCATCCATTCAAAATGGCCGGCCGTTCCGGGCCGTTTCAAGGATTACATCTCGACACCCAAGGAGAACGATTACCGCTCGATCCACACGACCGTGGTGGGGCCGGGGCGTCAACGTGTCGAGCTGCAAGTGCGCACGTACGACATGCACAACATTGCGCGCTACGGCATCGCCGCGCACGCGTTCTATAAGGACGGCAAGGTTGATGGCCGCGAGGCGCTGGCACATGAAAGCCGCGCCTATCAATGGCTGCAACGCACGATCGACATGCTGGCGGAAGGCGATTCGCCGGAAGAATTCCTTGAGCATACCAAGCTCGAATTGTTTCATGATCAGGTCTTTTGCTTCACGCCGAAGGGGCAGTTGATCGCCTTGCCGCGCGGCGCCACGCCGATCGACTTTGCCTATGCGGTTCACACCAAGATCGGCAATTCGTGCGTCGGCGCGAAGATCAACGGCCGCGCCGCGCCGCTCGCCGCGCCGCTCGAAAACGGCGACGAAGTAGAGATCATCCGCGCCGAAGGCCAGGTACCGCCACCTGTCTGGGAAAGCCTGGTGATGACGGGCAAAGCCCGCGCCGCGATCCGCCGTGCGGCACGCGATGCGGTGCGGGCGCAATACACGGGTCTCGGGCGGCAGATCGTTGTGCGTGCATTCGAACGCGCGGGTAAAATCTACGCGGAGGATAAGCTCAAAGCCGCGCTGCCGCGTCTTGCGCGCGCTGGCGTTGAGGACGTTCTGGCGGCGGTCGGTCGGGGTGAGATCTTTTCCGGCGATGTGGTGAAAGCGGTCTATCCGGATTTTTCCGAGGAGCGGAAACTGGGGCCGCAGCCGCCAATGCCACCGCCGAATGAAGCGGGCTGGTTCGGTTTGCCGCGCGCCTCAAGTCTCGTTTTCAAATTCCCGGAGCGCGGCGAAAACAAAACCGGGCCGATGCCGATTTACGGCCTGCGCGGCGATCTGCCCGTGCGTTTTGCGCCCAATGGTGGCGCCGTGCCGGGCGATCGCATCGTCGCGATCCTGACGCCGGGCGAGCACGTCACGATCTATCCCATCCAGTCGCCGGACCTGACGGCATTCGACGATCAGCCGGAACGCTGGCTCGACGTGCGTTGGGACCTGGACGCCGGCAAGCGTAATCTGTTTCCCGCGCGTATTCTTGTGACCGCGATCAATGAGCCGGGAACCCTGGGCCTCGTCGCAATGACGATTGGTGAAATGGGTGCCAATATCGACACGATCTCGATCCATGCGATCTCGCCGGATTTTCGCGAGATCACCGTCGATCTCGAAATCCCTGATTTGAAACATCTCAACGGGCTTATCACCGAGTTGCGCACCAAGCCGGTCGTCAGCAAGGTCGAGCGGGTGAATG
Source organism: Methylovirgula sp. (assembly GCF_037200945.1). Lineage (NCBI taxonomy): Bacteria > Pseudomonadati > Pseudomonadota > Alphaproteobacteria > Hyphomicrobiales > Beijerinckiaceae > Methylovirgula > Methylovirgula sp. The sequence continues at coordinate 2,132,669 of NZ_JBBCGP010000001.1, forward strand.
GATGAAGGCCTCGGTTCTACGGCTTGGCGTCAATATCGATCACGTTGCGACATTGCGGAACGCCCGCGGCGGCGGCGTGCCTGATCCGTTGCGCGCCGCGCTACTGGCGATCGAAGCGGGCGCCGATGGCATCACCGCGCATTTGCGCGAGGATCGTCGGCATATTCGCGACGGCGATATCGCGCGATTGAAGGCGCACATTTCCAAGCCGCTGAATTTCGAAATGGCGGCGACGGATGAAATGGTCAAAATCGCGCTGGCGACGCGTCCGCATGCTGCCTGTCTCGTGCCCGAACGGCGCGAGGAACGCACGACCGAAGGCGGCCTCGATGTCGTCGGTGGCCACGACCATCTGAAGCGCATCAGTGCCGAATTAGGCCGCGCCGGTATCGTCGTCTCGCTCTTCATCGAGCCGGAATCAAAGGCGATCGAAGCCGCGCGCTCGATCGGCGCGCCGGTTGTCGAGCTGCACACCGGCGCCTGGTGCAACGCTGTGGCTGCGGGTGACACAGCTCGCGCCACAAGCGAATTCGCACGCCTGAAGCGCGCGGCCGAAGCTGCGGCGGCATTCGGCATCGAATGTCACGCGGGGCATGGCCTTGATTACGATACCGCGCGGCAAATCTCGGCCCTGCGGCAGGTCGTCGAACTCAACATCGGCCACTTCCTTATCGCCGATGCGATCTTCATCGGCCTGGGGCCTGCCATCCATAAGATGCACGCCGCGATGACGGCGGGGCGGGCCGGGGCCGTCGTTCTATGATTGTGGGTTTCGGGGTTGATCTTTGCGATATCCGCCGCATCGAAGAGATTTTGGAGAAGCACGACAAGCGCTTCGTCGAGCGCTGTTTCACCGAGGTCGAACGCGGCAAATCGGATCGGCGTGCGGCGCGCGCGGCGTCTTATGCGAAAAGATTTGCCGCCAAGGAGGCGTGCGCCAAAGCCCTGGGGACAGGGCTGACCCACGGCGTCTTTTGGCGCGACATGGGTGTCGTCAATCTGCCGTCCGGCAAGCCGACCCTGCATTTGACCGGGGGGGCAGCGGCGCGTCTCGCAATTCTTCTCCCGGCCGGTCACATGGCTGTTATCCATTTGACTTTGACTGATGATTATCCGCTGGCTCAGGCTCAGGTCATCATCGAGGCGGTGAAAAGTTCGGGGCCGAACACGGAACCGCCGTGATTGCCCGTCAAGCGATGGCGAAGGCCGGTGCTATCGCCCGGCGTTTTTCATGACGAAACCGACACTTCCCGCTGTCACGGGCGCATGCTAAGGACCCCGGCTTCCGAGAGCCTGCGCTTTCGAGTGGAAAGAAACGGCCGATGACGACGACGGATCAAAAAGGCTACGGTGGGATGGAGCAGGGCAAGAAAGCCGGGGCTTTCGGCGAGTTTTTCAAGGTCATCATTCAGGCGGGCCTTATCGCGCTTGTCGTCCGCACCCTCCTGTTTCAGCCCTTCAATATCCCTTCGGGGTCGATGATCCCGACGTTGCTGATCGGCGATTTCCTCTTCGTTTCCAAATACGCCTATGGGTATTCAGACCACTCGTTGCCGTTCAGCCCGCCGTTGTTCAAGGGCCGGATTTTCTCCTCGCCGCCGAAGCGCGGCGATGTCGTCGTCTTCAAACTGCCGCGCGACGGCCAGACCGATTACATCAAACGCGTAATCGGTCTGCCGGGCGATACGATTCAAATGAAGGACGGGCGGCTCTATATCAACGGCACCGAAGTGCCGCGTGAGGAGATTGCCAAGGTCAAGACGGAAGATCTGTTCGGCCATTTGCGCGACGTCGCGACGTATAAAGAGACGTTGCCGGGCGGCGTATCCCACACGGTCATTGAGATCGAGGGCGATACGGGCTTCTACGACAACACGGGCACCTATAAAGTGCCGCCGGACAATTATTTCATGATGGGCGACAATCGCGACAATTCGACGGACAGCCGCGTTCCTCCGGATCAGGGCGGCGTCGGCTATGTCCCGTCCGAAGATCTCGTCGGGCGCGCTGAGATGATCTTCTTCTCGGTCAAGCCGGATGCGCCGGCCTGGGCTTTCTGGGAATGGCCGTGGACGGTGCGTTGGGACCGGCTGTTCAAGCCTGTCAGATAATGGCGCCGAAGCTTGGCGACCTCGCAACGCTCGAAACGAGTCTCGGGTACAAATTCGTCGATCGTGATCTCGCTCACCTGGCGCTGACGCATGTCAGCGCTGCCGCGGCGCGCGACGGAAGTTATCAACGTCTGGAATTTCTCGGCGACCGCGTGCTCGGTCTCGTCGTGTCGGAAATGCTTTACGTTAGCTTCCCCGCAGCCGATGAGGGGGAATTGTCACGCCGGCTCGCCGATCTCGTGCGCCGCGAAAGCTGCGCCGAAGTTGCGCGCGAATGGGGTCTCGAAAATCACGTCCGGCTTGGTGAGAGTGAGCGCCAGTCTGGCGCCAAGGATGCAATCCTCGCCGACATTTGCGAATCAATCATCGGTGCGGTGTTCCTCGATGGCGGCTATGCGGCTGCGAAAGAGGTTGTCGCGCACGTCTTTGCCCCGCGCATGCGAGCGCCGCGTCGCCCCTTGCGTGATCCGAAAACGGCCCTGCAGGAATGGGCGCAGGCGCGTGGACTGGAGACGCCGCTTTATCGCGAGACCGGCCGCACCGGCCCGCATCATGCGCCGGAATTTACCGTGGAAGTCGTCGTGACGGGCTTTGCGGCGGAGGCCGCCAAAGGCGGCTCCAAACGCAATGCCGAGCAGGCCGCGGCGTCGGCCTTCCTCACACGCGAAGGGATTAGTGGATGAGCGAGCCCGGGCATGAGCAGGAGCGGCGCTGCGGTTTTGTTGCACTCATCGGTGCGCCCAACGCCGGCAAATCGACACTGCTTAATCAGCTTGTCGGCGCCAAAATCTCCATCGTCTCGCGCAAGGTGCAGACGACGCGCACGCTGGTTCGCGGTATCGCCTTGCAGGGCGAAGCGCAGATCATCTTCGTCGATACGCCGGGCATATTCGCGCCGCGCCGGCGGCTCGATCGGGCGATGGTCGCGTCAGCTTGGGGCGGCGCCAGTGACGCTGATGTTGTGGCGCTGCTCATTGATGCCCGCAAAGGCATAGACGACGAAGTTCAAGAGATTTTGCGCTCGCTGGAAGGTGTGAAAGCCAGGCGCGTCCTGATCCTGAACAAGATCGATCTCGTCGCCCGTCCAAGCCTGCTCGAACTCGCGGCGGCGGTAAACGAGAAGCTCGCGTTCGCAGAGACTTTCATGATCTCGGCGACCAATGGCGACGGTGTGGTGACGCTAAAAGATCATCTCGCAGCAATGATGCCGACCGGGCCGTGGCTTTATCCGGAAGATCAGATTTCGGAGGCGCCGATTCGGGCGCTCGCCGCCGAGATCACGCGCGAAAAGATATTCGAGCGTCTGCACGACGAATTGCCATATCAATCGACTGTTGAAACGGAGTCCTGGGAAGAGAAGTCGGACGGCTCGGCGCGCGTCGAGCAGACGATCTTCGTGACCCGCGAAGGACACCGCAAGATCGTGCTGGGCGAGGGCGGCCGGACGATCAAGGCCATTGGTACGGCGGCACGCAGGGAGATCGCCGAAGCGGCGGAGCAGAAAATCCACCTCTTCCTGTTCGTCAAAGTGCGCGAAAACTGGGCGGATGACCCCGAGCACTACCGGACGATGGGGCTGGAGTTCCCGAAAAACTAGAGCGTCAGCACGCTAAGACGCGGCAAAGAAAAAGCCGGCCCAGAGGCCGGCTTTTACGCAATGCCGCTACTGACGAGGGAGGATTCGCTTCGCGACCAAGAAATCCGAAAACTCGGAAATCAAAACTCGCCGATTTCGCTCGACTCGTAAGCGGTGACTTCCATGCCGACGCAAACTTCGCAAGCAACGGGGGTTGTCCAAGCCATGGTCTTCTCCTGTTTACTCCGGGCCACCGTTCGGAAGCCCCGAATTTGATTTGTCAAAGATAGGGCGATAGCGGGCGGGATTGGTCAGACATCGGCAAGATCGATGTAAGAATATTGTAAGGGCGCCTTTCCTCTGTTGCAGCGCAGCATATGGTGTCGGCTGGCGTCGCGGCCCGCGGAGAACGTGCTAAAGATTCGGCATGAGTCTCGAGATTTCCAGACGTCGCGCCTTCAGCCAGGGCCGCTTGCAGCGGCGCACGATGCTGTGGTTTGCGATTCTGCTGGCGCTGCCGCTGGCTGTCTTCGGCATCTTCGCTTTTTACCTCTTCAATGCCGATTATGCGGTGTCGCATACCCGTGAGGCCGCGCAGGCGGCTCAGAAAGCGGCGGAGCTCGGCGATGTCGCCGGTTCGGCGCTTGAGGCCAAGGCCAATCACGCCATCGCGCAGATCAACGCTGCGCTCGCCAAAGGCGGGCCTGACGTGATGCGTAATCTGCGCGTTGCGAGCTTCGTCAACGAGGTGCGTTTCCTGCTCGTCTATGACGGCGACGGCAAGGTCATCCCACTGGCGACGGGAACGCTCGAAACCGAGAACGACTTTCTGCGCCATTTCAGTGGTCTCTTCTCCACGCTGCGCGAGCAGATCGATAATGCGGGCAGCGCGCCAAACGCCGGTGGGTGGACGGTCGGCGAAGAATTGGTCTCTTATGTCCGGTGTCAGCACATCGGCGGCACACGCGACATCTGCGTGCTCTTTGACGAAATCACTCTCGATCCGCTGTTTGAAGAAACGCTCGACAAGGCGAGCGCCAAGCTCAACGACCGGCTACTCATCCTGCGCGATCCCGTCGGCCGTGCGCTCTGGAGCCACGGGCCGTCCAATCTCAGCACGTCGGCGATCTCTGACCTTTCCGGCTCGATGCGCGGCTGGCGGATGGAAACCTCGACACCAGCCGTCGCGCATCATGGCCTGTTGCCGTTGATCGCCATTACGGTTCCCTTGATCGGCTGCTGGCTGCTGCTCATCTGGTACACGTACCGTACTCAGCAAGCTCGTCTTCTAGAGAGCACCTTTCGCAGCGAAATGACGGCAAAGCTTTCGCACGATCTGCGCACGCCAATCGCCAATCTGCGACTTTATACGGATCTGCTTCTGCGCCGTAGTGGCGATGAAATGGCCGTCAATCGCTATGGCACGGTGATGCGCGCCGAGGTCGAACGCCTTGCGCTTTTGGCCGACAATACGATCGTCTACGGTCGCACCGCCGCGCCGGTGCCCGTCCGGCTTGAAGCAGCGGTGCCGGATGCAATCGTCGACGCGACCATCGCGCGCTACGAAAATCTCTTCGCCGCCGGCGGCTCCATGATCGAGGTCACGCACAACGCGCCACGCGCCGGACTTTTCGATCGCATGAGCTTTGAGCGCATTCTCATCAACCTTATCGACAACGCCAATAAATACGCGCCGGGACGTATTCTCGTTGCGACCGACGAGACTGATGGCAAGCTCACGCTCAGCGTGCGCGATTTCGGGCAGGGCCTTGATTCCAAACTGCAAGCGAAATTGACGGCGCTTGTGCAGCCGGGCGGGGGCGCGAAAGATGGCTTCGGCCTCGGCCTTGTCGTCGTTCGCGAATTGGCCGAGACCAATGGCGGGCATGTGAATGTTGAAAATGCCGATCCGGGGCTGCGGGTGACGGCCACGATGAAAATCAAGGAATCGGCTTAGGAGGGGTGGAATGTCCATCTTGATCGCCGAAGACGATCAGCATTTGCGCGACGGCATTGTCGATCTTCTGAGCCTCGAAGGCTATAGCTGTCGTGTCGCTGACGACGGCGCCAAGGCCCTGACCCTGTTTCTGCAGGAAAAGCCCGACATCTGCGTTTTCGATGTCATGATGCCGGTGATGGATGGCCTGACGCTGCTGCGCGAAGTGCGTAAGCTTGATGCGGCGGTGCCGATCCTGTTGCTTTCGGCGCGTGGCGAGGAGGGCGACCGCGTGCGCGGCCTCGAAATCGGTGCTGACGATTATATCGCCAAACCATTCAGTGCGCGCGAACTGGTCGCCCGCATCAAGGCGGCCTTGCGGCGCACGAAAGTGCAGGCGCCGGCGCATGAACCCGATGGCCGCATCCACATGGGCGACATTGCCATCGATTCGAAGGCGATGCGGGCGTTTCGCGGCGACCATAAAATCGATCTGACAAACCGTGAAGTCGCGATCTTGGCCGCGCTGTTCGAGCGACGCGGGCAGGCCGTCTCGCGCGATGAATTGTTTGATCTCGCCTGGGGCCGCGACTACATGCCAAACAGCCGCGCGCTCGATCAATATGTCTCAGCCTTGCGCAAGAAGATCGAGCTTGATCCCGCTGCGCCGCGCATCATCCGCACGGTTCATGGCGTCGGCTATCGCTACGACGTGGACGAGGCCTAGGCCCGCATGGAATGGCATGACGACGGACTGATCATCGGCCTCAAGAAGCACGGCGAGACAAGCCTGATCCTCGAAGCGATGACGCCGGCGCATGGGCGCCATCTCGGCCTTGTGCGCGGCGGGCGTTCGAAGCGCTGGCAGCCGCTGCTGCAACCCGGCAATAGCGTGGCGCTCGTCTGGCGGGCGCGGCTCGATGAACATCTTGGGCTCTATGCGGTGGAGGTGGTGAAGCCGCGCGCCGCGAACCTGATGGCGAGCGCGCTGGCGTTGCACGGCCTCAATCATCTTGCCACGTTGCTGCGACTTCTGGCCGAGCGCGATCCGCATCCGGCACTTTACGAGACGGCATCGACGATTGCCGATCATCTCAGCGAAACGCGAACCGCCGCCGCGTTGGTACGCTTCGAACTGGCGATCCTCGCGGAACTCGGCTTCGGGCTTGATCTCGCATCTTGTGCCGCGACCGGCACGCGCGAAGACTTGATCTATGTTTCGCCGAAGAGCGGGCGCGCGGTGTCGCGCGGGTCGGGCGCGCCCTATCACGAACGGTTGCTGCCGCTGCCGGGGTTTTTGGGCGATGAAAGTGTCGAGGTTGGCTCAGTCGCGGTCGCCGAAGCGTTCCGGCTCACGGGCTATTTTCTGGAGCGCGACGTCTTCCAGCCGCGCGGGCTTCCAATGCCGCAGGCGCGGCGAGCGTATCTGACGGAATTGGCGAAATTAAAATGAGGGGGCTTATTCCATGCCCTGGCAAACGGTGCGCGTCATCTTGCGGGTGATGCCATAACCTTCATCGAGCGCAAATTCCTCGATATGGCAGCCGCCGGCGGCGTTGGTTTGAACGCTCTTTTGGACTTCGCTGGCGGCGCTGCCATTGGCCGGCGCCCCAACCAGCGCAATCGCGAAAATCGCCGCGCCGATCACGGCACCCAGGAACAAAACGATTCTGCCCATAACCTGGACCCCCGCGGCAAATCCTGCGCAACCTGCCATAAATATCGGCCGAAACGGTGCGGCGACACACCTCACGCTCCGAATCGCGGCACTCTTTTAAGAGCGCCGACGCCCGGACGGCTAGTGCAGCCACGCAACAGCGCAGCCGCTTCATGCGCTGCCGCAGAGCAGATTGCGGCGACTCAATTCATCCTCTAGACATTCGTTCCCGCCAGAGGGCGGTCGGGCGATCCCGAAAAGGCAATCTCATGGGCAAAAATGTTGTTCCGCCCCCGGCGCGCGAGCCTGAACCCGTCAATCTGCGCGCGGCGCTTGAGGAGCGTTACCTCGCCTATGCGCTCTCGACGATCATGGGCCGGGCGTTGCCGGATGCGCGCGACGGTCTGAAGCCGGTGCACCGGCGCATCCTTTACGGCATGCGCATCTTGCGTCTCGACCCGGGTACCGCCTTCAAGAAATGCGCGAAGATCGTCGGCGACGTGATGGGTTCGTTCCATCCGCATGGGGATCAGGCGATCTATGAGGCCTTGGTGCGCCTCGCGCAGGATTTCGCCTCGCGCTATCCGCTCGTCGATGGCCAGGGCAATTTCGGCAATATCGACGGCGACGGCGCCGCGGCCTATCGCTACACCGAAGCGCGGATGACGGAAGTCGCCCGGTTGTTGCTCGAAGGTATCAACGAGGATGCGGTCGATTTCCGCGACAATTATTCCGGCGACCAGACCGAGCCGATCGTCCTCCCGGCTGCTTTCCCCAATCTTCTCGCCAATGGATCGCAGGGCATTGCCGTCGGCATGGCGACCTCTATCCCGCCGCACAATGTCGCTGAACTTTGCGACGCCTGCGTGCATCTCATCGCGCATAAAAACGCAACCGACGAAGATTTGTTGAAATTCGTGCCGGGACCGGATTTTCCGACGGGTGGCGTCATTGTCGATTCGAAAGAGCAGATCGCCGAGACCTATCGCACCGGGCGCGGTTCTTTCCGTGTGCGGGCGAAATGGGAGCGCGAGGAAGGGACGCGCGGTACTTACAGTATCGTCGTCACCGAAATCCCCTACATGGTGCAGAAGTCGCGGCTGATCGAGAAGATCGCCGAACTTCTGGGCGACAGGAAACTGCCACTTGTCGCCGACATCCGCGACGAATCGGCCGAGGATGTGCGCATCGTCATTGAGCCGCGCGTCCGGACCGTCGATCCGGCGCTGATGATGGAACAGCTTTTCAAGACGACCGAGCTTGAAAGCCGCTTCCCGATGAACATGAACGTGCTCGTCGATGGCGTAATCCCGCGTGTGGTCTCGCTGAAAGAGGCGCTGCGGCAATGGCTTGATCACCGTCGCACTGTGCTGCAGCGGCGTTCACGCTTCCGGCTCACCGAAATCGCGCATCGGCTCGAAGTTCTCGCCGGTATGCGCATCGTGTTCCTGAATCTGGATGAAGTGATCCGCATCATCCGCGAAGAGGAAGAACCGAAGGATTTTCTGAAAGCGGCGTTCGATCTCACCGACGTTCAGGCCAATTACATTCTCGATACAAGGCTGCGCAGCCTGCGCCGGCTTGAAGAGATGGAACTGCGCCGCGAGTTCGAGGAACTGACCAAGGAAAAAGAGGATATCGACAAATTGCTCGCCGACGATGCGAAGCAATGGAAGGTGATCGGCGTCGAACTGCGCGATCTGAAGAAAAAGTTTGGCCAGGACACGGCGCTCGGCAAGCGCCGCACGCAATTCGCTGACGCGCCGGAAGTCGCTGATTTCGACTTGGCGGCAGCGATGATCGAGCGCGAGCCCGTCACCGTTATCGTCTCCGAGAAGGGCTGGATTCGCGCCCTGAAAGGCCATGTCGAAGACTTATCGAGCCTGCAATTCAAGGGCGACGACCGGCTGAAGCAAAGCTTCTTCACCGAGACGACGGAAAAGATTCTCGTCTTTGCGACGGATGGCCGTATTTTCACGCTGGAAGCCTCGAAGCTTCCAGGCGGTCGCGGGCAGGGCGAGCCCCTGCGGCTGATGGTAGATATTGGCGAGGGTGAGGATATCGTCTCGGTCTTTCCGTATGTTGCCGGCGAAAAGATGCTCGTCGCCTCAAGCGATGGGCGCGGCTTTATCGCGCCGTGCGACGAAATGGTCGGCGGAACGCGCAAAGGCAAAATGCTGCTCAATCGCGATGTGCTCGCGGAAGCGTCGATCGTCACGCCCGCTGCTGGTGATTACGTTGCCGTCATCGGCCAGAATCGCAAGCTGCTCGTCTTCTCGATCGATCAGATGCCGGAGATGGCGCGCGGCAAAGGCGTCCGCCTACAGCGATACCGCGAAGGTGGCATTGCCGACGCCAAGGTCTTCGGCAAAGCGGAGGGCTTGACCTGGAAGGACTCGGCGGGCCGCACCTTCACCGTGGCAATGCGCGATTTGACCGAGTGGGTCGGCAGCCGCGCCGAGGCCGGCCGCCTGCCGCCGAAAGGTTTCCCCAAGAACAACAAGTTCGGCTGAGTTTCCGACAGGCCGAGGCAAGCTCGCGGTTCTAATCCTCGCAAACGAACGGGCGCGAGGACATTGATCATGCAGATCCAACTGCCGCACGCGGCGGAAATCGGCGCCGCGCTTTTGGGCTGGCGCGCCACGAACCCAGTCGTCGACCGCATGTGCATCCGCTACCCGGAGCCGCACGACGCTCTGCGGCATCTCGGCCTTTCGCTCCTGATTCAGGAGAAGATCGATCCGGCTGTCGGGTTTCTCAAAGCGGCTCTGGCGCTAGCGCCGCAAGAGACGGTTTTGTGGAACGATCTCGCGGGCGCCTTCTACCGCGCAGGGCGGCAGGAGGAAGCACGTGCCGCGCAGCGGACGTCGCTCGGCCTCAACGTCGCGCAGCCGCAGGCCTGGCTGCTGCTTGCCTCGGTCGAAAGCAACCTCGGCGAAGACGCGGCGGCGGAATCGGATTATTTGACGGCGCTCAGGCTCGACCCGCATCTCGCGGAAGCCGCCTTCGGTCTCGGGCTCATCTATTTCCAGCGCCGCCGCTTTACGGACAGCGTCAAATGGCTACGCCAGTCCATCGCCGACGGCGGACACAACATGGGGCTTTACGTCTGCCTCGGGCAGGCGCTTTTCCTGCTCGGCGATTTTGCCGAGGCCGTCGCGGCGCTGGAGACCGCCGTGCGCTTTCCGGCCTGTGACAGCACCGTCGTCGAGAAGCTGGCGCAATTGCGGCTGATCGAAACCTGCGTGCGCGACGGCGCCGAAGCTGCGGTGGCGGCCTATGCTGAGATTGCCGGGGCGCATGCGCGTGCCATCGACGCCGTGACCCTTACGGCTTTCCAATTTCTCAGCGGCTTCGGCTATCGCGCGGCGGCGATCAAACTCGGTGAATGGCGCCTCGCGCGCAATCCTGGCGATACGATGCAGACTTATCTGCTCGCGGCTTTACGCAGTGAATCGCTTGCCCGCGCGCCGGATAATTATCTCGTCGCGTATTTCGACGAATTTGCCGACACGTTTGAATCAAAGCTCGTCGACGCGCTTAATTATCGTGTGCCCGAGAAGTTGCACGCCATGCTGGCTAAGAGCGGACGCCGCTTTGCTAATGTTCTCGATCTCGGCTGCGGAACGGGCCTTTGCGCGCCATTTTTGCAGCAGATCGGCGATCGCCTCACGGGGGTCGACTTGTCGCGCCGGATGCTGGAAAAAGCCAGCGCCCGCGCACTTTACAGCGACCTTGTCGAGGCCGAGGCGGGTGATTTTCTCGACCGTGTGACGGATCGATTCGACCTGGTCGTTGCGGCCGACTTTGTGCCTTACTTTGGCGATCTCACCGCGCTTTTTGAAAAAACCGCGCGCGTACTCAAGCCGGGCGGCCTCTTTGCCTTCAATGCCGAAACGGCAGAGCGCGACTTCTGCATTTTGCCGTCAGGCCGCTTCGCCCACGCGACGAGTTACATCGACGCGGCTGCAGCAGCGAATTTCATGGTAGCGGATTTGCAGCACACGATGATTCGGCTTGAAGCGGCAAAGCCAGTGGATGGTGTCCTGGTTGTGCTACAGCGGCTCTAAGTAGCTTTTTAAGCGCATCGGATTTGCCTGAAAATCGCTTCGCACTTTTCGGTCTAATACTTTAATCGAAGCGCTGCCAGCCGTTCATGCCAAGCCGCTCTTGCGGTAGGAAGCGGGCCTTATAGGCCATCTTCTTGGAGCCTTCGACCCAATAACCGAGATAGACATTGGGCAGGCCGAGCTGCCTGGCGCGTTCGATGTGATCGAGGACGATCAGCGTGCCGAGCGAACGTTTTTCTTCATCTGGCTCATAGAAGGAATAGACCATCGAGAGACCGTCCGAGAGGAAGTCCGTCAGGCAGACGCCAAGCAAAGGATTGTTCTCGGCCGGATTCATGAGGCGATATTCGATCAGTCGGCTTTCCACATGGCTGTCTTCGATCATCATCGAATAATCTAGCACCGTCATGTCGGCCATGCCGCCGTCGCTATGGCGGGCGTCGAGATAGCCGCGAAATAACGAATATTGCTCGCTCGTCGGCTCGGCGCGCACCACGGCGGCGATGACATCCTGATTGGCCTTGAGCACGCGTCGCAAATTCTGCGAGGGCTGGAATTCATCCACTTTCACGCGCACCGAAACGCAGGAGCGGCAATTTTCGCAGGCCGGGCGGTAGGCGATGGTCTGCGAACGGCGGAAGCCGGATTGCGTCAGTGTGTCATTCAACGCGGTCGCCCGCCGGCCGACGAGGTGGGTAAAGACCTTGCGCTCTTCGCGATTCGGCAAGTAAGGGCACGGCGAAGGCGAAGTGAGATAAAATTGCGGCGCGTCGCGCAGTTCTCGCGTCAAGCCTGCCTCTTCAAACTTCTGTCACGGCTTCTCGCCGCCCGGGGCAGCGAAGCGGCCCATATGCGAAGGCTAACGCGTCCCGCGCTCAGCACCTAGAAAAATTCTTAAGGGAGGCTGCGCACCCGGCGTGTAACCACCACGCCCGCCAGCATGTCATGCAGGCAGCGTTTATCCTCCGCCAGCAGCGAGACAAGCAGGATCGGCGGGAACATCCAGCTTACGTAGAAGAGCACCGCATGGACCGCCGCGTAGAGAAATGGCACTCGCGTGCCGTCGGTGCGGCGGATTTCGAGATCCATGAGCTGCATGCCGGGTGTCGCCATCCGCCGGCCGGAGACGGTCAGGCCATTATAAAAGAACGCGACGAACGGAAAAAGTGGCGGCAGGACGACTAGCGACAGGCCGAGCGTGCCGACCAGCAGGCCGAGCCAAAGGATAAAGGCGAGGACCGAAACCACGACGAAATCAACGGCCACGGCCAAAACCCGGCGTGTCCGTACGCCCGTCAACGCCTGCGGTGGTAGGGCGAGGCTGTGGAAAATCGGCTGCGACTCGGTCCGCAATTGATCAGTCTGGCTCATAGCTTGCTCCCGTTGCACGGTCGGCCGCCAGAATGTGGCCCCCGTTCCGCGGCAAGACAAGGGCGACCGCAGCGAAATCGGAGATCGGATCGCGCATGAATCTTCAGACGGAGCCCAAACACCCCTGCGCCGGGAGAAAGCCGCCGCCCGGTTACGTCCGCCTCACCGATGTCGCGCCGGGCATCGTTCAGGACATGCGTTACGCCGGGGCGGAAAACTTCATGGGGCGGCCCGTGCCGGGCTATCTTGCCCCTTGCTGCTGGCTGCGACGCGAGGCGGCAGCGGCCCTCAAGTCCGCGCATGAAGAGGCGGCGGCCGAGGGGCTGCACCTCGTCGTTTACGATTGCTACCGCCCGCCTGCAGCCACGGCGGCCTTCGTCGCCTGGTCGCAGGACGGCGCCGATGAGATCAAGAAAGCTGAGTATTATCCCAATATCGACAAGAAGGACCTGTTCGACCTCGGCTACATTGCCCGTCAATCGACACATACGACCGGGCTTGCCGTAGACCTCGCCTTCGATGGCTTCGACTTCGGCACCCCGTTCGATCTTTTCGACGAACGATCGGCGACGGCCGACCCGGCGGTGCAAGGCGCGGCGCGCCAGAGCCGCGACCGGCTTCTGGCGTTGATGACGAGACACGGTTTCGAAAATCTGCCCAACGAATGGTGGCATTTCACCTATAAGGGCGTCACCGATCCGGAGCTGGTGGATTTTGATGTAACTCGCGATTAAATGCTCGAGATGATTCCTTGGAGCGACATCGAGAGCGCTATCGTTCGCTTTTCCTTTGCCTCCGCTTGGATCGCGTTATTTTGGTTTGGCGCGCGTTGGATCAAGCAATGGAAAACAGCGAATTCAAAAAAGCACATCGAGAAGAGGAGGCTCGCGGCTGTTAATCTCGAACTGCAACCGTACAAACACGCTGCTGCATTGCCCTTGAATGATGCGGCCTTTCTGCTTTGGAAGGAAAAGTCGCAACTCGACCGTGCAGAAAATCCAACTCCGGCACCAACAAAATCGACAATACCGACTAATCCAGGCGATCCAGAGATATTCGCGCGCGCAGTACGCAAGGCTATAACACAGGTCATCTTCGATCGTGACAATGGCCATTTTGGCCCCACATTTTATCGTCTGAAGGCTGTCTATCCTGAATCGGACGATATCGCCCTGCGGAACGCGATCAAAGCAGCGATAAAATTAAATACCGCGTGCAATACGCATTTTTCGTATTCGGATCGGGGACTGGACGAGGACGTCAAACATGCGGTTGATGCCGCTCGCCAGGAAAATCCCTGTTTCGAAGAAGAAACATATAAGCGGGCGAGTTCGGCTCTACGCTTCGCCATGATGTGGTAAAAGAGCGAAGATATTATCTGTCGGGTATTTGACTATTGGGATTTGTTCTAGATCAATATGATTCCGCAATTGCTCACGTAAACGATATTCGAAATGCCTGACGGAACTGCAACCGCCCATCTCTATCGGCCGAAGCTGGTCACTGTGCTGCACGAGGGCTACAGCCTCGATGCCTTTCGCAGGGACTTGCTGGCGGCGCTGACGGTCGCGATCGTCGCACTGCCTTTGTCGATGGCGATCGCAGTCGCCTCCGGGGTCTCGCCGGAGCGCGGGCTTTATACGTCGATCATCGGCGGCTTCGCCGTCTCGGCACTTGGTGGCAGCCGGTTCCAGATCGGCGGTCCCGCAGGTGCCTTTATCGTTCTGGTCGCCGCAACGGTCGCGAAGTTCGGTGTCGAGGGACTGCTGTTGACCGTCCTGATTTCGGGCGCGCTGCTGACCTTGATCGGCGCTCTGCGGCTCGGCTCGCTCATCCGGCACATTCCGCATCCCGTCACGGTCGGGTTCACCGCCGGCATCGCGGTCACGATCCTGGCAAGCCAGCTCAAGGATCTCGGCGGTTTCAGGCTCACGGGGCCGGAGCCGGGCGTACTGATCCCGAAACTGATTGTGTTGGCGCACGCGCTGCCGACGCTGAATTTCGCTGCTCTGGGCATTGGGCTCGGCTCGGCGGCGCTGATCTTTCTGATCCGGCGCTATCGGCCGAATTGGCCCGGCATGCTGATCGCCGTGGTGGCCGCTTCGGCCGTCGCGGCGCTGGCGCATCTGCCGGTCGAGACGATCGCGACGCGCTTTGGCGCGCTGCCGCATGGCCTCCTGCCGCCGGCACTCCCGAAGGTCTCGCCGCAACTCATTGTTGCGGTTTTGCCCGCCGCCTTATCGTTCACGTTGCTTGGGGGCATCGAAAGCCTGCTTTCGGCGAAGGTCGCTGACAGCATGACCGGGCGCAAGCACCGCGCCAATATGGAGCTTGTCGCGCAGGGCGTCGCCAATATGGCTTCGGCCCTGTTCGGCGGCATCAGCGTCACGGGGACGATCGCCCGCACCGCGACTAATATCCGCGCCGGCGCGCAAAGCCCCCTCTCCGGCATCATGCACGCGGGCTTCCTACTGTTGTTCATGCTGGTGGCGGCGCCGCTCGCGGGCTTCGTGCCGCTCTCGGCTTTGGCGGGTGTGCTTGTGGTCGTCTGCTGGAATATGGCGGAGAAGGCGGAATTCGGCCGCCTTCTGCGTCAATGGCAGCCCGCCGCCGTCCTGCTCGCCACCTTTGGGGTAACCCTGCTCAAGGACCTGACTTTCGGCATTTTGGCGGGATGCCTACTTGCGGCAGTCTTTGCGTTGTTGCGCCGTCCCGTTGCCGAAGAAGGTGAATAGGCTGCGTTAGAACCCCTCCCGCAGCCTCTTCGCCACGCGCGGCGCGAAATAAGTGAGCACGCCGTCCGCGCCCGCGCGTTTGAAGGCGATAAGGCTTTCCATCATCGCCCGCTCGCCGTCGAGCCAGCCGTTCTGCGCCGCGGCCATGATCATCGAATATTCACCCGACACCTGGTACACGAAGGTCGGTGCGCCGGTATTCTCCTTCACGCGCGCGAGAATATCGAGATAGGGCAGGCCAGGCTTGACGATCAGCATGTCGGCGCCTTCCTCAAGATCGAGCGCGACTTCGCGCAGCGCCTCGTCCGAATTCGCCGGATCCATCTGATAGGTGCGCTTGTCGCCGGCGAGCGTCACATTGCTGCCGACGGCTTCACGGAACGGTCCGTAAAAGGCCGAGGCATATTTCGCCGCATAGGCCATGATCTGAACATTCTCGAAGCCTTCGGCATCGAGCGCGGCGCGAATGGCACCGACGCGCCCATCCATCATGTCCGAAGGGGCAATGATGTCGGCGCCGGCGCGCGCCTGGTTCAGCGCCTGCGCCACCAGCATACCAACGGTCGCGTCGTTGACGATCTCGTCGCCGCGCAAAATGCCATCATGCCCGTGGCTCGTATAAGGATCGAGAGCGACATCGGTGATGATGCCGATCTCCGGCACTTCTCGCTTAATGGCGCGCGTTGCGCGGCAGACGAGGTTTTTCTCGTTCAAGGCCTCGCTGCCGTTGGCATCGCGCAAGGCCGGATCGGTATTCGGAAACAGCGCCAGAGCCGGAATGCCGAGTTTGGCGGCCGCCTCTGCCTCGCGCACCGCGACATCGACGGAAAATCGTTCGACGCCGGGCATCGAGGCGATTTTTTCGGTCTTGCCGGCGCCCTCGACCAGAAAAATCGGCCAGATCAGATCGTTGACGCTGAGTTCATGCTCCCGCACCAGGCGGCGTGACCATTCCGCCTTGCGGTTGCGGCGCGGCCGCGTCGCCAAGTCTAGCTTCGTCGCCAGCGGGTCGAGTTCGGGCATCGGGTGCAGCGGCGCGGACATGCAAAACTCCTTGAATTCGCGCCATGCTTTATCACGGCCGAGCTTCGCGGGGCGAATTTCTTGGCCGCGTCCCGCGTATAACGGCCCTGCACATTGACGCGGCGGCGTCGGGCCAGTTAATCGGGCGCCATGAGCGAGCCCGAGATCACCAGCGCGAAAATCGGCCATTGCGGCCTCATTACGCTCGACCGTCCGCGCGCGCTCAATGCCTTGACCCATGACATGGTGAGCGCGATGGCCATCGCGCTCGACGATTTTGCGCAAGACCCGGCGATCCGCACGGTCGCCGTGCGCAGCAGCAGTCCGCGTGCTTTCTGTGCCGGCGCTGACATTCGCCGCGTGCATGAGCACGGCAAAGAAGGGCGCCATGATGCGCAGCTTCACTTCCTGCGCGACGAATTTCGCAGCTGCTATCGTATCAATACTTATCCAAAGTCGTATGTCGCATTGACCGACGGTATCGTGATGGGCGGCGGCGCAGGAATTTCGATTCATGGCGCGCATCGCGTCGTCGGCGACGCTGTGACCTTCGCTATGCCAGAAACGGCGATCGGCTTTTTCCCGGATGTCGGTGCGAGTTTTTTTCTGCCGCGTCTGCCGGATCGATTCGGCACGTATCTCGCGATGACCGCGGCGCGTATCAATCTCGGGGATATGCTGGCGCTTGGCCTTGCCAATGCGCATGTGCCGTCGTCGCGTTTCGATGTTCTCGTCGAAAAATTCGCTGCCGGCGAAGACGCGGCGAAAGCGATCGCGTCGGAAAGTGTTGCACCGCCGCCTTCCGATATCATGAAAGAGCGTGAGATCGTCTCGCGCGCATTCGCCTTCTCAAGCGCGAAGCGAATTTTCACCGCGCTTGCCGACGCGGCGCATCGCGGGTCGGAGTTCGCCGAAACCGCACTGGAGATTTTGTATTCGCGCTCGCCGTCGAGCGTTGTGATTGCGTTGCGGCAGATGCAACTCGGGGCGACGCTTGATCTCGCGCAGGCATTGAATCTCGAATTTAGGATTGCGGCGCGGATTTTGCGGAGTCATGATTTCTACGAGGGCGTTCGCGTGACGCTCGTAGACAAGGGCGACATTCCCGATTGGCGCCCTGCAATCATCGACGACGTGCGCGCGGAAGACATCGACGCTTATTTCGCGCCGCTCGGTGACAAAGAACTCATGCTTCCGGCGGGTCTCATATGAAATTGTTCATGCGCCGCGAACGTGAAGAGCGCCCGGTTGAACCGGGCGCGGCGATCAAGCTGGGCGTTAAAGCACCGGAAGCGGCGGCGCAGGCGCAATGGGGCCTGCTGCTCGTGATTTTCATGCGGGTGCTCGCGGCGCTCTGGATTTGTCAGGGTCTCGCGGAATGGGCGCTTGTGCTCGTGCCGGAGAAATCCGTACTCGAGGCTCTGCCTGCGGCGATGGCGGCGGCGGTGATCTTTTTTGCGATCGCCAATCTCGTCGCAGCCGTTGGTTTGTGGCTTGCAACGCCGTGGGGCGGTGCGCTGTGGCTGTTTGCGGCAAGCGCGCAAATTTTCATCGCGATCGCAATCAAGAATTCGATCTCGATGGTGTGGGTCGGCATCGATGTTGCGCTGATTTTAGTTTACTTCGTTCTCACGTTCAATGCGGGACGCAGCAGCGGCCAATATGCGGATTAGAATTTTCGCGCGGCGTTTTTTGTCGAAAATGCCAAGCCAAATTTTAGCAGCTTTTCGTCGGCACCTGCATTCATCCTTATCGCATTCTTTCCAATTTTCTTTCAGGCCTCGCAGCATCGCGCACTGTGTGCCATCGCGCGACATAAGTTATAGGCTTAACAGCGGTTAAAAAACGCCCGGTTGCGTTAAGGTTTGGCCTGCTGACACGCTGAAGCTCCCTCCGGACAATTCAAATTTGTGGTTTCCGCGTAACGTCTTCGTAAGTTAAAAAAACCGGCCCGTGCCGAGGCACATCGTAAAAATCGAATTTATTTCAAGATTGATTCACTGCAATCGCTAAACCTCTGATTCAGTTTGTTGCTTAAACTCGTTTTCATTGGCGCTACTTATAGCTCATTGCTCATTGAGCCCGCGGCGTAGAGGAGGCTCGTTGCTTGGAAGGGATGAGTCATGAACAGCGCTTTGAAGTCTGAAATCGAACCGATGCATAGTGCACGGGGTGAAGTGAAGCCGGTCTATATCGAAGCTCTCACACTTGTGGAGCGGCTGCATCGCCGCCTGCTCGATGTGATCAAGGATGAGTTCGACCGGCGCGGCCGCTGCGACGTGAATTCCGTGCAGGCGCTGCTGCTCTACAATATTGGCGACAAGGAGTTGACCGCCGGCGAATTGCGCACGCGCGGTTATTACCTCGGCTCGAACGTTTCTTATAACGTCAAGAAGCTCGTCGAGATGAACTATCTTCATCACGCACGTTCGCGGCTTGACCGGCGCTCGGTGCGCATCAGCCTCACGCCCAAGGGCAAGGAAGTGCACGACATCGTCGCATCGCTTTACGAAAAGCATGTTCAGACGGTGGAGCAGATCGGCGGCATTTCGGTGGACGAGTTCAGCCGCCTCAACAATTCGCTCAACCGGCTTGAGCGCTTTTGGACTGATCAGATCCGCTTTCGCCTCTAAGCTTCCCTGAGCGACGCCGCGCTCCGGTGCGGGAAACCGCACTGATGGTTTAAGTGGCGCCTCGATCCTCACCCGGAGGGTCGGGCGCCGCTTCCATTTTTAGGCGTGCCTAGCCTTGTGCGCCACAAAAACGCCGCCCATTTGGTGCCATTGAGAAACTAATTTGGCCTAGGCTGTATCGGATTCGCCTAAAGCGAAAGCCGGACGTTGGGGCAAACAGGTACTCCCGTCATACCCAATGGGGACGGAATCCGGCAGAGCGGCTTGGAGATGGCATTGGCAGGATTTCCTTATCGGTTTTCGAGCTTTGGGCTCGCTTTGGCGGCTGCTGGGCTGGCGTTTAATTTCGCGCTCCCGGGTGTCGCGGCGGCCGGGGATGACAGTTTCAACCAGGCCGAATGGGCGCAAGGCTATGATGCGGACGAGCATCTCGCCGTCCACCGCTCCTCGACCCCGGTTCTTTCGCAGGCCACATTCGACGCCACGTCCGGGGCCATCGCGCGTTACCAGTCGCTCGTGTCCGCTGGCGGCTGGCCGATCGTCCGGGCGGAGCGGGTGCTGCGTCTTGGCTCGGAGAGCGATGTTGTCGTGACATTGCGCCGTCGGCTCGCCGCCTCGGGCGATCTGGACCCAAGCGCAGGCGATTCGCCCGTCTTTGATTCCTTCGTGGATGCCGGCGTCCGGCGTTTCCAGGCCCGCCACGGGCTTCAGCAGACGGGCATTGTCGATAAGGACACGCTGTCGGCCCTGAACGTGCCGGCCGACGTGCGGCTGCGCCAGCTTCAGATCAATATCGTCCGGCTCAAGGCGTTCTCGGGCAATCTCGGCGAGCGCTTCGTGATGGCCAATATTCCGGCCGCTGCTGTCGAGACAGTGGAGAACGGCGTCGTCGCCACCCATCACGTCGCCGGCGTCGGCCGCTTTGAGCGCCAATCGCCCGTGATGATGACCAAGGCGACCGACATCGACTTCAATCCGTTCTGGACCGTTCCCGCGTCGATCATCAAAAAAGATCTGATTCCGCGAATGCAGTCCGATCCGAATTATCTCACCGAGCACAAAATCCGCATCTTCGACAAAGCGGGCAACGAGGTGCAGGCGACCCAGATCAACTGGAGTTCGGACGACGCCACCCATTACATGTTCCGGCAGGACCCTGGCTCCGACGTCAACGCACTCGGCGTCGTGCGGATCAATATCCCGAACCCGTACGGCGTCTACATGCATGATACGGCCGAGCGCGGCCTTTTCGGCGACGATTTCCGCTACATTTCGTCGGGCTGCATCCGCGTTCAGGACGTGCGCGATTACGTGGCCTGGCTGCTGAAATACACGCCGGGCTGGGATCGTCAGCACATCAATGATGTGATCAATTCCGGCCAGCAGGTGAAGGTGCAGCTCGACCCGCCGGTGCCGGTCTATTGGGTCTATATCACCGCCTGGGCGACGCCGGACGGGATCATCCAATTCCGCGACGACATCTATCAGCGTGACGGCCTTGGGTCGGTCGCGTCCGACGCGATGGAACCCTCACAGCTTCTGAAAGAAGAGGAGGCACTGTCGCAGTCGCATACCTCTCAGTCGCCGTCGCAACCGGGCGTGGAGCGTACAAATCTGCCGGAGATGGACGAGCAATAGACCGAGCTGGTCTCGCGGTTGCGTGCGCTGCAGCATACGCGACCGCGGGTGCTCTTGTCGCAGCCCGTCGAACCTTCTTCCCGCGATGAATATGTCATGCTAAGGCCATCGGCCAAGCCGCGTGGCTTCGCGGCGCATTGATTGTTCAATCATCTTTCAGGATGTGTGCTTATGACCCTCTCAGACGCCGAAGCTCGCGCCCACTCTGACCACAATCCCTTTTTCACCGCGCCGCTGAATCAGGTCGACCCGGAGATCGCATCCGCGATCGACAAGGAGCTTGGCCGCCAGCAGCACGAGATCGAGCTGATCGCCTCGGAGAATATTGTTTCGAAGGCCGTGCTGGAGGCCCAGGGCTCGGTCCTGACCAATAAATATGCCGAAGGCTATCCGGGCCGGCGCTATTATGGCGGCTGTCAATTTGTCGATATCGTCGAAACACTGGCGATCGAGCGCATCAAGCGGCTGTTCGACTGCCAGTTCGCCAATGTGCAGCCGAATTCCGGCAGCCAGGCGAACCAGGCCGTCTTTCTCGCCCTGCTGCAGCCGGGCGACACGTTCATGGGTCTCGACCTCGCCGCGGGCGGGCATCTGACGCACGGCTCGCCGGTCAATCTTTCCGGCCGCTGGTTCAAGCCGGTGTCCTATGGCGTCCGCAAGGATGACAATCGCATCGACATGGAGCAGGTCGAGCGCCTCGCCCAGGAGCATAAGCCGAAGCTGATCATCGCTGGCGGCTCGGGTTATCCGCGCTTCTGGGATTTCGAGAAGTTCCGTCAGATCGCCGATTCCATCGGTGCCTATTTCTTTGTCGATATGGCGCATTTCGCCGGTCTCGTGGCAGGCGGCGTGCATCCGTCGCCGTTCCCGCATGCCCATGTCGTGACTTCGACAACGCACAAGACCCTGCGCGGCCCGCGCGGCGGCATCGTGCTGACGAACGACGCGGACATTGCCAAGAAGATCAATTCGGCGGTCTTCCCCGGCCTCCAGGGCGGCCCGCTGATGCATGTCATCGCCGGCAAGGCGGTGGCCTTTGGCGAAGCGCTGAAGCCCGACTTCAAGGTCTATGCGCGCCAGATCGTCGAGAACGCCAAGGCCTTGGCGGCGACGCTGGTCGGTGGCGGCTACGCCATCACCTCGGGCGGCACGGACAACCATCTGATGCTCGTCGATCTGCGGCCGAAGAGCCTCACCGGCAAGGCCGCCGAGGCTTCGCTTGGCCGTGCGCATATCACCTGCAACAAGAACGGCGTGCCGTTCGACACGGCGAGCCCGATGGTGACGTCCGGCATTCGTCTTGGCACCCCGGCGGGTACGTCGCGCGGTTTCGGCGTCGCCGAGTTCAAGAAGATCGGCGAACTGATCATCGAGACGCTTGACGGTCTTGCCAAGAACGGCGAAGCCGAGAACGGCACGGTCGAGGCAGCTGTGAAGAAGCAGGTCGAGGAACTGACGCACCGCTTCCCGATCTACTGATGAAAATCGTAGAGCTTCGGTTCTAATTTCAGAGCCGAAGCTCTAAGGAATCGCCGATGCGGTGCCCCTATTGCGGCAGCCTTGAAACGCAGGTGAAGGATTCCCGCCCGACGGAGGATGCAGCATCCATCCGTCGGCGTCGCGTCTGTCCGGATTGCGGCGGCCGTTTCACCACGTTCGAGCGCGTGCAATTGCGCGAACTGACCGTGGTCAAGAAGACCGGACGGCGCGTCCCGTTCGATCGTGACAAGCTGATGCGCTCGGTCGAAGTCGCGCTGCGCAAGCGCCCTGTCGATGCCGACCGCGTCGAGCGCATGGTGTCCGGCATCGTCCGCCAGCTTGAGAGCCAGGGCGAGGCTGACGTCCAGAGCGACAGGATCGGCGAATTGGTGATGGAGGGGCTGCGCTCGCTCGATAGCGTCGCCTATGTCCGTTTCGCATCGGTCTATCGTAATTTCCGCGAGGCGCGCGACTTCCACACGCTGATCGACGAATTGGCACAGGAAGACCCGGACGAAACACCGCCGCCACCCAAATCAAAACTCCCGACGCGCGCATGAGCCGCACACCGGCCTGATGTCATGATCGACGACCTACGCTTCATGGCTGCCGCGTTGAATTTGGCCCGGCGCGGCTTGGGGCGTGTGGCGCCCAACCCCGCCGTCGGCGCTTTGATCGTCAAGGACGGGGCTGTCATCGGCCGCGGCGTGACGGCGCCGGGCGGCCGGCCGCATGCCGAGGTTCTGGCTTTGCGCGAAGCCGGAGATGCCGCACGTGGCGCAACGCTTTACGTGACGCTGGAGCCTTGCAGCCATCACGGCCGCACGCCACCGTGCGCCGACGCGATCATCGCGGCCGGTATTGCTCGCGTGGTCTCGGCGCTGGAAGACCCCGATCAGCGCGTTGCCGGGCAGGGCCACGCGCGCCTGCGGGCGGCTGGTATCGAAGTTGAAATTGGCGTGCTCGCCGATGCTGCGCGGCGCGCCAATCTCGGTCATATCCTGCGCGTCACTCACGGCCGGCCGATGGTGACGCTCAAACTGGCCGAGACGGGGGACGGCTTCGCCACGGGCGCGTCAGGTACGCCGCGTCTCAGGATTACGGGCGGGGCGGCGAACGGGCGCGTGCAAATGCTGCGGGCGCTGCATGACGCCGTGATGATCGGCGTGGATACGGCGCTTGCCGACGATCCACGCCTGACGGTGCGGCTGCCGGGTCTCGAAGATCGCAAGCCGCTGCGGATCGTGCTCGATTCGCATTTGCGGCTGCCGCCCTCATTGCATCTCGTGACCACGGCCCGCGGACATCCGACATTGGTCATAACGACGGGGAGTGCCCCACAGGAGGCCGAAATGGCCCTTGTTGCAAAGGGCGTCGAAGTCGTCCGCGTCAAAGCCGATCGCGTTGGCCATGTCGATCTTGCCGCTGCGCTTGGTATGCTCGGCACGCAGGGACTGACACGAATTTTCTGCGAGGGCGGTCCGCATTTGGCTGCGGCATTGATCGGGCAGAAGCTCGCCGAGGTGGTGACATTGTTTCAAAGTCCAACGCGGCTTGGGCAGCCGGGCTTGCAGGCACTCGACGCTGTGAGCCGCGCCGCGCTGGTGGACGCGAGTATTTACCGCAAAGGCGCCCAAGGTTACGCAGGCGAAGACAGTTTTTCGGACTACGAACGGATCGGTTGAGCATGTTTACAGGGATCATCACGGATGTGGGCGCGGTCGAATCCGTCGTGTCGCAAGGCGCGTTGAAGCGGATGCGCATATCCTGCGCCTATCCGGCGGAGACGATCGAGATCGGCGCATCGATCGCGACGGGCGGTCCGTGTCTCACTGTTGTTGCTCGTGGCAGTGGCAACGCGGGGACGTGGTACGATGTGGATGTCGGCGCCGAGACGCTCGACCGCACGACCGCGGGGTCATGGCAGATCGGCACGAAGCTCAATCTCGAACGTTCGCTGAAGATCGGCGACGAACTCGGCGGCCACATCGTCACGGGTCATATCGATGGCGTGGCAAAAATTCTCGCCGTCGAGCCGTTCGACGGCATGAGCCGTTTTGTGATCGAAGCGCCCGCTGCGCTGGCACGGTTTATCGCCGAAAAGGGCTCTGTCGCGCTCGATGGCACGTCGCTCACCGTGAATAGCGTTGCCGGCAACGAATTCTCCATCCTGCTCATCCCGCATACGTTGGCGGTCACGACCTGGGGCGCGCGACAGGCGGGCGACGCGCTGAACCTTGAAGTCGATCTCTTGGCGCGCTACGCCGCGCGGCTTTCTGAGCCAAAATAAGAATTGCGGAGACGAAATAAGGATTGCAGAGGCGAACTAAGGATCGTCGCATGCTGGCGCATTTGCGGATGTTCGCGGGCTACAACACCTGGGCGAATGCGCTGGTCTATGATCATGCCGCGAAGCTCGGCGATGCCGATTATCGCGCCGATCGCGGTGCCTTCTTCAAATCGATTCATGGCACGCTCAACCATTTGCTCGTCACCGACCGTATCTGGATGCAGCGCTTCACCGGCGAGGGTGAGACGACCCAGCGGCTCGACGCGATCTTGCATGAATCGTTCGACGACTTGCGTACCGCTCGCCGGAAGGAAGATGCACGCATTGAATCTTTCATCGAAAATCTCGATGAGGAGCGGCTGACGCGCACAATCTCCTATCGTGCGATTTCGAAGCCGGCGCAGGTCGAGCAAAGGCTCGATGCCGCGCTGGCGCATTTTTTCAATCATCAGACGCACCATCGCGGCCAAGTGCATGGCTTGCTGACAAGTCTGACAGGTGATGGCCCCGTCCTCGATCTCGCGGCCTATCAGCGGCAGATTGGCCTGAGCCGAACGTAGGCTTTCGCCTAACCCTTTGCATTCGTTCACGATCAAAGCGGACTGGCCGATGCCGCGTCATTCAAGCCACAGGCCCGCGCTTGCCGCAGCGGCCGTGGCTTGTTAGTCAGCCGCACGCGATCACGAGGTGGAAATGGCCGAAACGCAGCGTCCCAAACAATCCAAGGCCGAGCCGAGCGTCGAGGGCGCGCGTTTCCTCATCGTCGAGGCGCCTTATTACGAAGAGATCGCGGCGAACCTGCTTGAAGGCGCGCTTACGGCACTGAAGGCGGCCGATGCCCGCTATATCTGCTGGCAGGTGCCGGGCGCGCTCGAAATCCCGATCGCGGCGAAAATCGCGCTCGACATGGCGCGCACCGCCGGTTCGCCGTTTCATGGCGTCATCGCGCTCGGCTGCGTCATTCGCGGCGAGACGGCGCATTTCGACATCGTGGCCGGCGAAAGTGCCCGCGCTCTCATGGACCTTGCGCTGGCCGAAAAGCTTCCGCTTGGCAATGGTATTTTGACCGTGGAAAATATGGAACAAGCCCAGGTACGCGCCGAGCCGCAACGCGGCGACAAGGGTGGTGAGGCTGCCCGCGCCGCGCTGGCGCTGTATCGCTTGCAGGCCGGGCAGGGGACGCTCTGATGGCAATTGCCTCGCAGCGTTCCGCCGCACGGCTCGCCGTCGTTCAGGCGCTCTATCAAATGGAAGTCTCCGGCAAGGGCCTCGCGGAGACCCAGACCGAATTCGAAGCCTTTTGGATCGGCAACGAAATCGAAGGCGCGCAATATGAAGAGGCTGAGATCGCCTTCTTCCGCGATATTCTCACCGGCGTGCTTGCCGAGCAGGGCCCGATCGACCGCGCCGTCGACAAGACCCTTTCCGATGGCTGGCCGCTCGCGCGTGTCGATGCGGTGATGCGCGCTATTCTGCGTGCCGGCAGCTATGAATTGCTTCGGCGCAAGGATGTGCCGGTCCGCGTCGTGATCAAAGAATATGTCGATGTTGCCGGGGCTTTTTTCGACCGGGATGAGGCAGGAATGATCAATGCCGTGCTCGACGCGCTGGCGCGGCAATATCGCGCCGAGGAGTTTCAGGCACGGGCCTAGGACGCGCGCGGCCGTCCGACGATGTTCGCCCACAAATGCCGGAGGCTTTCGAGCCCTCCCGCTGTGGAGCTGAAAAGGGTTGTATCTCCGACGAGAAGCGTTCCCGGGAAAGTTTCGGGCCGGGATTGCAGCATCGCGTCGAACGTCGAATGGCCGCTTTGGACAAAAGCATGAGGCGGCGCCGTCAGATCGATCTGTTGGCGGGCGAGCACGTCGAGTTTTGCCTTGGCGTCGCCCAGACGTTCGAGATGCGGCAGGTGCGGGTGAAGATTGAACGTCGGGACGCCGTTTAGGATCTTCAGGCGGTCAAGTGAGCTCTCGATCTCTATCGGTGCCGGCGATCCGTCTTGTGCTGCGGCCGGCCGGAGCCCGAAATGATTTTCGACCGGAATTCCCAAGCCCGCGAGCAGCGAGCGCGCCAATCCGCCAAAGCGTTGCTGCGGCGGAATGGTCCGGTCGCCGTGATGAAGGAATTCCGCCTCCTGAAGCTTGAGCCGATCATCGTCGGAAAGATGTTCGGCCGCGCCAATCTCGTGATGCGGACAGACGAAGACAAGATGGTCAGGATCGTCGAGAAATGCGCGCACGGCATTCACTTCGGCAGCATCGGCCGCCTGTTCCGTTCGCAAAGAGTCGAAACTGATGATGATGAGCGTGTCGATTCCGGAGAGAATATGATTCAGCGGGGTCTGCGTGCCATCGTCGGCAACACGCTCGACTTCGAGAACCGGATGGCCGGTCTGGGTGCTTGCTTGTTCGGCAAAGTCGATGAAATTCGCCTTCATGATGTGATCCAGAAAGCCGGCGATGCTCTGGTCGAAGCGAACCGGATCCGACAGCTCATGAAATCGCGGGTAGACGAGCCGGCGGCTTTCGAAAAGTGAGGGAAAGCGGTCCTCGATGACGGCGAGCGGCGCTTCGGTCTCTCCTGGGCGGCTCCAGGCGTAGTAGACAGCGACTTTCCGCTCATTCATGTCTAATCCCTCTCTTCATGCGGCTTAATTGGCCACGGTCCGCGGCGTCCAGACTATATAAAACATGCTACGCGAGACTAGTTTTAGACCTGTCGGAGGTTCATCCTGTCGCGATTGTCCGAAGATGAGCTGATCGCGACGATCTTCGCCCCGTTGGCCGGCCCCGGTGGCTTGCGGCTTGAGGACGATGCCGCGCTGCTGGCGTGCGTGCCGGGCGAGGAACTCGTCCTGACCAAGGATTTGCTCGTCGCGGGCGTGCATTTCTTCGCCGACGACCCTCCAGACGCCATCGCCCGCAAGGCCTTGCGCCAGAACCTCTCCGATCTGGCCGCCAAGGCCGCAGAGCCCAAGGGTTTTCTTCTGGGATTGGTCCTGCCGGCCGATTGGCAGGAAGATTGGCTCAGAGTCTTCGCTTCGGGCCTTGCGGACGATGCTGCGCATTTCGATATTGCATTGCTTGGCGGCGACACGGTGTGCACGCCGGGCCCTTTGACTGTCTCGATCACCGCGCTCGGGTCCGTGCCTCAGGGGGAGATGGTTCCGCGCGGGGCGGCGAAGCCGGGTGATCACCTCTTTGTCACAGGCACCATTGGGGATTCGGCGCTCGGGTTGAAAATCCGGCAGAGCTCTGAGGCTGATCAGGCCTGGATCGGCGGCCTCGAAACCAAGTCGCAGGCCTTTCTGCGCCAGCGCTATCTTCTGCCGCAACCGCGTCTTGGCCTGTGTGCGGCGCTCCGAGCCTTCGCCCATGCTGCGATGGATATTTCCGACGGACTCGCGGGCGATTTGGCCAAGATGCTGCGGGTAAGCGGCGTAACGGCGGAAATTGCCATAGCTGACGTTCCGCTTTCGGCGGCGGCACAGGCAGCTTTGGCGCAGGATCCTGCCCTGATCGAAACGCTTCTCTCTGGCGGCGACGATTATGAAATTCTCGCTGCCGTGCCGCCGGAGAAGACTGCTCTCTTTGAACAAGCCGCGGCGGCGGCTGGAATTCCCATCCACTGCATTGGCATCGTGGCAGCGGGCACAAATCCACCTGTTTTTCGCGACAATGCGGGCCAGGTGCTGGCTCTCAAGTTATTGTCCTACGCTCACTTTTAAGCCGTCCCTTTGGTCCGCTCGCAGGATTGCGAAACGCCGCGCTTTCGATCAAGCTGCGCGCCGGGCGGTACGCCGCCCGATAGGGGCGATAGAAATGGGCGGCCGTCCCGCGGCTTTGCCTTTTTGCAATGACCTCCGATCAAACGCGCGAAATATAAGCCGGGTAAAAATCCGGCAGCGCAATCATAAACGAAGGGCGGAAATCGATGCTTGCACTTTGGATCATTATCGCTGCGGGGGTCTTGGCCGTCGCATATGGAATCTGGACGGCAAATGAGCTTTTGAAGGCGGACGCCGGTTCGCCGCGAATGCAGGAGATCGCCGCCGCGATCGCCGAGGGCGCGCAGGCCTATCTCAAGCGGCAATATTCGACCATCGCGATTGTCGGGATCGTGATCTTCGTCGTGCTCGGTTTCCTGCTGTCGTGGACGGTCGCAATCGGATTCCTGATTGGCGCGATCCTCTCCGGCGCTGCTGGCTTCATCGGCATGAATGTCTCGGTGCGCGCCAATGTCCGCACGGCGCAGGCCGCATCGAAATCGCTCAGCGCTGGGCTCGATATTTCGTTCAAGGCGGGCGCCGTCACCGGCCTTCTCGTGGCCGGTCTCGCACTCCTCGGGGTGTCGTCCTATTTCTGGATTTTGACCGGGCCGTTGAAGCTTGCGCCGGATGCCCGTGAAGTTGTCGATGCGCTTGTCGCGCTGAGTTTCGGCGCCTCGCTTATCTCCATTTTCGCTCGTCTTGGCGGCGGCATCTTCACCAAAGGTGCGGACGTCGGCGCCGATCTCGTCGGCAAGGTCGAGGCGGGTATTCCAGAGGACGATCCGCGCAATCCGGCAACCATTGCGGACAATGTCGGCGACAATGTCGGCGATTGCGCCGGCATGGCCGCCGATCTTTTCGAAACCTATGTCGTGACGGTCGTTGCAACCATGGTGCTCGCCGCGATCTTCTTTGCCGGGACGCCGCAACTCGTGCCGACGATGTTTTATCCGCTCGCGATCTGCGCGGCCTGCATCGTGACTTCGATCGCAGGTACGTTTTTCGTCAAACTCGGCCCGACCAATTCGATCATGGGTGCGCTATACAAGGGTCTGATTGCCACAGGATTGCTGTCGATCGTCGGCCTTGCCATCGCGACGCAATTCTCAGTCGGCTGGGGCACTATCGGGGTGGTGCATGAACAAACGATCAGCGGGCTGGACCTCTTCATTTGCGGACTGCTCGGCCTTGTTGTGACCGGGCTCATCGTCGTGATCACCGAATATTATACGGGCACGGGCAAACGCCCGGTGATCTCGATCGCGCAGGCGTCTGTGACGGGCCACGGCACCAATGTCATTCAGGGGCTCGCGGTTTCGCTCGAGGCGACGGCGCTCCCCGCATTGGCGATCGTTGCCGGCATCATCATCGCCTCGCAATTGGCCGGACTCTTCGGCATCGCCATTGCGGTGACGACGATGCTCGGGCTCGCCGGCATGATCGTCGCGCTCGACGCTTTCGGTCCAGTGACCGACAACGCCGGTGGCATTGCCGAAATGGCTGGCCTGCCGAAAGAGGTGCGTCATTCGACCGATGCGCTCGATGCTGTCGGCAACACGACCAAGGCGGTCACCAAAGGTTATGCGATCGGCTCTGCGGGACTTGGCGCGCTCGTGCTCTTCGCCGCCTATACGAATGACATCAAGCATTTTACCGATACGGGCGTGCCCTATTTCCAGAATATCGGCACGGTCAACTTCGATCTGTCTAATCCTTACGTCGTCGCAGGGCTGATCTTCGGCGGCATTATCCCCTATCTCTTCGGCGGCATCGCGATGACTGCCGTCGGCCGCGCCGCCGGTTCGGTTGTCGAGGAGGTTCGCCGCCAGTTCCGTGAGAAGCCCGGCATCATGGCCGGCACCGAACGGCCCGACTACGGCCGCGCGGTCGATATGCTGACGAAGGCGGCGATCAAGGAAATGATCATCCCGTCGCTATTGCCGGTGCTGGCGCCGCTCGTCGTCTATTTCGGCGTGCTGCTCATCTCCGGTTCGAAGGCCTCGGCATTTGCCGCGCTCGGCGCTTCGCTCCTCGGCGTCATCGTCAACGGCCTGTTCGTCGCCATTTCGATGACATCCGGCGGCGGTGCGTGGGATAATGCCAAGAAGAGCTTCGAGGATGGTTTCGTCGATAAGGACGGCGTGAAACATCTGAAGGGGAGCGACGCGCACAAGGCGTCGGTGACGGGCGACACGGTGGGCGATCCCTACAAGGATACGGCTGGCCCGGCGGTTAATCCGGCAATCAAGATCACCAATATCGTTGCGTTGCTCTTGCTTGCGATCCTTGCGCACTAAAACCCAAGCGAAGATGGCCGGAGCGATCCGGCCATCTCATCGATCGGTGTTTAGTTAAACCGCAACAGCGATTTGAACATGCCGTTTAATACGCTCGAATCCGCACCGCCGGTTGGCGTCGTCTGCGACACGAAATCGAAGATTTTTCCGTCCTTCAGACCGTAATTGGCGACGCGCGTGACCTTCTTGTCCTTGTCGAAATAGATCGCCAGGACGTGCTGGTCGGTGATGCTCTGATCCTGAAAGGCATATTGCCGGTCGGATTTCTGGGTGATGTAATACCAGGCGCTGCCGCCGACGGTCGACGTCGTCGATGGCGTGCCCATCACGACGAGCACTTGCTCAGCCGACGAGCCGGTCTTGACCTGATTGAGTAGCGTGGGATCGAGCTGATAGCCGTGGACAATATCGCCATCGTAACCGAGACAGCCGGCGAGGCCGGTGGCCATGGCACCGCAAAGTCCGAGCCGGAGAGCAAGACTCAAGAGCTTTATTCTGCGCTTTTGAGCGGCCGTCGGTTCTTCTCTTACGGCCGCATCTGCAAAAGTCATTCGTGGAAACTCCGGCCCCTTAGATTACGGCGCGTTTTGGTCGATTCGACCAAAACGCGTATAATCCGATCGTTTCTAATATGCGGAAATCAAGGTCGCAACTCGCCCCGCTCAAGCCGCGATATGGAATCTAAAGTCATGATTTTTGGGCTTTTCCGGGGCAAACGCAATGCAAGTGTCATCGAGCGGCTGCATGCCGACGTTGTCGCCGCCGCGCGCGACCCGGTTTTGTTCACGGATTACGGCATTGCCGACACGATCGATGGGCGCTTCGAATCGATTGCTTTGCACGCTGCATTGGCGCTGCGGCGTCTGAAGCAATTGCCGCCGCCAGGACCCGAGATTGCGCAAGATCTTGCCGATGCCATCTTTCGCCATTTCGACATCGGCTTGCGCGAAATGGGCATCGGCGACACTGGCGTCCCGCGGCGGATGCGTGATCTTGCCGAGGCATTTTTAGGCCGCGCCAACGCTTACAATGAAGCGCTCGGGCAGCCGGGCATGGCGCAGCATACGGCCCTGGCTGCGGCTCTCTCGCGCAACGTCTTCGCCGAGGCGCGAGGCGGCGAGCGCCTTGCTTGCTACGCTGAGCGATCCGATGAAGCCCTGGCGCAAATGTCACTCGCAGATTTTCTCAAAGGACCTATATTTCGGGTCAAGGCCGCTGCGAACTTCCGTGAGGTGTGTAATGAGTAAAGCCGATTCCTACGCCCCGCCGCCGAAGATTTTTTCGCATCTCATTCTTGTGGATGAAGTGCCGGAGCAGGGCCTCGACGTGACGCTGAGCGCCGATGCACCCACGCGGCAGGCATTGGCAAAGGCCGACGGCCTTGTCGGCCTTGCGGCGCTCGATGCGGACTTCCATGTCGCTCGCCAGGGGCTTTCCAGCTTCAATGTCACCGGCACCGTGCGGGCAAAGATCACGCAGATCTGTGTTCTGACGCTGGAGCCTTTCGACAGCGATCTTGCCGAGGAGGTCGATGTCGATTTCGCCGAAGCTCCGGCTGCGGCGCAGGCCTCCACCCAGGCCGATATTCTGCTCGGCGCCCAATCGGGCGATCGCGACCCGCCAGATCCGATCGAGGACGACGCGATCGACCTTGGCGCGCTGGCGGCGGAATTTCTTGCGCTTGGCCTCGACCCCTATCCGCGCAGGCCGGGGGCAGAGTTCGCGCCTGTGACCGATCCGCACGATGTGATAGAGCGGCCGTTCGATGCGCTCAAGAAGCTCACCGATCAATCTTGATCTGGCCGCGCTTGCCGGGCGGGGCGCTTTGCCTTAGCGGATCAGGCCGCAGCTTGGCGGTCCGGCCGGGCTAGATCACGATGGTTTTGGATCGACCCAATTCGGGCTTGCCCAAGTTGAGCAATTTGAATGATCGAAAACCATGAACGTGATCGATTCTAATAATTTAGAGCGGGATTCATGCGAAAAACCGGTACCCACTTTTTCGCATCCCGCTCTAGGGAGCTTTCATGACGCAAACGGTGCGCATCGCCATTGATGCCATGGGCGGTGACCACGGCCCGGAGGTGATCCTACCCGGCGCCGCGCTTGCGCTGACCCAGCACGCCGACCTCAGTTTCACGTTTTTCGGCGATCAGACGCGGTTGAAACCTCTGCTTGCGGCCAATCCGCGGCTGGCCAGCGTCTCGAGCGTGCGGCACACGGATGTCGAAATCCGTATGGAAGACAAGCCCAGCCAGGCGTTGCGTAATGGCCGGCGCACCTCTTCGATGTGGCAGGCGCTTGAGGCTGTCAAAAGGGGCGAGGCCGATGCCGCCTTTTCCGCGGGCAACACCGGCGCGCTCATGGCGATGGCGAAGATTTGCCTGCACATGATTCCAGCGATCGACCGGCCGGCCATTGCCGTGCTTTGGCCGACGCTGCGAGGGGAATCGATCGTGCTCGACGTCGGCGCCTCGATCGGCGCCGATGCCCAGCATCTTGTCGATCTGGCGATCATGGGCTCCGCGATGGCGCGGATCGTCTTTTCGTCACCACGCCCGACCGTAGGGTTGCTCAACATTGGCGTCGAGGAAGTTAAAGGGATCGAGGAAGTGAAGGCCGCCTCGCGGATCCTGCGCGAACTCAATTCGACCGATTTCGACTATCGCGGCTTTGTCGAAGGCGACGACATTGGCAAAGGCAGCGTCGATGTGGTCGTGACCGAAGGCTTT
Organism: Methylovirgula sp.; assembly: GCF_037200945.1. Classification (NCBI taxonomy): domain Bacteria; kingdom Pseudomonadati; phylum Pseudomonadota; class Alphaproteobacteria; order Hyphomicrobiales; family Beijerinckiaceae; genus Methylovirgula; species Methylovirgula sp. Next base: position 2,165,986 of record NZ_JBBCGP010000001.1, read on the forward strand.
GCCGGCAATATTGCGCTCAAGACGGCGGAGGGGACGGCCAAGCAGATCAGCGCCTATTTGCGCGAGGCGCTGCGCGGCAGTTTCGCCTCGAAGCTCGGCTATTTGCTGGCACGGCAGGCGTTCCGTTCGCTGTCGAACAAGATGGACCCGCGCCGCGTCAACGGCGGTATCCTGCTCGGCCTCGAAGGCGTGGTGATCAAGAGCCACGGCGGCTCCGACGCGGTCGGCACCGCGCGGGCACTGGAAATCGGCCACGGATTGGTCCGCGACCAGTTTCTGCGCAAGATCCAGAATTCTCTCTCCGAGCGTGACGTGCCTGCGGTGGTGGCGACCGCCGATCCGGAAGCCGAAGCCTAAGCCGGCTTGATCGCCACTTTTGGGAGGTAGTTCGGACTTCTGTCGCGGCGGAAAATGCTCTAAGGCGACCGTCACGTTGTTTGAAACAGGACAAATATCTTTGACCCGACCGCAAAATGCCGTTCTCCGCTCCGTTGTCGCTGGCCTGGGGTCGTATCTTCCAAAGCGGATTTTGAGCAACGCGGATCTCGAGAAGATGCTCGACACGAGCGATGAGTGGATCACGCAGCGCACCGGCATCAAAATGCGTCATATCGCGGCGGAGGATGAGCGCACCTCGACACTCGCGACACATGCGGCGCGCGCTGCGCTTGCCGATGCGGGCCTCAAGGGCGAGGATATCGATCTCGTCATCGTCGCAACGGCGACGCCGGACTATACCTTTCCCGCCGTTGCAACGCAGGTTCAGGCGGCGATCGGCATGACCGGCGGCGTCGCGTTCGACCTCCAGGCCGTATGTTCAGGGTTCATTTTCGCGCTGACGACGGCAGACAAGTTCTTGACTTCGGGGTCGCACAAAAGGGCGCTCGTCATCGGCGCCGAGACGTTTTCGCGGCTGCTCGATTGGAAGGACCGCGGCACCTGCGTACTGTTCGGCGACGGCGCTGCGGCAATGATCCTTGAAGCGCGGTCGGGCGAAGGAACGAGCACCGATCGCGGTGTCCTGACCGCGCATCTGCGGTCCGATGGCCGGCACCTTTCGAAACTTTATACCGACGGCGGGCCATCATCGACCGGAACAGCCGGCCATGTGCGCATGGAAGGGCGGGAAGTTTTCAAGCTAGCCGTAACGATGATTACTGATGTGGTCGACGCCGCCTTTGCTGCGACCGGGACGAACGGCGAGCAGCTTGACTGGTTCGTGCCGCATCAGGCCAACGCCCGTATCATCGACGCGTCGGCGGAGAAGCTCAAAATTGCTCCGCAAAAAGTCGTGAAGACCGTCGCCTTTCATGGCAATACGTCGGCGGCGTCGGTGCCGCTGGCGCTGACGACGGCGCGCGACGACGGCCGCATCAAGCAGGGTGATCTTGTGATGCTCGAAGCGATGGGCGGCGGTTTTACCTGGGGCGCGGTACTTCTTCGCTGGTAGCTGCTGCCGCTTTGCAACAACCTCAGCATTTGTCCGTATAGTATTTGCAGGGCAAATGTTTCTGTCTATTGTGCTGACGTATGTTTTGCGCCAAAGTTCAAGGCAAGCAAAGAGCTTAATCCATTTGCGATGCGGGGAAGGGGACTGCGGGGCTGATCAAATGTTCAGGAGAATTTTGCTCGCCGAGGCGCACGTTTTTTTGGCGCCCCTTTCGTTTTCATTGAGCTCGGGCGATTGTCCGGAGACCAAGATTACGGCCTTCGCTGCCAAGTCATCGCATTCAGAAATCATCGAGTCCCAAGATGGTCAAAAGTGAATTGTCGACATCGGTTTCACGCGCGGACGATTTGTCCGGCGTAATCGCCGCTGCAAAAGGTGAGGACGGCGCTCGCACTGTGACGCGCGTCAATCTCGCCGAAGCCGTCTATCAGCAGGTCGGTTTGTCGCGCAAAGAATCCGCGGCGCTTGTCGAGCAAGTGCTCGACGAAATCACTGATCGATTGATCGCTGGCGAAGGGGTTCGGCTTTCGTCGTTCGGATCGTTCAGCGTGCGCCACAAGGGCCAGCGCGTCGGCCGTAATCCCAAGACCGGCGTCGAAGTGCCGATCAAGGAGCGGCGCGTTCTCATCTTCAAATCGTCAAATCTGCTGAAAGCGCAGATTAACGGCGTTCACGCCGAGCCCGATTCCGAGTAGTCTGATTCGCCGAGCGCCATGTGATTTGCGGCGCTGCGATGTTCGGCGTTTTTGCCGAAACGCGCTGGCATTGTTCCTTGCGTTAGATCAGAGCGGGGATGCTGCCGGGATCGGAGCCGCGGAACAATGGAAAAAACAGCAGACGCATTCAGGACCATCAGCGAGGTCGCGAGCGATCTCGATTTGCCGCAGCATGTCCTCCGGTTCTGGGAATCGCGTTTCACCCAAATTCGCCCGCTGAAGCGCGGCGGCGGCCGACGCTACTATCGCCGCGAAGACATCGAACTTCTGCGCGCCATTCGCCAGCTTCTCTACGGCGAGGGCTACACGATCAAGGGCGTGCAGAAAATTCTCAAAGAGCAGGGCGTGCGCGGCGTTGTCACGGCTTGGCAGGGCGGGGCCGAGATGGTGCCGCCAGAGGAAATGCCGCTCGACATCGCAATGCAGGGCGCAACTGCAACCGCGCCGCGCCGGCCGGACGCGCTGCACGAGGAACCAGAACCCGATTTCGCCTTTGGTGAGGCGGACGAGTCCTTCGCCGGATTGGGCGCAGGCGCACACGCAGCGCTTGGACCGGCCGATTACAAGGTGCTCGAGACGCTCCTGGCCGAATTGAACGAATGCGAGCGGCTGCTCGGCAACGCCCGCCGGCCGGCCAACGCCCAATAAGCGACATCTTGCTTATCCCCTTGTCCGCACGTGGGGTTTTTCTTTTAGGGGAAGCCCGGCTTTCGGGCCGGATGCGCGTTGCAGCGGTCTCGGCGTTTCTCTATAAGAGCCGCAGTCGGAGTGTAGCGCAGCCCGGTTAGCGCACTTGTCTGGGGGACAAGGGGTCGTGGGTTCGAATCCCGCCACTCCGACCACTCAACTCACATCATCATCACAGCTTGGCCAAGGCTTCGTAAGCTTGGCCGAAGCCTTTGGACGACAGCGGAATGGCCACTGCACGGCCGCTCGCGTCCCGAAATATGATCCTGCCGGTCGTGCTCCCGGCATTGCCTCGGAATTTCTGCAGAAGCGATTCTTTAATCTCGAATTTGGCAATGCAGCCCGCAGGAATGCAGACGTCGAAGGGTGCCGCGATCCCAATATCTTTATCATTCGTTTCAACGCGGACGTTGCCTGCGATCAAGATGTTGACCGGCAGCTGAACGAGAAGATTCGTCGGATGGCCTTTCACCGGCTTCGCGACGAGGACGTGTGAAAACGGTTGATTTTGAACTTGCGTCGTCTGACCAATCGTACAATTGCGTTGTGACGGGGTTCCTGCGCTCATTACACACTGGAGCTGAGCGGGCAGCCTGCAACGCGCGCCGCGCGGCAGCACATCTTTGTCATGCGTGCTCAGCTTTGGATATCGGAGGTAGCGCCTTCAAGTCGCCGGCGATCCTTCGCGGGCATTTTGGCTGATCCGCGCAATATGGCTTTGATGATCGCATGATATCGCGGCTGAAATTCAACATCCTTCAAGTGCGGACGCGTTTGGTTCACGCCGCGAACGGCCGCCGCCAGCATCGCCGCCAATTCGTCCTTGTTCATATCGGACAGGATTGTCAATTTGCCCGCCGTCTGTAGCGTCTCGAGCATTCTGACGAGGTCCTCCTGCAGCCGTACCTGCAACTCGATGATAATATCATCGCAAAGGCGAAAGACTGAATCCGCCAATTCAAGAGCGTAGGGTGAGTTGGCAGCGGATCGGCGGGTCGCGCCAAATCGTGTGTCGAGGAATGCCGTGATCACGTCGACTGCGCTCTCGCCTTCCATGAGTGCGCTTATGCCGGCGGTCCAGCCGGCATACATCGCGCGTTCGTTCTGATAACGAATAACGTCGCGAAAAAGCTCTTCCTTGTTTCTGTAATGGTAATAGAGCGCGCGGCGCGAGAAACCGCAGGCGACCGCGAGCTCAATCATAGTCGGCCGGTTAAAGCCCGATTTCAAAAACGCGTCGGCGGCTTTCGCCAGTTGGTCGGGATCAAGCCCCATCGTCAAAGCCCGTTTTTCGCAAATACCTGACGCGCAAACCGAATCGATTCGAGAATCGTAATCAATCTGACGTCGCAGGCTCTACAATTTCTGTTCATCGAAATTATGCACGGAGCTGACGTTCTCTCAATCTTGGTCGAGAGCAATCGCGCAAAGAAACATATTTTGCGTAGAAATTTGGCGTCATTGCAGCAAGGTATTCATTCGTTCACTGCACGCCAAGAGATATATGTGAAATCCAGAGCGGCTTACATCGCGCCCGGATGATCTCGCAACATATTTTTCCGCGAAACCAAGGACTTCCGGCCCTGCGCGAACTGCTACATCGCTCTGATATCAGGACAACCATGTGTTACATGCATTCCTTTGCCTAAGAGGTTGCCGCTACGATGGAACAAACGGCGTCGGCGGGAAAAAAGTCCCTCGCAAAGTCCCGCACAGGTCTGCTGGCAAAGGGGGTATGACACCGAGTCTGGGGGAACAAGGAATCGTGTTCGAACCCGCCACTCCGACCATTTTGCTGCCTTGATCTGCCGGAGCTGTTCAGGCGCGTGATCTACTGCAGTCTGCCAGATCAGCGCGCGACCATATCCCGCCGAACGAGGCATACGCGACCGTTGTCCGACGCCGTAGAGCTGTCAGATTGGAAATCATCCGGGGCATCGTATCGGCATCCGCGGCGGCCGCAGTCTGCTGACAGCGCGCACCGTCGTTTGTTCTGACCGCTGTATAGACCCAAATGCAAAATGCACCGAACAGAGCTGCCGAGCTTAAGATTCCTAACCAAGCCCACCACCTTGGACGCGGTCGCGGGCTCCGCTCGTTAAGCTCTAGGTGTTCCCGCACAACCACGCTACCAGACATTCCGCAATCCTGATCGAGTGGCTAACTATATGATGTGGTTACTTAATATGCGGTGACTTAATTCGTTAAGGTATCCACCGATCTATCACAGAATGGTTACCTCGTCGCCGTCCGATGCTCGGGAAACTGGCGGGGCCGTTAACCGCAAGCCTCAACCGGCACACCTCCCTGTCGTTGACACGATAAGCCGAGTCTGACACAGCCTCCCCGCGGACCAGGGGCCGACATGCGACCATTGCGCCGCAAGGGCGCGCGTCCAATATAATTCTCGTGCTTACGCCGATTGGTATCGGCGAGTGAGCGAAAGGAAGACCATGATTTCCGTGACGTTTCCCGATGGCGCCGCGCGCCAGTTTCCCGCCGGTATTCGCGGCAGCGACATCGCCAAGGGCATTTCGCCGTCACTTGCCAAGCGCACAATCGCCATGGCGCTCGATGGCAAAGTCACCGATCTCGCCGATCCCATCGAACACGATGCCAAGATCGAGTTCATCGACCGCGATGACCCCCGCGCGCTCGAGCTGATCCGCCACGATGCCGCGCATGTGCTGGCCGAGGCGGTGCAGTCGCTCTATCCCGGCACGCAGGTGACGATCGGTCCGGTCATCGAGAACGGCTTCTACTACGATTTTTTCCGCAACGCGCCGTTCACGCCCGAGGATTTTCCGGCCATCGAGAAGAAGATGGCGGAGATCATCGCCAAGGACAAACCTTTCACCAAGGAAGTCTGGACGCGCGATCAGGCGAAGGCCTGGTTCGAAGAGCATGGCGAAGCCTTCAAGGTCGAACTCGTCGATGCGATCCCGGCTGACCAGGATCTGAAAATCTACAAGCAGGGCGAGTGGCTCGATCTCTGCCGCGGCCCGCATATGACATCGACCGGAAAGATCGGCTCGGCGTTCAAGCTGATGAAGGTTGCAGGCGCCTATTGGCGCGGCGATTCGAACAAGCCGATGCTCTCGCGCATCTATGCGGCCGCCTTCGCCAAACAGGCTGAACTCGATGCTTACCTGAAGCAGATCGAAGAAGCGGAGAAGCGCGACCATCGCCGCCTTGGCCGCGAAATGGACCTGTTCCATTTCCAGGAGGAAGGGCCGGGCACGGTCTTCTGGCATCCCAAGGGCTGGACGCTGTTCCAGACGCTGATCGCATATATGCGGCGCCGCCAGGAAGTGGAGGGCTATGTCGAGGTCAACACGCCGCAGGTGCTTGACCGTGCGCTGTGGGAGACCTCAGGCCACTGGCAGACCTATCGCGAGAACATGTTCACGACGATCACCGAGGACGAACGCGTCTTCGCGTTGAAGCCGATGAATTGCCCTGGCCATGTGCAGATTTTCAAGAACGGTCTGAAATCCTATCGCGATCTGCCATTGAAAATCGCCGAATTCGGCATCGTGCATCGCTACGAGCCGTCGGGTGCCATTCACGGCATCATGCGCGTGCGCGCGTTCACGCAGGACGATGCGCATATTTTCTGCACCGAAGATCAGATCATGGACGAGGCGCTGAAGATCAACGATCTCATTCTGTCGATCTACAGTGATTTCGGGTTCAGCGATGTCGTCGTGAAACTCTCGACGCGGCCGGACAAGCGTGTCGGCTCGGATGAGGCGTGGGACAAGGCTGAGGCCGCGTTGCAGCAGGTGCTCGACGTGCTGGCATCGCGCGGCCTGAAGACCGAGATCAGCCCCGGCGAAGGCGCATTCTATGGGCCGAAGCTGGAATATACATTGCGCGATGCGATCGGCCGTGAATGGCAATGCGGCACGACGCAGGTTGATTTCAATCTGCCCGGCCGTTTCGGCGCTTTCTACATCGGCGCCGACAGCGAGAAGAAAACGCCGGTCATGATTCACCGCGCTAGCTTTGGCTCGTTGGAGCGGTTCACCGGCATTCTGATTGAGCATTACGCCGGCCATCTGCCCCTGTGGTTGTCGCCTTTGCAGATCGTGGTCGCGACCATCACGCAGGACGCGGACGATTACGCCTATGATGTCGTCACGGCGGCGCGCAAATTAGGCCTGCGCGCCGAATTCGACCTGCGCAACGAGAAGATCAACTACAAGGTGCGCGAGCATTCGCTGGCCAAAATTCCGGTGCTGCTTGTCGTCGGCAAGCGGGAGGCGGAAGAGCGCACGGTCTCCATCCGCCGTCTCGGCACGCAGGATCAGGTGAGTCTCGGGCTCGATGCGGCGCTGGCTGCGCTGGCCGGCGAGGCGACGCCGCCCGATTTGCACCGACTTGAGGCGGCGAAGGAGCCGACACTTGTCGAGGCTTAAGCTACGCTTGAGCCTCGGTGTGAATTATCGGATTTTTAACCGTGGCTTTGCCTTTTCATTGCCGCAAGCGCAGGCCATAAAGGCAAGCGGTAGAAGGGTTTGCGCGTCGCCACGCGTGCGAGGGGCATCGCGCATTAACGGGTCGTTACCCGGCATCGGATAAATCAATCGAATGATCCGACGTCTTGCTGTGCCGAGGGCTCGAATTCCGGCGTCCCGCCGGTGGGGGAGCGACAGTTTTAGGCTGTCGGCCCTGAGAGTCTTTCTTTGCCTGTGTGGTACGCTTCTGCTCGCCGGTTGTTCGGGCTCGGTGCCTGACAGCGAAGTCTATCCGACCGCCGCCGATTTCGAGATTCATGGCATCGACGTTTCCCGCTATCAGGGCGACATCGACTGGAATTCCGTGCGCGAATCCGGCGTACGTTTTGCCTGGATCAAGGCGACCGAGGGTGGCGACCGCGTCGACGAAAAATTCGGTGCGAATTGGATGGCGTCGAAGGCGGCAGGGGTACCGCGGGGTGCCTACCATTTCGCCTATTGGTGTCGCCCGGCTGAGGAACAGGCGGCCTGGTTCCTGCAAAACGTGCCGAACGATCCGCAGGCGCTTCCGCCAGTGCTTGATGTCGAATGGAACCCGGCGTCTCTGACGTGTCCACATCATGTCCCGCCCGAAGCTGCGCGGGCGATGATGAAAACCATTCTCGACGCGATGCAGCACGCCTACGGCAAGCAGCCGATCATTTACACGTCGGTCGATTTTTATCGCGATGTTCTCGCCGACGGCGCATTCATGGAATATCCGATGTGGGTGCGCAGCGTGAAATGCTATCCGGACGTCAAGTATGCCGGACGGCATTGGAATTTCTGGCAGCACACGGCACAGGGGCATGTGCCGGGCATTCGCGGCTATGTCGACCGCAACGCCTTTTACGGCTCGTCGCACGATTGGCATCAATGGCTTGTCGCCGAGGCAGTCGAAGGCACTTGATCGCTGTAGGCCTTGCGAAGCCACCGCTCGCGCCCATATCGCGTCAATGACAATCTCATCGGCGCCTTGGCCGACACTATTCATTCCCCACGGTGGCGGTCCGTGTTTCTTCATGGACGATCCGCAGCAGCTCTGGACGAGAATGGGCGCTTATTTGCGCGGTATCCCTGACGCTCTTGGGCGCCGCCCGAAAGCCGTTCTTGTCGTCTCAGGCCATTGGCTTGAATCTGTGCCCACGGTACAGGCTGGTGCCCATCCGGGGCTTCTCTTTGATTATTATAATTTTCCCGAACACACCTATCAGTTGACGTGGCCCGCGCCGGGTGCACCGGAGCTTGCAGCACGTGTCGGCGAGCTTTTGCGCATCGGCGGTTTTGAACCCGCTGCAGAAACCGCACGCGGTTGGGACCATGGCGTCTTCATACCGTTCAAGGTGATGTGGCCGGAGGCTGATGTGCCGGTCATGCAGCTTTCCTTACAAAAGGATCTCGATCCGGCGACACATCTTGCGATGGGCCGCACCCTTGCCCCGCTGCGGCATGAGGATGTGCTCATCGTTGGCAGCGGCATGAGCTATCACAATCTGAAGAATTTCTTTTCGGGGCGCGGTGATGCCGAGGCCGCGGCGTTTGATACCTGGCTCGACGAAACGCTGGGCGTGTCGGCCCCTGTACGCGAGCGCCGGCTGGTGGAATGGGCAAGCGCGCCCGGCGCCGCGTCGAGCCATCCGGAGGCCGAACATTTGCTGCCGTTGCATGTCGTTGTCGGCGCCGCTGGCGATGCACAAGGGCGACGCACCTATCATGACCATATTGTCGGCAAGCCAATTTCAGGCTTTCAATTCGGCTAATTGGCGACCGCCTTATGGCCATTCGCGGCCCGCGGCGGCGGATTTGCGGGCCGCCGAGAAAGCTCGTCAAAGCCTTGCACCTCGGCGCGCTGTTTGGGCAGGGAGGCCGGATAGCTTTCCTGCATAAATGCGATCAGTTTTTCGCGCATTTCGCAGCGCAGGTCCCACACATCTTGCGAATTTCGGGCGCTCGCCAGGGCACGAATCTGCATGGCGTTTTCGGAAACGTCCGAAACCTGCAGATTGACGACACGCCGATCCCATAATTTTGAATTCTCGACGATCTCGCTGAGCTTCTGGCGCAAAGCCTCGACTGGCGTGGTGTAGTCCACCCAGAACATGACGCTGCCGATGAGTTCGGACGACATGCGCGTCCAATTCTGGAAGGGCGTTTGCAGAAAATACGACAGCGGCACAATCATCCGTCGCCAATCCCAGATTTGGATGACGATATAAGTGCCGGTAATTTCCTCGATCCATCCCCATTCGTTCTCGACAACGACGGCATCGCCGATGCGGATTGGCTGAGTGATCGCAATCTGCACGCCGGCAATGAGATTGGTGAGAACAGGCCGCGCGGCGAGACCGACGATGATACCGGCGGCGCCAGCTGACGCAATCAGGCTGACGCCGAATTGGCGTACTTGCGGGATGCTCATTAGGGCGACCGCAATGGTGATCATCATGACCACGGTTTCCGCCGCGCGGCGCAGCACGCGGACCTGCGTCACATGTTTGCGCGCCAGCAGATTGTCGGCGAGGTCGATCTTGAACCGGCCAATATAGAAATCCCCGGCAAGCTCGATCGCCATCAGGGATGCCCACCCGATCAGCAACGTGAAACAAATGGCGAGCGCCTGCGCGATCAACAGCGTTGTCGCGCCCGAGAGCGGCACGATGGGCAAGACGAGGGCGACCGCCGCGAGGACCAGCGCAAAGCGCGTTGCGCCGAATACGCGCGAGATGAGCGATTGAATGAAAACGTGGTCGGGGCCGATAAAGCGCCGGATCACCCGCAGGATGGTCCGATGGAATATGAGCGCGAGCGCAGCCGCAGCCACGAGCACGAGAGTGCTGACGAGCCAGCTGGGCAGATAATGTCCGAGATCACGAATCCACCAGGGCAGGCTTGCTGGAGCTTTCATCGCTTCTCCTTCCGGCGATGAATGCGCGGCGATTTCGTGAGTTCCGTATTCCGTTCGCAATTGCGAAAACGGCGCCGCTCAAGGAGCGACGCCGTTTGAACTTTCGTTCAAGCTTGTCGGATTAACTGCCGAGGCTTGCCTTGGCGCGTTGCCACCAGCCGCTGCGTTTCGGCCGATTAGGGTCCGGCTCGGCCGCGACCGGCTCCGGCTCAGCGGCGATCGATTCCGGTTCGGCTGCCGGCGTCACAACCGAAGGCTCGTAATAATGCGCGACCGGGGCCGGGGCTTCGGGCTCGACGTGCCGCGGCGCATGCTCATGCGACGCAGCTAGCTCCGGCGGAGCTTCGAGCGCGAAAAGATCCTCACGCTCGACGATCTCCAAACCTCCAGAAGCCTCGCCTTCCGAAACCTCACCTTCTGAGGTCTCGCCATCAGCGGCCTCGGCCGATTGCGGCTCGCGAGTCTCGCCACCGCCACGACCCCGCCGGCGTGAGCGACGCCGACGCGGCCGCTCATCGCGGGCCGGCATAAGTTTGCTCTCGCCGTCTTCGTTTACCGTGTCTTCAGCGTCGCTCTCGCCATCTTCGGACTCGGCGCGCGCTGTTTCTGGAATGCCATCGATGGCCGCGACATAGGCGAGGGCGTCGTCTGAAGGCTGCGGCGCGCCAGGCTGTATGCCTGAAGCTTCGCGATCGCTGCCACGGCCGCGCCGACGCCGGCGCCGGCGTTTGCGTCTGGCGCCTTCCTCGTCGTCGGTTCCGGCTTCGCCCGCCGTCTGATCTTCAGCCTCGCCGTCTTCGGTCTCCGAGACGTCGAGATCCTCTTCCTCTTCCGGCATTTCAAGCGCTGGCGCAGCGTGCGGCAATTCGGGAACGCCGACCGCCGGTTCGCCGCGCTCCATCGTGTGGTAGGCGGCGCCGATCAGTGAATCGTCGGCCGCAATGGTGATCGCGACGCCGAAGCGGCGCTCGAGGTCACGCAGATTGGCGCGCTTCTGATTGAGAATGTAAAGCGCGACTTCGGTCCGCGTCCGCACGGTGATGTTGTGCGAGGCGCTTTTGATCAATGCGTCTTCAAGCAAGCGCAGAACATGCAGCGCGATCGACGAGGTCGAGCGCACCGTGCCGACGCCGGCGCAATGTGGACAGATGATCGTCGAACCTTCGAGCACGCCGGTCCTGATCCGCTGACGCGACATTTCGAGCAGACCGAAATGCGAGATGCGGCCGATCTGGATGCGCGCTCGATCGTTCTTGAGCGCTTCCTTCATCCGCCGCTCGACCGAGCGATTGTTGCGGTTTTCTTCCATGTCGATGAAATCGACAACGATGAGGCCGGCAAGGTCGCGCAGGCGAAGCTGCCGGGCGATTTCGTCGGCGGCTTCGAGATTGGTGCGTGTCGCGGTGTCTTCGATGTCATGCTCGCGCGTTGCGCGGCCTGAGTTCACGTCGATCGCGACAAGCGCCTCGGTCTGGTTGATGACCAGATAGCCGCCGGACTTCAGCGTGACGTGATTGGTGAACATCGCGTCGAGCTGAGCTTCGACGCCGGATTTGGCGAAGATCGGCTGCGGATCGCGATAAAGGTGAACGTTCTTCGCATGGCTCGGCATGAGCATGCGCATGAAGTCCTTCGCCTCGCGATAACCCGGCTCACCGGCGACGGTCACCTCGTCGATGTCCTTGTTGTAGAGATCGCGGATGGAGCGCTTGATCAGCGAACCTTCCTCATAGACGAGCGTCGGCGCTGACGACTTCAATGTCATCTCGCGCACGGTCTCCCACATGCGCAGGAGATATTCAAAATCGCGCTTCACCTCTGCTTTGGTGCGCGAAGCGCCGGCCGTGCGCAGGATCACGCCCATGCCTTCCGGCACTTCGAGGTCCTGGGCGATCGACTTCAACCGCTGGCGGTCACCCGCGTCGGTGATTTTGCGGGAAATGCCGCCACCGCGCGCGGTGTTTGGCATCAGCACTGAATAACGGCCGGCAAGCGACAGATAGGTCGTCAGCGCCGCGCCTTTATTGCCGCGTTCTTCCTTGACCACCTGAACGAGCAGCACCTGACGGCGCTTGATCACTTCCTGGATTTTATATTGGCGCCGCGAGCGGTGCATTCGCTGCGGAACTTCTTCCATCGCGTCGCCACCGAGCTGTTCGACGTGCTCTTCTTCCTCGTCGTCTTCGTCCTCGTCATCCTCGGAATGTTCCGCCGGTGCGGGCACATCGCGCTCGCGCGCCTCGACTTCGCCCTCAACGGTCTTTTCATGTGCCGGTGGCGCGTCGTCGACGATGGCAAATCCGGCCGGGTCGGCGACCAGCACATGCGGCGCGTTGTCTTCGCCGTCTGCGGCATCGTGCGCGGCTTCGGCCGCGTCGTTCGGCACGATAGCAGCTTCGATTTCGATGACACGAACTGCGGCGGCCTCTAGGTTTGGGGCTTCGTCCGCGCTGTGATCTTCATTGTGATCTTCATGGGATGCAGCAGGTTCGAATCCTGCGACCTGCGCCTCGGCGAAATCGCCGGGCGCCGAGGCGTTCTCTTCGAGTGCTGCGGGCGCGGAGTCCGCCAATCTTTCGTCGTCGCCACGGCGCTTTTCGGCACGTTGATGCCGGCGGCTGCGGCGTGGGCGATGATTTTCCTCTTCCTCGAGATGGGCATGAGCATCTTCTTCGAGAAGCTCCTGCCGGTCGGAGACCGGGATCTGGTAATAATCCGGATGAATCTCGGAAAAGGCGAGAAAGCCGTGCCGGTTGCCGCCGTAATCGACGAAAGCCGCTTGCAGCGAAGGTTCGACGCGGGTGACCTTCGCTAAATAGATATTGCCGCGAAGTTGTTTCTTGTCGGCCGATTCGAAATCAAATTCCTCGACACGATGGCCGCGTGTGACGACAACCCGGGTCTCCTCGGGATGCGAAGCATCGATAAGCATTTTGTTGGGCATGTGGAACTCGTGAGGGCGTGGCGCGCAGGACGCCGCTGCCGCCGCTGAATCTCGCGAACGAGACTAGGGCACGGCGGGGCGGCGCATTTGGCGCCAGACGCAAAGGGTGAGAGTAGGGAAGCGAGGCTCGGTCTGTGAGCCCGAACTTGTCGACACGCCGTGCCCGATCCATGGATCGATCCCGACGCGGCGCCGGAACGCAAACACCCGCCAACGCCCGAACTCGGGGACGCGAGCTGCCAATTGTCATTTTGGTGGTCCGAAGTGATCCCCTCGAAGGGCAGACCATGTTTATCGTTACCTGCGCATCGGCCGCGCTGACGCGGGCCATCGAAAAACTGCGTTCGTTCGCGGGAGACGATGAAAATCGGCGCCATTCGACGCGCTTACTTTCCGGCCCGCACCGTGGGGCGGACTGCCGGACCCGCAAATGTCCAGGGCGATTCACGATGCACCAGACACGAACAGCCTTTTGTATCTGGTTGTATCGCCTTTTGGCAAGTTTCCTGAATCCTGTTGCCTGTGCGTGACTGTGGCCAAGCTTCAATTCTGCCATGGTGAGGCATCGTTAACCGCGGGGTTTCATTCTGAGTCCACGCTAGAGGCGCGGCCGGGGGCCGTCCGAGGTTAACCTTTGCCATGAGCCTGAATTTGGCTGGACTCCAGAAACGCCGGGTATTTGCCGCACTGGCCTCCTCGTGGCTCGCCACGGGGCTGTCGCTTGCGGGGCAGGCCGCTTCGGCGCAAACCACTGGAATCGTTGGCTTGCGGCAGGTCGCTGGCGCCAGCGCCCAAAACCAGCCCTCCGGGCCGGTCTATGCCGGCGTTCCACGGCTCGATAACGGCGTCGACCGGGCGCAATTGAGCTTCGCCCTTTCGGCTCCGGTCCACGCCACGTCGTTTGTACTGGCAGCGCCTGACCGTATCGTCGTCGAACTGCCGCAAGTCGTCTTTGCCGGCCCGACCGGCGAAGCCAGCCATGGCAAGGTGCGTCATCGCCATGAGCCGACTCTTAAGCTTGGCGGCATGGTGACTTCCTACCGCTTCGGCCTTTTCGAGCCCGGCAAATCGCGAATCGTCATTGATCTTGCCGGGCAGGCCCGAATTGTGCGCGCCGAGACCGTGGCCGATGCCAACGGCATCCATCTGATCGTCGCCCTCGCCAAAACCGAGCGGGGAGCGTTCATAGCTGAGGCGCGGCGTGACCCGCAGGCCGCCGAGAGGGATACGCCAACCGCGCCGATTCCTCAGGCGGTCGCATCGAGCGCATTGCCGATCGTCGTCATCGACCCGGGTCACGGCGGTATCGATAGCGGCGCAATGGTCCGTGGGCTGGTCGAGAAAAATATCGTGTTCGCGTTCGCCCGGGAGCTTGCTGGCAAGCTGCGCAACAGCGGCCGTTACAAGGTGATCATGACGCGTGACAGCGACGTCTTCGTGGCGCTTGGCGATAGGGTGAAGATCGCCCGCGATGCCGGCGCGTCGCTGTTCGTCTCGATCCATGCCGACACGGTATCGGACGCCGCCGAGGTTTCCGGCGCCACGGTCTATACCTGTTCGGAGCACGCTTCCGACGCCGAAGCCGCGCGGACGGCTGAAAAGGAAAACCAGTCCGATGCGGCGGCGGGCGTCGAGAGCAAGGACGACAACAATGGCGTCTCGGATATTCTCTTCGATCTGACGCGCCAGGAGACGCGCACCTACAGCCGCGTTTTCGCGCGCACCCTCGTCAATTACTGGCAGGTTGCGGCGCGGCTGAACAAAAACCCCGAGCGGTTTGCCGGATTCCGGGTTTTGAAGGCACCGGACGTGCCGTCGGTGCTCATCGAGCTTGGCTATCTCTCCAACGCCGCCGATGGCACGTCTCTCGGCTCCGCCACCTGGCGCGATACGACCACGGGTAAGGTCGCCGCGGCCATCGATGCCTTCTTCACCGCCAAGGGCGTCTTGCCGGAGAAGGATGCCACCACGGCACAATCCGGCGCACTGCTCGACCCGCTGCCGACCGCGACGCTGAAATAACGCCGGGCAGCCGCTGGTGCGGCCCGCGTTCCGGCCCGCTATAATGGGCAGCGACTGACCGGTTGCGGCACAGCCGACGCCCAACTATTAACACAAAAGCACAGCACCACATGCCGGACTGACGTTCTGGCCCGCGTTGCCGACGGCTGTCCCTGTCGCGAGATATTTGCCTTTGTAGGGCAAGAGCTGGCAAGGCAAGAGTTCGCAGGGCAAGAGAAAGCCGCGCCGCCGCGCATCGAAAGGTCGCCATTTCAATATGCGTTATGTTGCCCGGCTTCTCGGCTTTATCTTCACGAGCCTGACGATCGTTTTCATCGTCGGGGCCGCTGCGGCGGGCATCGTCATTTGGAAGTTCGAGCAGGATCTGCCGGATTATACGCAGCTCAAGAATTACGAACCGCCGGTGATGACCCGCGTTCATGCGGCGGACGGCTCGGTGCTGGCCGAATATTCCAAGCAGCGGCGGCTCTATCTGCCGAGTTTTGCGATCCCGCCCTTGGTGAAAGAAGCTTTCATCTCGGCCGAGGATAAGAATTTCTATCATCACGGCGGCGTCGATTTCGAGGGCATGGCCCGCGCCGCGCTCGTCTTCGTCCAGGGCACGCGCCACATGCAGGGCGCTTCGACCATCACCCAGCAGGTCGCCAAGAACTTCTTCCTCAGCCCTAAACGCGACGTCACCCGCAAGATTCGCGAGGCGCTGCTCTCTTTCCGGATCGAGTCCGCCTATTCGAAAGAGAAGATCCTCGAGCTCTACCTCAACGAGATTTATCTCGGCATGGGCAATTACGGGGTCGCGGCATCGGCACTGAATTACTTCAACAAATCGGTCAATGAACTGACGGTTGCCGAGGTCGCCTATCTCGCGGCGTTGCCGAAAGGCCCGAACAATTACAATCCCTATACCGAGCGCGAACGTGCCATCGACCGGCGCAATTGGGTCATCGATCGGATGGTCGAGAACGGCTACGTGGCGCCCGCTGAAGGCGCCAAGGCAAAGGCCGAACCGCTGGGTGTGACGCAGCGTGTGCTTTCGCCGAATACCTATGCCGCCGGCTTCTTTGCCGAAGAAGTGCGCCGCGAATTGCTCGACCGCTACGGCGAAAAGAAACTCTACGAAGGTGGGCTTTCCGTTCGCGCCACGCTGGACCCGACCGTGCAGATGATGGCGCGTCATGCGCTGGCCGACGGTCTCGTCCGCTACGATGAGGCGCGCGGCTTCCACGGCCCGATCAAACATATCGAGATCGGGCAGGACTGGGGTCCACCGCTCGCCACCCTCCCGGCCCTGGGCGATGTCGCGCCCTGGCGGCTTGCTGTCGTTCTCGAAGCCGACGACCAGTCGCTGCGCATCGGCTTGCAGCCGAGAAAATTGCCGTCGGGCGAGGTTGAAGCCAAACGCGAAACCGGCGTCGTCCTCCCCGTCGGCCTGAAATGGGCACACCGGCGTCAGCATTCGACACTGGCGACGGGCGACATCATTTACGTCGAGCCCATCGCCGGCCAGCCCGGACAATACCGGCTGCGGCAAACGCCGGAAGTTGGCGGCGCCATCGTCGTCATGGACCCGGTCACTGGTCGCGTGCTCGCGATGGTCGGCGGCTTTTCCTTCGATCAGTCCGAGTTCAACCGCGCGACGCAGGCGTTCCGCCAGCCAGGCTCGTCGTTCAAGCCATTCGTCTATGCGGCGGCGATCGATAACGGCTATACGCCGTCATCCATCGAGCTCGACGAACCGGTCTCGATTGATCAGGGGCCGGGCCTCGGCATCTGGACGCCGGAAAACTTTGAAGGCAAATCGAGCGGCCCGCACACGCTGCGCTATGCGATCGAACATTCGATCAACCAGATGACGGTGCGGCTCGCCCGCGATATCGGCATGCCGCTGATCGCCGATTACGCGCGCCGCTTCGGCATCTATGATAATCTGCCGCTCTATCTCTCAAACTCGCTCGGCTCAGGCGAGACGACGCTGATGCGCATGACCACCGCCTACGCGATGCTTTGCAATGGCGGCAAGAGAATCAAAGCGACGCTGATCGACCGCATCCAGGACCGCTGGGGCCACACGATCTATCGGCACGACGAACGCATCTGCCAGAATTGCAACGAGACTGCCTGGCAAAATCAGGACGAGCCGGCGATCATCGACAAGCGCGAACAGGTCATCGATCCGATGACTGCCTATCAGATCACCTCGATCATGGAAGGCGTGATCGAACGCGGCACGGGCCAGGCGATCCGCGCCGTCGGCAAGCATCTCGCCGGCAAGACCGGCACGACCAATGACGCGAAAGACCTTTGGTTCGTCGGCTATTCACCGGACCTCACGGTTGGTGTCTTCATGGGCTACGACCATCCACGCTCGCTTGGAGATTCCGCCCAGGCCGCCCTTTATACCGCGCCGATCTTCCGCGACTTTATGGAAGTCGCGCTCAAAGATAAGCCGGACGTGCCGTTCCGCGTGCCGCCGGGCATCAAGCTTATTTCTGTCGATCTGAAGACCGGTATGCGCTCGACGGGGCCGGGCACGATCCTTGAAGCGTTCAAGCCGGGCACCGCGCCGCCGACCAATTTCAACTATGGCTCGCAGCCGGCGACCGTGCTCACCGTCGATCCCAATGCGGATCATAATTTGGGGCAGGGCACCGGCGGCCTCTACTAGGCCGTAGGCTCGCCGCTAGACGGCAAACGATCCGTTGCGTACGGCGGGGATGCCCGCTTGCAGGCACTTGTCCACTGCAAGCGTCCGCCAGCGACCTGCTGCGCATCAGTCGCGCGATAGCCCGCGAGAAGCGGCGCGTACGCGGCGAGCCTACGGGATACGAACTCGGTGAAGAGCCGCACGCGCTTCGTCTTGCGTGTCTCTCCCTGTGTGAGAAGCCAAACCGTTCCGTACAGGTGCAGGTCGGTGCCCGGCACCTTCACCAGGTGGGGGTCGGCATCGCCAACGAAGCACGGCAGTGTCGTGATCCCGAGCCCTTGCCGTACAGCAACGATCTGCGCCTCGGCGTCCGTGGTCCTGAATGGAACCCCCGTGGTGCGAACCTCACCCTCGCTGGCCCAATCCGGAATTCCATGAAGGCTTATGACAATCCATCGGATGGGATCAGGCGCGTCTGCACGCCACGCGGCTAGTCGATCGCGGGACATGTAGACGCCGCCGAACAGCTCCGGTCCCTTCAGGCCATGAAGATTGAGCGGCAGGGTTTTGTGGTCGTAGACGACGCGGATCGCGACGTCGGCCTCTCGGTTGGTCAGATTTGCCAGCTCGCCGGACGACAAGATTTCCATCTCGATGTCAGGATGCAGCCGCGCGAAATCGGCGAAGTCCGGCATGAGCAGGTGGGTCGCCAGCGGCGGCGCCAGTGTCACCCGCAGAAGTCCGCGCACGCTCTGGTCGCGCCCGAAGACGCGCGTCTCCAGCTGGTGCGACGACGCTTCCATCTGGTTCGCGAGTTCGAGGACCTCCTCGCCCGCCGCCGTCAGGCGGTAGCCCGAAGGCAGCTTTTCGAACATCTGCGCCCCGAGGCGTTCCTCGAGCTGGGCGATGCGCCGCAGCACCGTCGAGTGATTGACCCCAAGACACTCGCCGGCAGCCCGCACTGAGCCGCCGCGCGCGACGGCAAGAAAATAGCGAACGTCATCCCAGTCGATCATGGTGCAATCCGGCACCACGCGGTGCGCCTTCTAAGCCCGTATCTAACATACCAAACAGCATCTCGTATTTGGGTAGCCATCCTAACGAGCGCAGCCCATTCCGAACGGCGAACCGGCGTCAGTCGTTCAGCCGGATCGATTTCGCACCACCCCTGTGCGCGCTTTGGCACTCAACGCCTGACGCCAGTGGCCCCATCTCGAAGGTCTCGGGGCCTCCCGACGGAACCTGAAAGGATGAGTCATGGGGAAGCTTGAGGGTAAGGTTGCAGTCATCACGGGTGGAACGAGCGGCATGGCGCTGGCGAGCGCCATGCTTTTCGTTGAAGAAGGCGCCTATGTTTTCGTCACGGGCCGGAGGCAGGAAACGCTCGACGCGGCCGTCAAGCAGATTGGCCGGAACGTGACCGGCTTTCGCGGCGACGCGGCCAGTCTCGACGACCTCGACCGTCTGTTCGACACGGTCAAGCGCGGAAAGGGCAAGATCGACATCCTGTATGCGAGCGCCGGCACGGGCGAAGCCGTCCCGCTGGGCGAGATCACCGAGCAGCATTTCGATGCGACCTTCGACCTGAATACGCGCGGCACGCTGTTCACGGTGCAGAAGGCGCCTGCCGCTGTTCAACGACGGCGGATCGATCTTCATGACCGGGTCCTTTGCTTCGGTGAAAGGCTTTCCCGGTTACGGCGTGTATGCGGCGAGCAAGGCGGCGTTGCGCTCCTTCGCACGCACTTGGCTCAACGAACTGAAGGGCCGGAATATCCGGGTGAATGTGCTCAGCCCGGGGCCGATCGCAACACCGATGCAGGACCAAGTCCTCACCGAGGGGGCGAAGCAGATGTTCGAATCTCTGATCCCACGGGGAACGATGGGTCGTCCTGAGGAAATTGCGGCGGCCGCGCTGTTTCTCGCTTCGGACGATTCGAGCTTCGTGAATGGCGTGGATCTGTCTGTCGACGGCGGCTTCTCGGCCATCTGAAAATCGGAGACGCATTATGAGCTACGCGATTATAGGATTCGGTAAGATAGGCCAGGCTCTCGCCTACGCCTTCGCCCGTAAGAACATCAAGGTAACCGTCGCGAGCCGCCGGCCGCCCGAGGCGTTGGCGCCACAGGCTGGGGCGATTGGACCCACGGTCGTCGCCAAGTCACTACAAGATGCAGTCGAGGCCGACACGATCATCTTGGCGGTGCCGTTCGGGGAGCATCGCGAGGTTGCGAAGGCCCTGCCAAGCTGGAAAGGCAAGACGATCATCGACGCGATGAACACGTTTGGAGTTCCGCCTGAGGAGCTGGACGGCCTCCCATCCTCCGCCTTCGTTGCGAAGGCGTTCATTGGCGCCACGCTCGTGAAGGGTTTCAACCATCTGGGCGCAACCAAACTGGCTGCCGATCCAATCGTCGAGGGTTTCCACCGGGTCGTCTTTCTTTCGAGCGACGACGAGGACGCAGTCGCGCTCGTGGCGGATTTGGCCAACCAGCTCGGCTTTGCACCCGTCAATCTGGGCAAACTCAACCAAGGTGGCCGGCTGGTCCATGCACGCGGCCGCATTTGGGGCCAGCTGATCTTCCAGGACCTGTTCAAGAAGGAGCAGTAACGGATTTACTGTCCACTGTCAGAGGTGCTGCTTGCCTGCGCCCATGAGAGTCCACGCGGACTAAGTCATAATCCGAGGTCCGGAAGCGGCGAGGGCTTCGACGTCCCCTTTCCGCCCATCTCAGTCATTCCCATATGAGTTCATGGCTTAATTCCCCGCCTTGGCGCCCATTTACATCCCCAGGCCGCGCCCCTATGTTCCGCCGCCTTCTCGACCGGAGTTTTTTCCTTTCATGCGTGCCGAAGCCGAATCGCTGACTCAATCGATCAAGCAATCCATGGGATTGCTGAGGAGGCATCTTTGACGTCGATGCTTCAACGCGCCGCCTCGCGGAACTGAACGCCAAGGCCGAAGATCCCAATATCTGGAACGATGCCGAAACCGCGCAAAAGGTGATGCGCGAACGCACCGAGCTCGAAGAGCGGCTTGGTGCAATGGCGCGTTTCGAGTCGGAGCTTGAGGACGCGGTCACGCTCGTCGAACTGGCCGAGGCCGAGAACGATGCGGATGCCGAAAAGGAAGGCGTCGGCCAGCTTAAAAAGCTCAAGCAGGAAGTCGAGCGCAAGCAGATCGAATTGCTGCTTTCGGGCGAGGTCGACCAGAACGACACCTATATCGAAGTCCATTCCGGTGCCGGCGGCACCGAGAGCTGCGATTGGGCGCGCATGCTGTTTCGCATGTATGCGCGCTGGGGTGAGCGGAACAAATTCAAGGTCGAAATCATCGAAGAGACAGCAGGCGACGAGGCGGGGATCAAATCCGCCACGCTGCTGATCAAGGGCCACAATGCACATGGCTGGGCGAAGACCGAGTCGGGCGTCCACCGGCTGGTGCGGATTTCGCCGTTCGATTCAAATGCACGCCGTCATACGAGCTTCGCCTCGGTCTGGGTCTATCCCGTCATCGATGACCGCATCGAGATCGACGTGAAAGAATCGGATTGCCGGATCGATACCTATCGCTCGTCGGGCGCCGGTGGTCAGCACGTCAACACGACCGACTCGGCCGTCCGCATCACGCATCTTCCGACCGGCATCGTCGTTGCCTGCCAGGGCGAACGCTCGCAGCACAAGAACCGCGCGACGGCGTGGAACATGCTGCGTGCGCGCCTTTATGAGCGCGAGATGGAAATCCGCGAGGCGGCGGCCAGCGTCACCGAGGCGTCCAAGACAGAGATCGGCTGGGGTCACCAGATCCGTTCTTACGTCTTGCAGCCCTATCAACTGGTGAAAGACCTGCGCACGGGCGTAACGTCGGGCACGCCGTCGGATGTGCTCGACGGCGATCTCGAACCGTTCATGGAAGCGGCGCTGGCGCAGAAAGTTTATGGCGGCGGCCCGGGCGAAGTCGAGGACGTGGATTAAGGAATGCGTCATTGCGGGCAAAACGAAGCAATCCCAAAGGCTGGATTGCTTCGTCACTTAAGCTCCTCGCAATGACAGCGGCGAGAGGGGATTTAAGTGCAGCGTGGCCGCCAGAGAATTTTCAACGTCCCGCTGGTTCTTGTCATCCTCGTCGGGCTGATGCTCGGCATTCACCTGCTGCGCCAGCTTCTGCCGCTCGAACAGGATATCTGGACGCTCATCCATTTCGGCTTTGTACCCGGACGCTTCACCTATGCGTTCGACCCTGGCCGGATCGCAAAAGTCATCGCGGCGGCGCAAGACGCCGACCCGATGCAGGGCGAGATTGATCGCGCCTTTCTCAACAATGGCAAGCCATTGTGGTGGACGCCGCTGACTTATGTTTTCCTGCACGCCAATTGGGCGCATGTGGGATTCAATGCGCTCTGGCTCGTGGCCTTCGGCGCACCGGTCGCACGGCGGTTTGGTCCGCAGCGTTTTATCGCCTTCTGCATCGGCGGCGCGGTCGCGGGCGCATTGGCGCATCTCCTCACGCATCTGAATGATTTGCAGCCGGTGATCGGTGCCTCGGCCGTCGATGCGGCGACGATGGCGGCGGCGGTGCGGTTCATGTTTCAGCCGGACACACCGTTGGGCGAGAGCGGGCGCGGGTCGGAGCGCCCGCCCCATGCGCGGCCGGCACTATCGCTGATGGCGGTCTTCACCGACAGCAGCGCGCTGACCTTTCTCATCTTCTGGTTTGTGACGAATTTTATTTTCGGCATCGTATCCGGGCCGGGCAACGTCGGTGGCGGCGCGATTGCCTGGCAGGCGCATGTCGGCGGATTTTTATTCGGCCTTTTGGCATTTACGCTTTTCGATCCGCCTTATGCCGCGCCGCACAATGAAGACGTTTTACCGATTGACGATTAACCGGAATGCTTTTCGCGCGTTGCGAGAAATGACAAGCTAAGTCTGAACGGCGCACGCGGGTTGCTGCGGCGCAAGGGATTCATCTTCGCGCTTGCAGATTGATTCATTCGAAAAAGCCATGCATTCTTATGGCAATCAATCGCCATGAACGCGATTGTTCACGAAATGCCATGCAAGGAGGTCAAGATGACAATCGCGCGAATCCTGGCGACAAAGGGTCGTGAGGTCGAAACCGCGCAGCCGCACCGGACCCTGCTTGAAATTTCCCAAATCCTTGCCGCGCGCCGTATCGGCGCCGTGGTCATTTCGGATGCATATGGTGCGTTGCTCGGCATTCTGTCGGAGCGCGACATCGTGCGGGCGCTCGGGCAGGGCGGTGTTCACGCGTTGGACGACCCAGCGTCGTCGCATATGACGATCAATGTCATTACGATAACAGAAGACGTGACCGTGCTTGACGCGGTTGAACTTATGAACGCGGGCCGCTTCCGTCACATGCCGATCATGAAAGATGGCCGGGTGGACGGCATCATCTCGATTGGCGACGTCGTCAAATTCCGACTCGCGGAGATCGAGCAGGAACAATCGGCGATGCGCGAATATATCGCGACCGTTTAGCCGGGCCTAAGTTTCCGGCCCGTCGAAGCTGAGCGTCGTCGCGCCGGCGCCGAGCGCGACCTTGCGATAGAAACACGAGCGGCGGCCGGTGTGGCAGGCGCCGCCATCGCCGCCGGGCAGGACTTTCATCAACAGAATGTCCTGATCGCAATCCGTGTGGATCTCGACGATCTTCTGCTGCTGGCCGGACGTGTCGCCCTTGCGCCAGAGGCTTTTGCGCGAGCGTGACCAATAATGCGCGATGCCGGTTTCGAGCGTCAGCCGCAGCGCCTCGGCGTTCATATGCGCGAACATCAGCACCGCGCCGTCGCCGGCGTCGATGGTGATGCAGCCAATGAGGCCGTCGGCATCGAAGCGCGGCGTGAAGACGCCGCCCTCTTCGAGTTCGGCCTTGCCGCCGGGAGGCGGGAAGGGGGTCATGGAAGTCCTATCTGCCCCGGACGAGGGTGAGGAACCGCACTTGTTCGGCCGGATCGTCGCGGAAGACGCCGGTGAATTGATTGGTGATGGTCGAAGCCCCCTGTTTCATGACGCCGCGCATGGACATGCACAGATGCTCGGCCTCGATCATCACCGCCGCGCCGCGCGGACGCAGGTGCTTTTCGATAGCGCCGATGATCTGCGAGGTGAGCGCCTCCTGCGTCTGCAGGCGACGCGCATAGATATCGACGAGCCGGGCTAGTTTCGACAGGCCGACGACGCCCTCTTCACCGACATAATAGGCGATATGCGCCTTGCCGATGAAAGGCACCATGTGGTGTTCGCAATGCGAGTTGAACGGGATATCGCGAACGAGGACTAGGTCGTCGTAGCCCTGAACTTCCTCGAAGACGCGCGAAAGAACCTCGCTTGCGTCGTGCTTGTAGCCCGAGAAAAGCTCTTCATAGGCCTTCACGACACGCGCGGGCGTCTCGCGTAGGCCTTCACGTTCCGGATCGTCGCCGGTCCAAAGAAGCAACGTCCGCACCGCCGCTTCCGCTTCTTCGCGGCTGGGGCGAATGGGAGAGGGGGTGGGCATTTTGGGAAGCTGGCGATCGAGCAAGGACTTAACCACGTCATCCATGTGGCGCCTCCAATGGCAGAGTTGAGAGTTAAGAACAAACCTCAGGTAAACAAGGTCGTATTCGGCATTCCTGAGGCGGTGTGACCCAAAAAAGCGCCAAATCTCGTCGTCGAGCCTCGGTTCCCCTATATAGGAGCTTCGTCTAACTTATCCCTATATAGGGTTTGTCGCGGCCGGTCATCCCCGCCGCAGGGCAGCAAAAATCCATGCTCAACGACGTCTATAACAACAAAATTCTCGAACTCGCGGCTAACATTCCGCGCCGCGGGCGGCTTGCTGCGCCGGACGCGACGGCGCGCGCGCATTCGAAACTGTGCGGTTCGACTGTGATCGTCGATCTGACCATGGAAAACGGCCGGGTGACGGATTTCGCCCATGATGTAAAGGCGTGCGCGCTCGGCCAAGCCTCGTCCTCGATCATGGCGCGTCACGTCATCGGCGCGACCGGGCCGGAACTTCGCCAGCTCTGCGATCGTGTTCGCGCTATGTTGAAAGAGAACGGACCGCCGCCCGAAGGCAAGTGGGCGGATATCGCGGTGCTGGAACCGGTGCGCGACTATAAGGCGCGCCATGCTTCGACGCTGCTGACGTTCGAAGCGACGGTCGACGCCGTCCAACAGATCGAGGCGCGGGAAAAGGTCTCGCAGGATGCCTTCTGACGGCGAGCTCAATGACTGGCAGCTTCTGCCGCGCCGCGGTGCGCATCTTCTGATCCGCGCCTATCAGCTCAGTCTTTCGGCTTTTATCGGCCGGTCTTGCCGGCATGAGCCGAGCTGTTCTGCCTATACAGATGAGGCGATTCAGCGGCATGGCCTTATCTTGGGGAGCCGCCTGGGCGCGGTCCGGATCTGTCGCTGTCATCCATGGGGAACTTCGGGCTACGATCCGGTCCCGGAGAAGGTTGTCCCGTTGCGGCGAAGGTTCGGAGTATTTTTCGCTCGTCCGCACAGGCGGTTCGAATGCGAGGCCGAAACCCCCAAAGCACCGAAGCAGTAAAGGCGCGTTTGGCCGCATCGCCAATTGACTGTCGTTGATCCGACAAATCCACTAAAAGACCGGCGTGTTTGTCGGGCTTTGCGAAGCCGTTGGGAATGAGGGAATGACGTGAGCGCAACCAATCCGCGTGTGGCCGATTATCCGGTCGATTTGCAATTTATCGGCCGCTGGTCACCGCGGGCGTTCACCGGCGAAGCAATTCCAGAGGCGGAATTGCGCAGTCTATTCGAGGCGGCGCGTTGGGCACCGTCGTCGTCCAATTTGCAGCCGTGGCGCTTTTTCTATGCTTTGCGCGGCACACCGGAATTCGACACGTTTCTCGGTCTTCTATTCGAAGGAAACCAGGTTTGGGCGAAGAATGCCGGCGCGTTGCTTGTGCTCGCCTCCAAGACGACGAACCTCCCGGCCGGGAGCGACACGCCGGTCACCACGCGCAGCCATTCGTTCGATACCGGTGCGGCGTGGGCTTATTTTGCGCTCGAAGCGCAGCGGCTCGGCTGGGCGACCCATGCGATGGGCGGGTTTGATGTCGCACGCACGGGACCGGCGCTGAATCTGCCGGAGGATTATCGTCCCGAAGCCGCTATCGCCGTCGGCCGCAAGGGTGATCCGAGCATTTTGCCGGAAGGTCTGCAGGCCCGCGAGCTGCCGAACGGCCGCAAGCCGCAAAGCGAATTCACATTCAGGGGCGGCTTCCCCGCCTAGCACATCCATCTCGGGAGAATTGCCATGAGCACCAAATTGAACCGGCCGCGCGAGATCATCGAATTCTGCCTCGCGCCACTCGGCATTTCCGAAACAAGCGAAGAATATAAAGAGGCGTTTCGCCGTCTGGAGCATGTCATCAAGACGTTCCAGCTCGCGGCGGCGCGGGAGAAGCAACCGGTCTCCGTCGACTTCACGCACATCAATACGATCACGATCGACGAGCGCGCGCACGGCGACGAGTGAAATTATCGTCTCGCACCGCGTAGCGAACTTGCGCCCGGCAACGCCCGTGATGTGTCTGAAAACCTTTATTTTATAAGGTTTTACGCGATATCGAAAAGGTGTGAACCTTTTCGCCGGTGCGTCGATATCGTGCGAAAGTCATGGTAACGTCATCAGTGGGAGGCAGCGTCGCCGGGCGAAGCGAAGGAGAGAGTGCCGTGCAGTCCAAAGGCGATCAGCTGAAACCCGTCGAAGTGGCAACCGAAGTCGAAGAGGCTGTTGAGGTTCCGCCGCCGGTCGATCCGGCGCTTACCGGTGATTCGTCGCCCGCGGCCTCGATCTCGATCATGGATAATATCGCCGAAGGAGCCGTACCGGATCCCGACCTCGTCCATTCGCCGGAGCGGTTCATCAATCGCGAATTGTCGTGGCTCGAATTCAACCGTCGCGTCCTGCAGGAGGCCTCGAATCGCAATCATCCTCTGCTGGAGCAATTGCGGTTCCTGTCGATCTCCGCCAACAACCTCGACGAATTCTTCATGGTCCGCGTTGCGGGCCTGCGCGGCCAGGTGCGGGCGGGTGTTTCGACACCGTCCGAGGACGGACTGACACCGGCCGAACAATTGGCCAAAATTCGCGAGCGTGTTGGCTTGGTTGCGGCCGAGCAGCAGAGGCGCTGGGGCGAGCTGCGCGCGGAATTGAAAGCCAATTCCATCGTTCTGCTTGAGGCGCGCGATCAAGAGCCCGCCGACATCGCGTGGCTCGAACAATATTTCCTGCAGCATGTCTTCCCGCTGCTGACGCCGCTGGCCGTCGATCCGGCGCATCCGTTCCCATTCATCCCCAATCTCGGCTTCACCGTCGCGCTCGAACTGGTCGAGCCACGCGAGAACCGGCATCTCAAAGCGCTGATACGTCTTCCGACCAAGGCGGACCGCTTTGTTCAATTGCCGCCGTCGGGAAACACCCAGCGTTTCATCGCCATTGAGACGCTTGTCGGCATGTTCACGCAGGCGCTGTTCCCCGGTTATCTGGTGCGCGGCTCCGGTATTTTCCGCGTCATCCGTGACAGCGATATCGAGGTCGAGGAAGAGGCTGAAGATCTTGTGCTGCTCTTCCAGACGGCGTTGAAGCGCCGCCGCCGCGGTTCGGTTATCCGGCTTGAAGTCGATGGGCGTATGCCGGAGCAATTGCGCAATTTTGTCGCCGAAGAACTCGACGTCGCCTACGACGAAATTTTCGTCCTGGATGGAATGCTGGCGCAGAACGAACTTTCGACGCTGATTGGCGCCGTCGATCGGCCGGAGTTGAAGTTCAAGCCGTATAATCCGCGGTTCCCCGAGCGGGTTCGCGAGAACGGCGGCGATTGCTTCGTCGCTATCAAACAGAAAGACCTCGTCGTCCATCATCCGTACGAGTCCTTCGACGTCGTCGTGCAATTTCTGAAACAGGCTGCGGCCGACCCGTCGGTGGTGGCGATCAAGCAGACGCTCTATCGTACATCGGCCGACAGTCCGATCGTCCGGGCGCTCATCGAGGCGGCGGAGGCCGGCAAATCGGTTACCGCGCTCGTCGAATTGAAGGCCCGCTTCGATGAAGAGGCCAACATCCGCTGGGCGCTCGATCTCGAACGCGCCGGTGCACAGGTGGTCTTCGGCTTCATCGCGCTCAAGACGCACGCCAAGCTGTCGATGGTCGTGCGGCGCGAAGGCAATGGCCTCGTAACCTACTGCCATCTCGGCACCGGCAATTACCATCCGGTGACGGCGCGCATTTACACTGACATTTCGTTCTTCACGGCCGATCCGGCAATCGCGAGCGATGTCTCACGCGTCTTCAATTACATCACCGGCTATGCCGAGCCGGCGCAATTGGAGCGCATGTCGATCTCGCCGATCAATTTGAAGAAGCGGCTGCTCGATCACATCGCGCGCGAGGCGGAATTGGCCCGCGCGGGCAAGCCGGCGGCGATCTGGGCCAAATGCAATGCGCTCGTTGATCCCGAGATCATCGATGCCCTTTATGCCGCGAGCCACGCCGGCGTGAAGATCGATCTGATTATCCGCGGCATCTGCTGCTTGCGGCCGGGCGTGCCGGGTCTTTCGGAAAATATCCGGGTGAAATCGATCATCGGCCGCTTCCTCGAACATGCGCGTGTCTATGCTTTTGGCGCCGGCCACGGGCTGCCGCACTCGAAGGCGGCGGTCTATATTTCGTCCGCCGATCTGATGCCACGCAATCTCGACCGCCGCGTCGAGTCTTTGGTGCCGATCACCAATCCGACCTGTCACAGCCAGGTGCTCGATCAGATCATGATCGCGAACCTCATCGACAATCAGCAGAGCTACAGAGTGCTGCCAGATGGGTCGAGCACGCGGATCAACGCGGGCAAGGAAGAACCGTTCAACGCGCATTCCTATTTCATGACCAATCCAAGCCTCTCGGGCCGCGGCAAGTCGTTGCAGGAATCAGCGCCCAAAACCCTGCTCAAACGTCTGGAGGGCCGGTGAACCTGCAAATGCCGAAACTCTTTGCAACGATGCAATTGCGCCCGGAGGTCAAGGGACCGGTCGCCGTCGTTGACATCGGTTCAAACTCGGTACGGCTCGTCGTTTATGACGGGCTGACGCGATCGCCGACGCCGATCTTCAATGAAAAGGCGCTCTGCGCTTTGGGTCACGGCGTGGCCAAGACAGGCGAACTGGCAGCGTCGAGTGTGGCGAAGGCACTCGCCGCGCTCAAGCGCTACCGCGTTCTGATCAAGATCATGAACGTTCAGCAGGTTTATGCTTTCGCCACCGCCGCGGCGCGCGATGCGTCAAATGGGCCGGCCTTTGTTGCCGATGCCAGCAACGCGATCGGCGCGCCTGTCAGCTTGCTTTCGGGGCGGCGGGAGGCGGAGCTTTCCGCGCTCGGCGTCATTTCAGGTTTTCATGAACCGGACGGCATCGTCGCCGATCTCGGCGGCGGTTCGCTCGAACTCATCGACATCAAAGGCGCGAAGGTCGGCAAAGGCATCACGCTGCCGCTCGGCGGCCTATCGCTGATGGATGCGTCCAACCACTCGCTGCGCAACGCCGCGCGCATCGCCCAGGAAGCTCTGGAAGATGCCAAGCTGCTCGCCAGACTGCGCGGCCGTACGCTCTATGCCGTCGGCGGAACCTGGCGCGCGCTCGCCAAATTGCACATGCGCCAGCGCAATTATCTGCTGAGCATCATGCATGGCTATAATATTCCGGCGCGGGAAGCTGCCGATTTCGCCGGCCTTGTCGAGCGCGTGAATGCCGAAGCGTTGATTGCCGTCGAGGCGGTGACGCCGGCGCGGCGTCCCTTGCTTGCCTATGGCGCGATTGTCCTCGATGAAATCATCCGCAAGGCGCCGCCGAAACAAGTGACTATCTCCGCCTCCGGCGTGCGCGAGGGCTTGCTGTACGAACAATTGTCGAGCGCCGAGCAGCGTCTCGATCCGCTGATTTTCGCCGCGCAGACGTTCAACGATGCCTATGCGCGCTCGCCTCGTCACGCCGAGGAACTGCGGCAATGGACTGACCGCTTCATGGACTCGTTGCGTTTCGACGAGACGCTTGAGGACAAACGGCTTCGGCATGCGGCCTGCCTGCTCGCCGATGTCAATTGGCGTGCGCATCCCGATTATCGCAGCGAGCAAAGTCTGAATATCGTTGTGAACGGTGCTTTCACCGGCATCGATCATCCGGGGCGCTGTTTCCTCGCGCTCGTCATGTCTTATCGTTATCTGGGCCTCGACGCCGACGTGAACCCGCAAGTGCGCGCGCATGTTTCGCCGCGGCTTCTCGATCAGGCGCGATTGCTCGCGGGCGCCATGCGCGTCGCTTATGCCGTCTCCGCCGGTATGGCGGATGTGCTGCCGCGCGTGCCGCTGATCACGTCCAAAGGCAAGACGATCCTTACGCTGCCGCCAGATCTAGCGGACCTGGCTGGCGAGCGGCTGAGCAATCGCCAGAAGCAGCTTGCCAAGCTGATTGGCCGCGAGGCGGTGATCCAGACGGGCGCCACGATAAAGACAGGCAGCAGTTCGGTCGAGACGGCTTAATCTTGCCTGCAACGATCGTGCTTGAGACAAGCACATGACATGGATGCCTAATCGCCGCAATCTCGTGCTCGGAACAAGCACAGCCTTGCTTACAGCTTGCCGACGCGAGCAGACGCTAAGTTCCCCCAAGCCAAGACTTTGCTCCTCGGACGATAAAATCGAAGTCGATCTACAGTCTGGAGTCGGTCCAAAGTTGGTTTTGCGCGGTCTGCGCCGAAATGGGGTGGATAGCGTTCATGGAAAATACGGCAGTTTTGCACCAGCATTTCAGGTGACGAAGTCAGACTGTGCAAAGGTCTTTGCTGGTCAATCTGCAACGCTATGGGCTAATGAAGCGGATCCAACCCCAACCAAGTGGGATTGCGTCTGCGGCAAAATTATTATCGGAGCAGGGACGGAAGCTGATTTGAGAAGTTTTGGTGAGCGGGAACAAGGTACATACCACGCCGCTTACAAATCTGGTGATTACAAGACGGTAGGCGATTGGTGCGTAATACCTTCGGTTAAAACAGGCGGAATGCAGCTATCATTCTACGATCCGAGCAAAATCACTTTTGCGAACGATATCTGGCTGACCTTCGACGGCATCACAATTGGTGTGCTCTACAAGGACTATTTTTTGATGGACCAGGCGTTGACGCACGAACTTTGGGCCATGCCTATCAGGTCTATCAGAAGTTAGTGGAGTTTCTGGACAAATACGGCCGCGTTTATTGAGCAGGCTCTGCCGCTTCCGGTGTGTCATGCCATTCGAGCGCGATCACTTTGCCTTTTTCCAAGGTGAGTGCGAGGCGCCCCTCGATCAGCTCCAGCGCTTTTTCGCCGAAAATCTCACGCCGCCAGCCGCTAAGCGTGGGAATTTTGGCGCTTTTGTTGGTCGCGAGAACTTCTAAATCCTCGACCGTCGCGATCATCTTTGCCGCGACGCCATGGGCTTCGCTGACTTGCCGCAGCAGAACCTTTAGAAGCTCGACGGTCGCGCCATTGCCGTTGCGGCGTTCGCGCTCGATCTTCGGCAAAGTTTTTGGATCGCGCGCGAGGCCGCGCTGAACGGCGGCGAGAATATCGGCGCCGGCGCGCGAGCGCTCCATTCCGCGCGGGAAGGCCCGCAGATTGCCGAGCTCGTCCGCCGTTTTCGGTGCTGCGCTGGCGATCTCGACGAGAACATCGTCCTTGAGCACACGGCCGCGCGGCACGTCGCGGGCCTGCGCCTCCGCCTCGCGCCAGGCGGCAAGCTCCATCAGGACGGCGAGATCGCGGGGCCGCCGTGCCCGGCCGCGAAACCGCTCCCACGCCCGTTCGGGATGCTGTTCATAGACGTCGGCCGAGGTCAGCGCGGCCATCTCATCGTCGAGCCAGGAGAGTCGGCCGGTCGATTCCAGTTTTTTCCGTAAATAAAGATAGATGTCGCGCAGATAGGTCACGTCGGCGATGGCGTAATTGATCTGCGCCTCCGAGAGCGGGCGCCGGGACCAATCGGTAAAGCGCGAGGATTTATCAAGAGTGACCTTGCAGACCGACTGGACCAACTCGCCGTAGGCGATCTGCTCGCCAAAACCGCAAACCATGGCCGCGACTTGCGTGTCGAACAGTGGCGCCGGGATCAGCCTGGCGAGGTTCCAGATGATTTCGATGTCCTGCCGTGCGGCATGGAACACCTTGACCACGGCTGTATTCGCCATCAGCGCAAAAACTGGCGATAAATCAATGCCTTCCGAAAGCGCATCGACGGCGATCGCCTCGTCCGGCGAGGCGATTTGCACGACGCAGAGTTGGGGCCAGAAGGTGGTTTCCCGCAGAAATTCCGTATCGACGGTAATAAAGGGGTGGTCAGCGAACCGGCGGCAGGCCTCCGCCAGTTCATGATTCGAGGTAATCAAGCTCATTAAGGCTTGATACTGGAAAGGTGACCGCGCTGCCAGTGCCGGGTGGGCCTATCGATCTGCCAGTTTCTCGTATATGGAAAGCGCCTCCCAACGTCGAAGCAGCGGGAAGCCATGTCGAAACGGTCCTTTTTTGCGATTTTACTTCTGTCCGCCGGCCTCGCGGGGTCGGCTCTGGCCGAGGATTCGGCGGCGAAGCCCGATGAATCGCATCCTGCCCATGCCTCGGGCACGACCACGAAGGCCTTCGGGCCCTGGAG
The DNA here is from genome assembly GCF_037200945.1 of Methylovirgula sp. Lineage (NCBI taxonomy): Bacteria > Pseudomonadati > Pseudomonadota > Alphaproteobacteria > Hyphomicrobiales > Beijerinckiaceae > Methylovirgula > Methylovirgula sp. Next base: position 2,198,563 of record NZ_JBBCGP010000001.1, read on the forward strand.
CCTGCACTGCCAGCCTCCGCATCAGGAAGGCGCGGAGCCGCTCTGTGTGATCGCTCAGACGGTGGAGAGCTCGAGCAACAAGCTTCTCGCCGTTATCTCGATCGGCCACCAGCACCCGAGCGATCCCTATAATATCGTGGTCACCCTGCCGCCCAACGTCGCGTTCCCGAGTTCGGTGCATATCCGCACCGGTGAGCAGGACAAATGGGGCGTGGAGCTTCCGTGGCAGCGCTGTATTCCGGGTGCCTGCATTGCCGGAGCGGAACTAAGCCCGGCGACCCTTGTGCATTGGGCCGGTCTCCAGACTGAAGGCAAAATCGTGTTTGTCGTCGGCTCCGGGGACGAGGTTGCCGTGCCGATAAGCATGCGTGGCTTTGGCGACGCCTACACAGCGCTCAACAAATAAAAAACCCGCGCCGCGTGGCGCGCATCTGATGTGACGGGACATGCATCTTTATCGTACTCATACGTGTGGCGACCTGCGCGAGGCTCAGGCCGGCGCGGAGGTCCGTCTTTCCGGCTGGTGTCATCGCATCCGCGATCACGGTGGCGTGCTGTTCATCGATCTGCGCGACCATTACGGCGTTACCCAATGCGTGGTGGACCCGGATTCGCCGGCCTTTCCACAGGCGGAAAAGCTGCGCTCGGAATGGGTCGTGCGCATTGATGGCACGGTCCGCCAACGCCCGGCCGGCACCGAAAATTCCGAAATGCCGACGGGCTTCATCGAGGTCTATGTCAACGCCATCGAGGTCTTGGGGCCCGCTGCGGAATTGCCACTGCCTGTCTTCGGCGATCAGCAATATCCCGAGGAGATGCGGCTCAAATATCGCTTCCTCGATCTGCGCCGCGACAAGCTGCACAAGAATATCATGCTGCGCGGCGCCATCATCGACAGCCTGCGGGCGCGGATGAAGTCGCAAGGCTTCTTCGAATTCCAGACGCCGATTCTTACCGCTTCGAGCCCGGAAGGTGCGCGCGATTTCCTCGTCCCGTCGCGCCTGCATCCCGGCAAGTTCTATGCGCTGCCGCAGGCGCCGCAGCAGTTCAAGCAGCTTCTGATGGTCGCTGGCTTCGATCGCTATTTTCAGATCGCGCCGTGTTTCCGCGACGAGGATGCGCGTGCCGACCGCAGCCCCGGGGAATTCTATCAGCTCGATTGCGAGATGAGCTTCGTCACGCAGGAAGACGTTTTCGCGGCGATCGAGCCGGTGCTGCGCGGCGTCTTCGAGGAATTCGGCGACGGCAAGCCGGTCACACAGAAATTCCCGCTGATCCCTTATGCCGAAGCCATGCTGAAATACGGTTCGGACAAGCCGGATTTGCGCAATCCACTCGTTATTGTTGACGTAACGGCGGAATTCGCACGCGACGACGTGACCTTCAACGCCTTCAAGAATGTCATCAAGGCGGGCGGCATCGTCCGCGCGATTCCGGCGCCGGGCGCGGGCGCGCAACCGCGCTCATTCTTCGACAAGCTCAACGATTGGGCGCGCGGCGAAGGCGCGCCGGGGCTGGGCTATGTGATTTTCGAGAACGCCGAGGGCGGCCTTGCCGGCAAGGGGCCCATCGCGAAGTTCCTGCCGCCTGAAGTTCAGCAGGCGATCGCCGCGAAGGCCGGAATCGGTGCGGGCGATGCAGTCTTTTTCGTTTGTGATCAGGAAGCGAAGGCGGCGAAGCTGGCCGGCGCGGCACGGCTCAAAATCGGCAGCGAACTCGGATTGTCGAAGACAGGCGTGTTCGAGTTCTGCTGGATCGTCGATTTCCCGATGTACGAGTGGAACGACGAAGAGAACAAGATAGACTTCTCGCACAATCCGTTTTCGATGCCGAATTTCGCGCACGACGATTTCGTTGCGCTCGACGCAGCCGACAAAGACACGATCCTTGCGATCAAGGCGTTTCAATACGACATCGTTTGCAACGGCATCGAATTGTCGTCGGGCGCCATTCGTAATCATCGCCCCGACATCATGCGCAAGGCGTTCGCACTCGCCGGATATGGTGAGGACGTGCTGGAACAGAAGTTCGGTGGCATGTATCGCGCGTTCCAATATGGCGCGCCGCCGCATGGTGGTATCGCGCCGGGCGTCGATCGCATCGTCATGTTGCTTGCGGGCGAAGAAAATCTGCGCGAAGTCGTCGTCTTTCCGATGAACCAGCGCGCCGAAGATCTTCTCATGAGCGCACCGTCGTCGGTGACGCCGAAGCAATTGCGCGAATTGCACATCAGGCTGAATTTGCCTGAGGTGAAGGGCTCTAACTAAAGGCCTCTCGCGCTCCGGACTTGCCGCGGCGTGGGAAGTGCTGTCAGTCTGGTGTTGGTACGTTCGGATCTCAATCGCGGAGCATCTCATGTCTCCTGTTGAAGCTGGGCAGTGGCAGCCGATGGCGACAGCGCCGAAGGATGGAACGCGGATCATCGTCGTCACGCGCGCGACGGAGCAGGGCACGTCGGACGTCGATGTCGTGCGCTGGATGAAGCCGAAGTCGTTCGGCGAATTTTGCTGGGTGGCGACGGATTCGGATATGGATTGCATCGTCATGTACGACGATTGGGAAGTCGCTAACTGGATGCCGTTGCCGTCCTGGAGCCCGCCGTACAAGACGCCGGAGCTTGTTGCGAAGCTTCCAGAACCGCCCGAAGCCGAGGGATCCGGCATCTAACGCGTATGGCGCGACACAAATCGACGCCGCGACAATCCAGCGAAGCCGGAACTCCGGAGTGAGGTTCGCCGTTAGCCTCGCCTGAGCATCACGCAAAGCTCAGGTGGAGGATTCCAATGCTCTCGACAATATTGATCATCATTCTGATCTTGGCTTTGATCGGCGGCCTGCCGAACTGGGGCTATTCCTCCGGCTGGGGCTATTATCCTTCTGGTGGCATCGGCCTCATCCTGCTGATCGTCATTATCCTCGTGCTGTTGGGCCGCATTTAGCCTTCGTCCATCGCTGCGAAGCAGCAGCCTTCGGGAACCGATATCCGCGAAGGCAGTTGCTGCCAGGGCCGCTCCCGCGGTCTTTAATGAGGGAGAGGACACATGAAGACGACTGGCAAGCTCGCGCTCGCAGTGAGCGCAATCTTTTGGGTTTCTGCGGCCGTCGCGCAGGATGACTCGACGACAACGACGACTCACACGGACCATTACGACAATACGCACCACGACGGTGCCTATGTCGGCGTGCCGGGTGTCGTCGGCGTTCACGTCGGTGGCGATTCGCACTCTGGCTGCGAGACGCGCAGCAAAACGGTGCAGGACAACGAGACGGGTGACTCGCACACCCGCACCGAATCAAACTGCTAAATTGACAACGGGACGCCCGATGGCGTCCCGTTTCGCTTTGAGTTTAGGAGAGCCCGAGCTTTTGGGCGAGGCCGATGCGCTGCAATTTGCCCGTCGCGCCTTTCGGGATTTCCGCAAGGAAGATGATCTTGCGCGGCGTCTTGAATGCCGCGAGGCGGTTTGAAAGAAAGTCACGCAACTCGCTCTCCGTTGCGGTATGTCCCTCGCGCAGAACGACAGCAGCGGCAACGTCTTCGCCAAGCTTGTCGTGCGGCATGGCGAACGTCACGACCTGTTCCACCGCAGGATGATCGAGCAACGCCTCATCGACTTCACGCGGCGAAATTTTCTCGCCGGCGCGATTGATGATTTCCTTAAGCCGTCCGGTCAGGCTTAAATGTCCATCGGCGTCGATCATGCCCTGATCGCCGGTACGGAACCAGCCATTGGTGAAGGCGCTCGCATTTGCGGAAGGATTGTTCTCATAACCTGCAGTGACGTTGTCGCCGCGGATTACGACTTCGCCAATCTCGCCGATGCCGAGCAGATTGCCATCTTCATCCATGATGCCGATCTCAGGGCCGGCCGGCAGGCCGACCGCGCCCGGCTTACGAGTCCCACGCAGCGGATTGGACGCCATCTGATGCGAGGCTTCGGTCATGCCATAGGCTTCGATCAGCGGCGCGTTGAAGGTAGCCTCAAGTTCGCCAATCAATTGCGGCGGCATCGACGCCGACGAGGAGCGCAGGAAGCGCAGCGGATAACGCGCGATCGTCTCTTTGTTGTTGTTCGCACGCGCGAGGATCGCCTGGTGCATTGTCGGCACGGCGGTGTACCAGGTCGGTTTGCTCTCTTCCATCCAGCCAAAGAACTTCAGCGCATTGAAGCCCGGCGTGCAGAAAATCTGGCTGCCGCGCGAGAGCGGCGCGAGAAGGCCGGCGATCAGGCCGTGGATGTGGAACAGCGGCATGATGTTCAAGCCGCGATCGGCGTCGGAAAATTCGAGCGCCGCGGCGATGTTCTGCGCCGAGGCGGTGACGTTCCCCTGCGTGAGTGGCACGATCTTCGGCCGTGAGGTGGTGCCAGACGTATGGAGGATCAACGCGACATCGTCGGTTTCGCCATAGCCGGAATTGGCGGCGGCTTTCTTTTCGCCGCCCGACAGCGTGAAGACGCCAGCAGCGACGCTCGGGTCCGGCGTCAAAGTCAAAACCGCGATACCAAGCTTCTGCGCGACCTCGACCGCCGGCGACTTGCTGCCAGCCTCGACCACAAGTGCCTTGGCGCTGAGGTCACTCATATAGAATTCGAATTCGTCGGCCTTGTAGGCCGGGTTCAGCGGCGCTGCGGTCGCGCCCGTCGCGATGGCAACGAAGCTCGTCGCCATCTCCGGGCCATTCGGCAGGACAATGGCGACACGGTCATTACGGCCGATGCCAGATCCGTTGAGCGTCGCGACGGTGTCGGCGACGAGTTTGCGGAACGCATCATAAGTCAGGGCCTGCGTGTTCGGCGCCGTGACGGCGGCCGCGTCGCCGCGTCCGACGGCGAGCAGATCTTGCAGGGTCCGGATCGAAACCATCTTCATTCCCCAATAAAGCGCCGGATCAGGCCGGCTCGACAACAAGGCGGCCTTTGTGATCGGCCAAGGTTTTTCCGAGAAGTTTGACGACGGCATAAAGCGCGTCGAGATGTGGCGACGGCACGCTGACGATGCGGCCGAGTTCGATCACCGAGCCAAGCAAGGCGTCGGCTTCGAGTGCGCGTCCGGTTTCGACATCCTGCAACATCGAGGTCTTGTGCGGCCCGACGGCCTCGGCACCCGAGATGCGCTTTTCGAGTGGGATACGGAAGCGAATCCCCAGCGCCTCGCCGATCGCTTTCACCTCGCGCATCACGTCCTCCGCCAGCTTGCGCGTCAGGCCAAAGCGGCAGATGTCCTCAAGTGTCGCATGGGTCAGCGCGCTGATCGGGTTGAACGTCGCATTGCCCCAAAGCTTCGTCCAAAGCTCGGTGCGGATATCGGCGACGATCGGCGCCTTGAACCCGGCCCTGGTGAAGGCCGCGGCGATGATCTCCAGCCTCTCAGTCGGCTTGCCATCGACTTCGGCGAGCGAGAAACGATAACCTTCGATGTGCTTGATGACGCCAGGGCGCTCGATCTCTGCCGCCGGATAGACGACGCTGGCGAGCACGCGCTCGATCGGCAGATTGTCGGCAATGACACCGCCCGGGTCGACGCTTTCGAGCCGCACGCCTTCATGCGCGCCGCCATGTTTGAAGAAATACCACCACGGAATGCCGTTCTGCGCCGTCAGCACACTGGTCTCCGGCCCATAGAGCGCGGGAAGATCGCGCACGACAGCGGCAACTTGATGCGCCTTCATGCCGAGAATGACGAGATCCTGCGTGCCAACATCGGCAATGCGATCCGAGGCTTTGACCTTGGCGACAATTTCCTTGTCGCCTTCGATCAGTTTCAAACCGTTGGCGTTGATCGCAGCAAGATGCGGCCCGCGAGCGATGACGCTGACGTCCTCGCCTGCGTCTGCGAGTTTCGCCGCGAGCAGGCCGCCAATCGCGCCAGCACCAATTACGCATATTCTCATCAATCGAAACCCTTCCAGCGATGGTCGCAGGGATCGGCGGCTGCGCCGGGATATATCTGGCGTGTCAATGCCGCATCTCAGATGGCTTTGTCCACCCTTGCGGGTGCGTGAAAATGCTCACTTAGCGAATATGCTGCATCGCAAAACATTGCAAACGATCGGCTTTTGGCGCTCGACCGCCGAAAAAATTGTTGCGTGGCGCCGTTTCTGTCGGCACATTCCCGCGCCATTACAAAAAGGGGCGCGTAGAAAATGAGCGTTGCTGCGGGGGAAGAAGTCATCGTTTCTGAAAACAGTAGCGCCAATCGTTGGGTGCAATTGTTGATCGGCATCGTCTGCATGACGATGATCGCCAATTTGCAGTACGGCTGGACACTCTTTGTCGGCCCGCTCCACGACGCGTTCGGTTGGAAGATGGCCTCGATCCAGGTCGCTTTCACCATTTTCGTGGTCTGCGAAACCTGGCTTGTTCCCTTTGAAGGCTATTTCGAAGATCTGTTTGGCCCGCGACCGCTCGTCATTTTCGGCGGCGTGCTCGTCGGCATCGCGTGGGCTTTGAACTCCCAGATCACCGGCCTCTCCGGCCTTTACATCGCCCAGGCGATCGGCGGCATTGGCGCCGGCGCGATCTACGGCTCCTGCGTCGGCAATGCGGTGAAGTGGTTTCCCGACCATCGCGGCCTTGCGGCGGGGCTCACCGCCGCGGGTTTCGGCATCGGCTCGGCTTTGACCATCGTGCCGATCTCGCATGTCATCGCAGCGCACGGCTATCAAAACGCGTTTCTTTATTTCGGCATCATCCAGGGCATCGTCGTCTGTATTTGCGCACTGCTGCTGCGTTCGCCGAATAAGGACGATGCATATCAAGCCGCGCTTGCCGCCGGCGAGCAGGGGCGTCAATTCGCGCCCAAGGAAATGCTGCGCACGCCGCTGTTCTGGTTGCTCTACGCGATGTTCGTGATGATGGCCGCTGGCGGCTTGATGGCGACCGCGCAGCTTGCCCCGATCGCCAAGGATTTCGGCGTTGCCAAAGTGCCCGTCAGCTTCTTTGCCTTCACCATGCCGGCGTTGGTGTTCGCGTTGGCGCTCGACCGAACGCTCAATGGATTGACGCGGCCGTTCTTCGGTTGGGTGTCGGATCGGATCGGTCGCGAAAGCACGATGTTCATCGCCTTCGGCGTCGAGGGTCTGGCGATCCTCGCGTTGAGCAAATACGGCCACACGCCGGGCCTGTTCGTGGTGCTCAGCGGCCTCGTCTTCTTCGGCTGGGGCGAAATCTATTCGTTGTTTCCGGCAACGTGCACGGATTCCTTCGGCTCGAAGTTCGCGACGACGAATGCCGGCCTGCTTTATACGGCGAAGGGCACCGCCGCGCTGCTCGTGCCGTTTTCAAGCAAGCTCACCGAATGGACCGGTAGCTGGCATCTCGTTTTCTTGATTGCAGCCGGGCTCAATATCGTGACCGCGCTGCTTGCGATCTTCGTGCTGCGGCCGCTGCGGCGTAAATATGCTGCGGCCGGGAAGTTGTCCTACACCGACTTATTGGAATAAGCCGAATCCGAAAGCCGGAGCTTGGGGCGTTACCCGAGCGTAGAAATCAATATGCACCCGGTGCTGGCCGGTGCCGTTACCGTCGATCGCGTCGGTGAAAGTTGACGGTTCGATCTCAAGTTCGACGTAGGTCGGATCGTAATATTTATATTCAACGATCGTCACCGGCAGCAGATTATAGACGGTGTCCGCCCAGGCGCGCACGCGCCACAGGCCGTAATTCATCGGCAGCGCGCAGGCGACGTGGAAAGAGTGCGAAATATCGAGATCGGTATATTCCGAATTGCGCAATGACACGCCGACATTGCGTGCATTGAGGACGCGCACGCTGTCATGCTCGACGAGCAGGTCGAAGCTCGCCAGCGGCGGCCGGTAGATTTCATGCACCGGTTGGATCGCCGGCTGATGCGCATTTAGGACGAGAGCCAGGAATGCCGCCGCCGTCATCATCTTCTCCCAGTCGCGCCGCGAAACCCGGCCTACGGTCGACTTTTTGCGCCGCGCCGCGCGAAAAGTCTATCGGCGCGAAGATCACGACATCGCGGGGCGGCAATCCTGTTGTGAAATTGGCTGGCGCTTACAGATTCCGCGGCAGGAAATAGGCAAGGACGCCAATCAGCGGCAGGAAGGCTGTCACGTGATAGACGAAGGTGATGCTCGTCGCATCCGCGACCACGCCGAGCACAGCCGCCGCGAGACCCGCGATGCCGAACGCCAGCCCGAAGAAAAGTCCAGCGACCGCGCCGATGCGTTCGGGCAAGAGTTCTTGCGCATAGACGATGATCGCCGCGAAAGCCGAGGACAGAACGAAGCCGATGATGAAGCTCAGCACGATCGTCGCCGGGAAATTCACGTAGGGGAGGGCGAGCGTGAAGGGCAATATGCCGAGGATCGATCCCCAGATCACATAACGCCGGCCGATACGGTCGCCGATCGGGCCGCCTAAGAAAGTGCCGAGCGCCGAAGCGCCGAGGAAGACGAACAGGCAGATCTGCGCCGTCTGCACGGGCACATGGAACTTCTGGATGAGATAGAACGTGTAATAGCTGGTAAAGCTCGCAAGGTAGACGAACTTCGAGAACATCAGCGCGAGCAGGACCGCGAGTGCGCCCGCAACGTGCTTGCGTGTCAGCCCATGGCCACCGACGAGCGTCTTCGCCCGCTTCGGCATGGCGGCGAGCCGTGCGGCATACCAGCGGCTGATGTGAGAAAGCAGAAAAATCCCGGTGAGCGGTAGGAGCGCGAGCCAGGCGATCGCCTTTTCCCCGAACGGCACGACGAAAAGCGCGGCGAGCAACGGGCCCATGGCCTGACCCGTGTTGCCACCGACCTGAAACAAAGATTGCGCGAGCCCATGCTGGCCGCCGGACGCCAAACGCGCGACGCGCGAGGATTCGGGGTGGAACACCGAGGAGCCGACGCCGATGAGCGCGGCCGCAATCAGAACCGAATAATAGTTCCCGGCAAAGGCGAGCAGAAGCAGACCGCAGAGGGTCACCGTCATGCCGACCGGCAGCGAATAAGGCTTCGGATTTTTGTCCGTATAGAGCCCGATCAACGGCTGCAACAGCGAGCCGGTGAGCTGGAAGGCAAGCGTGATCAGGCCGATTTGGCTGAAGCTGAGCCGGAACGAGGTCTTGAGGATGGGGTAGACGGCGGGCAGCAGCGACTGAACGGTATCGTTCAGGAGATGCGCGCCGCTCAGCATCAACAGGAGCGTGAAAAGAGTCGTCTCGGTATTTGCCGCGCCGTACGGAGGCGTGGCCTCGACTTTTGAATTCAGGGACATGGCAAGTCGCTTGATGGTACCGCCACCCCGGTTTGAACGGGGGACCTCTAGATCCACAATCTAGCGCTCTAACCAACTGAGCTATGGCGGCATAAGGGTTTTCGCGGCGGAAACTATGGCGATCGCCGCGGCATTGCAAGGCTTCGCGGTGCAGGCCAGATACGATCTTAAGGCAGCTCACAAGGAAATGTGTTTTTGCCCCTCCCGCACATTAAGCATGAATCGATCAACTTGGGCAGAAATGCTAGGGATTAATGGACCGCCGCCGGACGAGGCTTTAGGACCTTGTTAAGGCTATCCGTGGCGGCGGAGGGGGCCGAAGGATACGACGGAAGAGAGCCTCTGCCGCGATGATTGCCTATGTCAGCGAGCCCGGGATCAGCCCCCAGGCAATTGAGACTGCACTCCGGGCTTTATCCCTCCGTGACGAGGCGATCCCGTTTTTCGTCGCCGCTCCAGCGGGCGATGCCTACCGAATCATTGCTGCCAGCCAGACGATGCTGACGCTGTTCGAGGTCCCAGACCTCGCGGCCCTGACAGCGCGGCTCTTTGGCGGCGCGGACGCCGGTGCCAGGCGAATCGGTGTTCAGGCGCAGACCTTGGCGCTCGACGGCGCGCCACGGCTTGAGCGTTTGAATTTCGCGCTGACGCCGGAAAGCGAGACCATCACGTTCCTCTGCCGCCGTATCGCGGATGCCGGGCACGGATCGCTCTATGTCGCCGCCTCTCTCGGTGTCGGCGCGCTTCTGGCGCGGCGCCAGGCGGCTGCGGAACCGCCGCCGGCGGAAGTCGAGGTCGTAAGCCCTATCGCGTTGCCGCCTGTGCTGGACCTCGACGAGGTACGCAAGCTGCTCGCGGGCCGCATTGGCGCACGCACCAATGTCCGGTTTCTCTGGCGCACCGACGGCACCGATAAGGTCACAGAGATTACGCCGCCGCTGGCCGACGTGGTGGGCACCGAGGCCGCCAATATTCTCGGCAAGGATTTCGCCGACGTCGCCAAATATCTCGATCAGGAACCGCAAGGGCCGTTGGCGCGCGCCTTCGCCCGGCGCGAAACCTTCAGCGGCGTCGAAGTTTTGTGGCCGATCGCGGGTGCCGCCGCGGCCGTGCCTGTTGGGCTCGGCGGTCTTCCGGCGTTCGACCGCGAACGGCGATTCGACGGTTATCGCGGCTTCGGCGTCATCTACATCGATCGACTGACGGCAAGTGCGCCGCGCGCCTTCATGGAAGAGCTGCCGATTCCCGCCGAGGCGGCTCCAGCCATGGTGCCGGATTTGCCCGTCGACACGACGCCCGAGGCTGTCCTAGAACCGGCAGCGACGCTTGCAGCGCATAATGTCGTGACGCTCTATCCGGTCCCGACACCGAAGACGGATGAGCCGCAGCCGATCGCGGATGAACTGCCACCGATCGCGGCAGAGCCGCCGCCAAGCGTGCCGGAGATTTCAGAGCCTTTGGCTGAAGCGCGCGAGGAACTAGAAGAAGAGGGCTTGCTGTCGCACGACGAGGCCTCGGCGTTCCGGGCCATCGGCGATGTGCTCGCGGAAGACTCCCCGCCGCCGATCGAGCCCGAGTCTGAACACGCGTTTTCGCCGGCGCTCAGCGGCAATGCCGCGTCGATTCTCGACCGCCTGCCGCTCGGTATTCTGGTGAGCCGCGACAATGTCGCGATTTACGCCAATCGCACACTGCTCGATCTGTTGGGCTTTGCCGACGAGGATGCGTTTCATGCAGCCGGCGGCATGGCGCGGCTGTTTCATCTCGCGCCGAATGGCTCCGACGTGATCGGCGTGCGCACGGCTTCTGGCGAGACGCTGTCGGCGCGGGCGCGCCTGCAGGCGACCGAATGGGATCATCTGCCGGCGACTTTGCTGACATTGCGCCGCGACGAAAAGCCCGACCAGACCGCGCAGCTCGAGGCCGATCTGCGCACGCAAAAAGGCGAGGCCCGCGAACTCAGCGCCATCCTCGATACCGCGACTGACGGCCTTGTGATCCTCGGTCCGGACGGAAGGATCGTGACCCTCAACCGATCCGGCGAAGCGCTTTTCGGCTACGACCAGAGCGAAGTTGTCGGCCAGCCGCTCACCGTCCTCATCGCCGCCGACAGCCAGAGCAAAGTGCTCGACTATTTCGACGGCATGAAATCGACCGGCGTCGCGAGCCTTCTCAACGATGGCCGCGAGATCACCGGCCGCGCCAAGCAGGGCGGCTTGATCCCGATCTTCATGACGTTGAGCCGTGTCGGGCCGGCGAAGGCTGATCCGGCGCAGCAGAAATTCTGCGCCCTTTTCAGGGATATGACGCATTGGAAGAAAGTTGAGGAAGAACTTAAACAGGCGCGTCAGGAGGCCGAACGCGCAAGCGCGTTGAAGTCCGATTTTCTGGCCAAGGTCAGCCATGAAATCCGCACGCCGCTCAACGCCATCATCGGTTTTGCCGAAGTGATGCTGGAAGAGCGTTTCGGCCCTGTGAGCAACGAACGCTATCGCGATTATCTGCGCGACATTCATACGTCCGGCGCGCATGTGATGAGCCTCGTCAACGATCTGCTTGATCTCTCGAAGATCGAGGCGGGCAAGATGGACTTGCAGTTCGTCTCGGTCGACATCAATCGGGCGATCTCTGAGGCCGTCGGCATCATGCAGCCGCAGGCTAATCAGGCGCGCATCATCATGCGCCTCTCGCTCGCGCCGCATCTGCCCAAGATCGTCGCCGACGAACGCTCGCTGCGTCAGATCCTGCTCAACCTTTTGTCGAACGCGGTGAAGTTCAACGAGCCCGGCGGCCAGGTCATCATCGCGTCGGCGCTGACCGATACCGGCAATGCGGTGATCCGTGTCCGCGACACCGGCATCGGGATGTCTGACAAAGACATCGAGACGGCGCTCGAACCTTTCCGCCAATTGACGACCTCGCGTCAGACGAATGGCACCGGCCTTGGCCTGCCGCTGACCAAGGCGCTTGTCGAGGCCAACCGGGCCTATTTCACGATCAAGAGCAAGAAGGACGAGGGCACCTTCGTGGAGGTGGCCTTCCCACCGGCGCGGGTGCTGGCGGAATAACCGGCCGCTTACGCCGCCGGGCGAAAATCCATGCGGAATGGGTCGTCGCGCTGAATGTCCTCGACGAATTGCAGGATTTCCCGCTGCAGACTCGTCGCGCCGCCAGACAATGAGGATGACAGTGCGGTGAGTTGTCTGGCCGCCGATTGTGTCAGCTTGGCCGCCTCGCTGACGCCGGCGATATTGACGTTCACGTCCTCGGTGCCGCGGGCGACGCGCTGGGTATTTTCGGCGATTTCGCGCGTTGCCGAATTCTGCTCTTCCATCGATTGCGCGATGAGCCCCGCGGCCTCGCGGATCGAGGCGATTGTGGCCAGCATCTTACCGATCGAGCCGGTGGTGCCGAGAATGGCGGTCTGAATCTCTACGACCTTGGTGCTGATCTCGCCGGTCGCGCTGGCAGTTTGGCGCGCCAATTGTTTGACCTCGGAGGCGACGATGGCAAAGCTGCGACCGGCCTCGCCGGCCTTGGCTGCCTCGATCGTCGCGTTGAGCGCGAGAAGGTTGGTTTGCTCAGCGATCTTCTTGATGAGTTCGACAACATTTTCGATTTTTTCGGCCGCCGAGACGAGCAGCTTGACGCTGGCGTCGGTGCGTGCCGCCTCGACCGAGGCGTGCATGGCCGTATCGGCCGATCCCGCGACCTTGTAATTGATTACGCCGATCGACACCGAAAGCTGCTCGACGGAGGCGGCGACGGCCTGAATGCTCTCGGCAGTTTCGTCGGCTGCGCCGGCGACGTTATGAGCCTGCTGCGCTGTATCTTCCGCCGTGATGGAAAGGTGCTGGGCGGACTGCGCAACCGCATCCGAGGAATGCGAAAAGGTCGCCGCGAGCCGCTGCACACGCTCGGCAAAAGTGCCGGTGACGCGATGACGATGGGCGATGCGGTCGGCGCGCTGGCGCTGCTCCAGGCTCTGGGCTTCGCGCAGGTGCTCGGCCTCGATCAGTACGGCGCGCAGGAGAACGAGCGCGTGCGCCATGTCGCCAATTTCACCTGCTGCGGAAAAGATCGGGATGGAGGCCGCTGCATCGCCGGCGGCGAGCGTCTTCATCGCTTGCGTGAGCTGACGCAAGGGCCGTAAAACGCGCAGTGCTACAAAGGCGATCAATACACTCGTCGTCGCCACGCCAATGATCGCCAACGGCGTATATGCCGTGGCGGCGATCGCGATGAAGCACGCGAAAATGATCGCGGCCAGCGCGTACACCACCAAGCTGATCGTCGGCTTCATTATTTGTTTCCGGCGCGAAACGCGCATTTGTTTGAAGCTAGAGCTGAGTCGCTTAATAAAGCAGAAAAGTATATAAATTTTATAGAGATATTACCTCAAGACGGTGCGTCGACGATGATGATGTGCAGCGTGCGGGGGCCGTGCGCGCCGAGGAGCAGAGTCTGCTCGATATCGGCCGAGCGCGATGGGCCGGTGATGAAATTCACCGTGCGTGGCATCGCCCCCTCGCCATAGGCGGCGCGCAGCATTTCCCAGAACGCCTCGTAATTGCCGACGATCCTGCCAGCCTCGATGATGACGATATGCGTCTCGGGCAGGAAATTGAGCGTCGTCGGATTATCCCGCCCGGAGACGAGCGCCAGCGTTCCAGTCTCCGCGATGGCGGCGAAGGCGTGCGAAAGGCTGACAACATCGTCCGCTTGCGCCGGGCCAGCGTCGAGCGTCAGCGTCGCCGCTGTCCAAGGCAAAGCGGCAAGATACAGGTCTTCGCCCTTGCGCAGACGCGGCGGCAGATTTCTCGCGCGCAGGAAATCCGCGATCCGCGCCGGAATCTCGGCCGCTGTCGTGACATGTTCGACGGTCGCGAACACGCGCTCAGCTTCGGCACGAAAGAGCGCGGCGGGATCGGCGGTTTGCCCTCGCGCCGGGACGACACCCTCAGGCGTAGCAGCGAACCGCGCCGCGACCGCCCGGCGCCGTGCATCCTCATTGCCCGTGACACCGAGCGCACGGCGAATATCGCCGAAAATCTTCGCCCGGTCGCTCAAGGTCTTTTCCTCAGCGCAGAAAATTGCGCCTGAAACGTCCCGCCTTGCGGTGCTGGGAAGTCGCGGCTTGCGGTCCAACCGTCAGCGAACGGTAGCGCGCGGAATTTTCCCGCGTGTCCGAGCAGCGCGAGTGCCCACATGCCCATCCGCGCGGCGAAACCGTAGAGCGCCGGCCGCTTGGCCAAAAAGCCCCAGAAGGCGAGCCCGATCCGCTGCGACTCCGGCCCGATATGGCGGTTGAACGCGCGCGTGCGCCAATCGCGCAGCAATTTCGGCAGGGGAATGCGCACCGGGCAGACACTCTCGCACGCGCCACAGAGCGTCGAGGCGTTGGGCAGATCGGACGAATGATCGAGGCCGAAGAGGCCCGGCGTCAGCACCGAGCCCATCGGTCCCGGATAGACCGAGCCATAGGCGTGACCGCCGATGGATTGATAGACCGGGCAATGGTTCATGCAGGCGCCGCAACGAATGCAGCGGAGCATTTCGGCGAAATCGCTGCCGAGCATTTTGGTGCGGCCATTGTCGAGCAGGATGACATGATAGGCCTGCGGACCATCGGGGTCGGCCGGCCGGCGCGGACCGGTCGAGAGCGTCGTATAGACCGACATGTCCTGCCCGGTCGCAGAACGCGCCAGCACGCGAAGCAGTTCGCCGGCGTCTTCCAGCGTCGGTACCAGCTTTTCGATCGAGGCAAGGACGATATGGACCTTCGGAAGACTCTGCGAGAGATCGCCATTGCCCTCGTTGGTGACGATGATCGATGTGCCGGTTTCCGCGATCAGGAAATTCGCGCCAGTGATGCCGACGTCGGCGGCGAGGAATTTTTCGCGCAGGATTTTACGCGCTTCGGTCAGCAGCGAGGAAGGTTCTGTAAGATCGCGGTCATGTGGCAAATCGATATGTACACGACGGAAATCCGCTGCGACCTGTTCCTTCGTCAGATGCACTGCGGGGGCGATGATATGTGACGGCATCTCATGGCGAAGCTGGATGATATATTCGCCAAGGTCCGTCTCGACGGGTTCGATGCTCGCCGCTTCGAGGGCTGCATTGAGGCCCATTTCCTCGCCGATCATCGACTTGCCCTTGGCGACGCTTTTCGCGCCGTGCCGCTGACAGATATCGAGGACGATGGAATTGGCGGTTTCGCTCGTTGCGGCGTAATGCACTATGCCG
This sequence comes from Methylovirgula sp., assembly GCF_037200945.1. Taxonomy (NCBI): domain Bacteria; kingdom Pseudomonadati; phylum Pseudomonadota; class Alphaproteobacteria; order Hyphomicrobiales; family Beijerinckiaceae; genus Methylovirgula; species Methylovirgula sp. The sequence continues at coordinate 2,214,045 of NZ_JBBCGP010000001.1, forward strand.
CCCGAAGCCAAAACCTTCGCCTCATAGGCTTCGAGGTAAAGATCGAGATACTCCAGCGTATGTGCCTTGATATCGCGCGCCGCATCGCGCAAAGCCTCGAATTCCGGCAGGCGCGCGATGGCCTTGGCGCGTTTGAGAATGAATCCGTCGCGCGAATTATGCAGCGCGTGCTGCAATTGCGTGTCGCCAAGCGCACGATGCGCATTCGCGGTGAACTCTGCAGCGCTGAGCGGCGCGCTCATCTTTTCCGTGCCTCGCAGATCGCCGGTTGATCGGTCATCCCGGCAAGCACCTCGACGAAATGGCGAACCTCGATCGCGCTACCTTTGCGCGCCAGCCGTCCGGCGATGTTCATCAGACAGCCGAGATCGCCGGCGAGCAGAACGGATGCGCCGCTTTTCTCGGCGGCATCGGCTTTTTCATCGACAATCGCAGCGGAGATCTCGCCATATTTCACCGCGAACGTGCCGCCGAAGCCGCAGCAGCGCGTGTGATCGTCCATTTCGACAAGATCGAGCCCGCGCACCGAGCCGAGAAGCTCGCGCGGTTGCGCGGCGATGCCCAGTTCGCGCAGGCCGGAGCAGGCGTCATGATAGGTCACGCGGCGTGGAAATTCGGCATCGACCTGCGTGACGTTCAAGACCGTGACAAGAAAGGCTGACAGTTCATAGACCTTGGCGGCGAACGCCTGTGCCTCGGCTTCAAAATCGGGGTCATTGGCGAAAAGTGCCGGATAATGTTTGGCGAGCATTCCGGCGCAGGAGCCGGACGGAGCGACCACATAATCGTATGGTGCGAAGGCTTCGATCACCGGCCTTGCGAGTTCCTTGGCCAAGCGCCGGTCGCCAGAATTATATGCAGGCTGCCCGCAGCAGGTTTGCGCTGGGACTTCGACGCGGCAGCCGGCATCTTCGAGCAGCTTGACGGTCGCCCAGCCAATCGATGGGCGAAACAGATCGACAAGGCAGGTGACGAAGAGGCCGACACGCGGCCTTTGTGGAATTTCCATGCGGCAAGTATCGGGGGCGACAGCTACCGCGTCAACATTTTGAGGGACAGATGGGTCAGGAGATCGAACACAAGTTCCGCGTCAATGTTTCGCGCTGGCGGCTGCAGGATGAGGGCGTCGCCATCCGGCAGGGTTATCTCTCGACCGAGAAGGATCGTGTGGTTCGCATCCGCACCGCGGGATCGAAGGCCTATCTCACAATTAAAGGCCCCGGACATATCAGCCGCGCGGAATTTGAATATGAGATCCCGTTCGAGGACGCCTCATCGATGTTGGACGATCTCTGCCTGCCGGGGGCGATCGAGAAAACGCGCTACAAGCAAGAATTTGGCGGCCATATTTGGGAGATCGATGTCTTTCACGGCGACAACGAGGGCCTCGTCGTGGCCGAGATCGAGCTTAAACACGAGGGCGAGACTTTCGAGCGGCCCGATTGGGCCTTGGATGAGGTCTCTGAGGACCCACGCTATTTCAACGCCAGCCTGTCGAAAGCGCCGTTCAAGACCTGGCCCGAGACGCAGCGCTGACCGTCAAAAAGCTTGCGACGGGGCATGGCTTCGGCGCATGGTCGGGCATGACTGGCATTCAATTTCCAAAGCCTGACGCGTCGATCCTTGCCCGGCGCGAGGCGATTATCGAAGGCCTCAAGCCCCTGGTTGCGCCGGAGTCGCTCATTACGACCGAGGACGAACGCCGCGCCTTCGAGACCGACGCGCTGACCGCTTATCGCCGTATGCCGCTTGCGGTCGTCCTGCCGCGCTCGACCGAAGAGCTGTCCGCGGTCATGGCACATCTGCATAAGGAAGGCGTCAATGTCGTCGCGCGTGGCGCCGGCACATCGCTCGCCGGCGGCGCCATTCCGCAGGAAGATGCTGTCGTTATCGGCGTCGCCAAAATGGCGCGCATCCTCGACATCGATTACGCCAATCGCACAATCCGCGTGCAGTCGGGCGTGACCAATCTTTCGATATCAAATACGGTCATGGCGGAGCGTTTCTTTTATGCGCCCGATCCGTCGTCACAACTTGCGTGTACGATCGCTGGCAATATCGGCATGAATTCCGGCGGCGCGCATTGTCTCAAATACGGTGTGACGACCAACAATGTGCTGGGCGTCAAAATGGTGCTCGTCGATGGCACAGTGGTCGAGATCGGTGGCCCCTATCTCGACAATGGCGGCCTCGATCTGCTCGGCCTCGTCGTTGGCTCCGAAGGCCAGCTTGGCATCGTGACGGAGGCGACCCTGCGCATCCTGCCGATGGCGGAGGATGCGCGCCCGGTGCTCTTTGGCTTTCCAACGAGCGAAGCGGCCGGTGGCTGCGTCGCAGCGATCATCGGCGCCGGGATCATTCCGGTCGCGATCGAATTCATGGACAAACTCGCCGTCGAAATCTGCGAGGATTTCGCCCATGCTGGCTATCCGCTCGACGTTGCTGCGCTGCTCATCATCGAGTCGGAAGGTTCGCCCGCCGAGATCGACGCGGAGCTCGCCAGGATCGTTGCCATCGCCAAAGATTATGGCGTGAGCGTCGTCAAGGAATCGAAATCCGCGATGGAGACGGCGGCGATCTGGAAGGGCCGAAAATCCGCTTTCGGCGCCACGGGACGCGTCGCGGATTACATCTGCATGGACGGCACAATTCCGACTGGCAAGCTGCCGCAGGTGCTCCACCGGCTGAACGAGATCGTTGCCGATCTCGGTCTGCGCGTCGCGAACGTCTTCCATGCCGGCGACGGCAATCTGCATCCGCTCGTGCTCTACAACATCAACGATCCCGCCGAGCAGGCAAAGGCCGAGAAGGCGGGCGAGGAAATCCTCAAGCTCTGCGTCGAGGTCGGTGGCTGCCTGACCGGCGAACATGGCGTCGGAATCGAGAAGCGCGACCTGATGCCGTATCAATTCACACCGGTCGATCTGGCGCAGCAGATGCGCGTGCGCGCCGCCTTCGATGCTGGCTGGCGGCTCAACCCGGCCAAGGTCTTTCCGCTCGAGGGGAGAGCGGCGGCTTAGATGGGCGACAGGCCCGTTTATCCGTGCTAGCCCACGCCGCCATGAATTCCGTTGCTCCCAAGACTGAGGCCGAGACTGTCGAAGCCGTCAATGCGGCCCGCACGGTGGGTCAGCACATTGACATCCAGGGCGGCGGCACGCGCGCGGGATTCGGCCGTCCGGTCGAAGCGGAAACGCAGCTTTCGACGCGCGGCCTCACGGGCATCACACTCTACGAGCCGAGCGAACTCGTCATCTCGGCGCGCGCGGGCACGCCGCTCAGCGAGATCGAAGCCACGCTGAAAGAGAAAAACCAGGCGCTGCCATTTGAGCCGATGGATCATCGTGCGCTCTATGGCACGTCGGGCGAACCGACGATCGGCGGCATCGCGGTGTGTAACATCTCCGGCCCCAGGCGCATTTCTGTGGGCGCGGCGCGCGACCTGCTCATTGGCCTGCGTTTCGTTAACGGTCGCGGCGAGATCGTCAAGACTGGCGGCCGCGTGATGAAGAATGTCACCGGCCTCGACCTTGTGAAACTTCTCTGCGGCAGCCATGGCACGCTTGGCGTGATCACGGAAGCGACGTTCAAGGTATTGCCACATCCCGCCTTCGTTGGGACGCTGGCGCTCTATGGGCTGGCGGATGGCAAAGCCGTCGCCGCACTCTGCGCCGCGGAAGGCTCGCCGCTCAGCATCAGTGCCGCCGCGCATCTGCCGGCCGGCCTTGCGACGCCGGAGCCGCTCACGTTATTTCGTCTTGAAGGGCCGCAAGCCTCCGTCGATGAACGGCTCTCGGCGTTGCGGCGAACGCTCGCGCCGTTCGAATCCGGGGAAGCCTTGGCGCAGGATTATGCCGGCGCGCTGTGGCGGGCTATCTGCAATGGCGTGCCGCTCGTGTCGCCGCCGGATGCTGCGATCTGGCGTGTCTCCATTCAGCCGACGCGGGCGCCCAAATTTGTCGATCTCGTCTTGCGGCAGCTCCCGGCGCGTTATTTCTACGATTGGGGCGGTGGCCTCGTCTGGTTGTCGGTCGCGGCAGCGGGCGATGCCGGCGCGGCGATCATTCGCGGTGCACTGAAAGAGGCAGGCAATGGCCAGACGATCGGCCATGCGACCTTGATCCGCGCGCCGGATGATGTCCGCAGCCGCGTCGATGTGTTCGAGCCGCTGTCGCCGCCGCTGCACAAGCTGACAAAAGACATTAAATCCAGTTTCGATCCGGACGGCGTTCTCAATCCCGGCCGCATGTACGCGGGTATCTGATTCATGCAAACCGTTTTCACCGAGGCGCAGCTCGAAGACAGCCATATGGCCGTCTCGGAAAAAATCCTGCGCTCGTGCGTTCATTGCGGCTTCTGCACCGCGACCTGTCCAACCTATGTGCTCGAAGGCGACGAACTCGACAGCCCGCGCGGGCGCATCTACCTCATCAAGGAAATGTTCGAACAGGGCAGGGCGGCGCCCGCCGACATCGTCACGCATGTCGATCGCTGCCTGTCTTGCCTGTCTTGCATGACGACATGCCCATCAGGCGTGCATTACATGCATCTTGTCGATCATGCCCGCGCCCATATCGAGGAAACGTACCAACGGCCGTGGACGGACCGTGGGATGCGCAGCCTGCTCGCGGCGGTGCTGCCCTATCCGCGCCGTTTCGCGCTGGCGCTGCGCACCGCCGCGCTGCTGCGACCCTTCACGCGAATTCTGAAACGCGTCGCGGGCGCACCCCGGAAGACCCCGCGCCTGATCGACCGGCTTGCCGCCATGCTGGCCCTCGCGCCGGGTGAACTCGCGCATTCTTCCAATGTGCCGGCAACATCTCCGGCACAAGGCGAGAAACGCGGCCGCGTCGCATTGTTGAGGGGCTGCGCACAGCAGGTCTTGAATCCGCGCATCAACGAGGCGACGGTTCGTCTACTCACGCGCAATGGGATCGAAGTTGTCCAGGCGCCCGACGAAGTGTGTTGCGGCGCGCTGGTACATCATATGGGCAAGACTCCGCAGGCGCTGGATTTTGCCCGCGCCAATGTCGATGCGTGGATGAAGGTCAAAGCCGCGGGCGGCCTCGATGCCATTCTCATCACCGCGTCGGGCTGCGGCACGACGATCAAGGATTACGGTTTCATGCTGCGCGAAGATCCCGCCTATGCCGACAAGGCGGCAGAAGTCTCGCGGCTTGCCAAAGACATTTGCGAATATGCCGCCGGGCTCGATCTCGGCGCGACGGCGCAGCCTCAAGAGCTGACCGTCGCCTATCATGCCGCCTGTTCGCTGCAGCACGGACAGAAAATCACCGATCAACCGAAGCGACTTCTGAAGGCCGCAGGCTTCCGTCTGCGCGAGGTGTCGGAGGGCCACATCTGCTGCGGTTCGGCTGGCACGTACAACATCATGCAGCCCTATTTCGCCGAGCAGCTTCGCGAACGTAAAATCGGCAATATCGAAGCTGCGCGGCCGGACGTCATCGCTCTCGGTAATATCGGCTGTATGATGCAGATTGCGAGCGGCACGGATATTCCCGTGGTTCATACAATCGAGTTGCTGGATTGGGCGAACGGCGGTCCAATGCCTTTGCAAATCGAACACGCCGGCGCATGATGTCACTCTCGGCGGGAGACGGACATGGCGGAGGATAAGCGCAAACGAAAAGCACCGCTGAAGACCGCGCGAAACGCGGCAGTGAAGAAGCGCGCGCCAGCCAAGAAAAAGCCGGCGTTGAAAAAATCCGTCGCGAAGAAAGTCGTTGCCAAAAAATCTGTCGCCAAATCGTCTGCTGCGAAATCGTCTGCTGCGAAGTCGTCTGTGGCCAAGAAAATTCCGGCGCGGAAATCCGTGCCGATCAAAAAAGCGCGGGTAAGCAAGCGCGCGTTTCTGCCGCCTTTGCCGCCGCCAGCCTCGGCCCGCAAAGCCCCACGCAGCCCGGCGCGGTCACCATCGCGCGCCAAGGCGCTTGGCCGCACCAAGACTGGCGGCCACAAGGCTGTCCATGAAATCCCGACCTGCACGGAAGCGGTGTTGCGGCAGAAGCTGCGGCTCGCCGCGCCTTATATCGAGCTTTGGCTCGTGCAGAAGGACGGTGCACGGGTGGAAGAGGGAACGACGCCGGAAGCCGCGTTCGTTCGCATCTGGCAATGGCTCATGCTGGCGGCGGCGCTCGAAGGCAGCCATGTCGTGATCACGCCTGACCTCGTCCAAAAGCTTTTCGCTGAGGAAATGGGACGCGCTCCCACCGCGTAAGGCCCAAGCGGGACGACGAATAGCTTCGATCTCGCCAATCGAGCGCCCTACAAAAAATATCTCACAGCCAAATAGCGACTGGGGCGCGGAGATTCCGCGCCAATGCCGTTTTTCAACCCGCTGTTAACCTTAACATTTTCTAATTCAGATGAATCCTTGCGTCACCCTGCGTCCCCACGCCGGGGCGCGCCAACCCACGTTGACCGGCATTATATCCCATGTTATCCCAAATCATCCCATGGTTGAGGCTCGCCGCACCACCCGGCGTTTGGGTGGTCGGGGAAGGCGAGCCGACCGGGAATGTTTTTGCGGCGTGGCGTTTTGGGTGGCGGAGGCGGGGGCTTGGACCGGTTCGTCTCGTGTTTCACCAATCGGCTGGATGCGAAGGGTCGCGTTTCGATCCCGGCGCAATTCCGGGCGGTTCTGGCACGCGATGGATTCGACGGGCTCTTCGTGCATCCGGCTCTCGAGGGCGAGGCAGTCGATTGCGGCGGCAATGCCTTGTTGCGGGAAATCGATCAGCTTTTGGCGCGGCACGCGCCGTATTCGGAAGAACGGGATCATCTCTCGACGGCGCTTTTCGGCGCCAGCGAGATTCTGAAAGTGGATGCGGAAGGCCGCGTCGTTCTCTCGGAGACGATCAGGGCTCTGACGCAGGTTACGCAGGAAGTCACCTTCCTCGGAAAAGGAGACAGGTTTCAGATCTGGGAGCCGAGCCGTTTTCAGGCGCATTTCGAGGAGGCCAAAGCTCGATCGCGCGTTCTTCGAAGACAATCAAGTTCCCAATCTGCGGCGCCCGAAGGGCCACCGCCACATGGAGCACGGGGATGAAATCGGGCCGCGGCGATCTTCAGCACGTCGCCGCTGGCGGACTGGCCCGCCATATCCCCGTGCTTGGTGCGGAGGTCCTTGAAGCCCTTGCTCCGCGAGGTGGCGGCATCTATCTCGATGCGACATTCGGCGCCGGCGGTTATACCGCCGCCATTCTCGCGGCACCCGACACGAAAGTTCTGGCGCTTGACCGCGACCCCCCGCGCCATTGCCGGCGGCTTCGATGCGGTCGAAGCCGCGGCCGGTCGTTTGACGCTTGTCGAGGCGCGTTTCTCCGAGCTTGAAAGCATCGCCGAAGCCCAGGGCATCGCCACCTTGGACGGGATCGTCTTTGATATCGGCGTTTCGTCGATGCAGCTCGATGAAGCCGAGCGCGGCTTTTCATTCCGACAGGACGGCCCGCTCGATATGCGGATGAGCGGACAGGGCGAAAGCGCCGCCGATCTGGTCAACAATGCGGAAGAGGCGACGCTCGCAGACATCTTCTATTATTTTGGCGAAGAACGCCTCGCGCGCCGCGTCGCCAAAGCCATCATCGCGGCGCGTATCGAGGCGCCGATCACGACCACGGCGAAGCTGGCAGAGATCGTCGGCCGCGTCGTGCACGTGAAGCCCGGCGCCATTCATCCGGCGACGCGTAGTTTTCAGGCTCTGCGGATCGCGGTCAACGACGAGCTTGGCGAACTGGTCGCGGGCCTCGCGGCGGCCGAACGCGCACTGAAACCCGGCGGACGGCTTGTCGTCGTCACCTTCCACTCGCTCGAAGACCGGATCGTGAAGCAATTTTTCGCGGCGCGCTCCGGCCGCGGCGAGGCGAAGTCGCGACGGTTGCCGGGTGAACCTTTGAAGCCCGCGCCGAGCTTCACGCTGATCGGCAAGCAACCGATTGAAGCTTCGCCTGCGGAGACGGCGGAAAATCCGCGCGCGCGATCGGCGAAGCTGCGTTTTGCTGAACGGACAGCAGCGCCCGTGCAAACGCTTGATCCGGCATTCGTCGCGCTGGCGCGCCTCCCCCAGACCGATAAGAGGAAAGGCCGATGATCCGCTTTCTCAACGTCCTGGCGATCGCGGCCCTGGTTGGCACGGCCATCTTCGCCTATTCGGTGAAATACGAGACGATGTTTCGCGCCGAGAAGATCGTTCAATTGCGCGAAAAACTGCAAAAGCAGACCGACGAGATCGGCACGCTGCGTGCCGAATGGGAGCATGTTTCGCGCCCCGAACGTATCGCAAATCTGGCCGATCAGTTCCTCCAATTGCAGACACCGGCGTTGACGCAAATCGTGCCGCCAAGCGGGTTGCCGGATAAGGGCCCCGCGCATGACGACATCGCCCAGAAGCTCGATGCGCTCGGGCTGGACAGCGCTTCGAATACGCCGGTTGATCGCATGGCGACGGGACAAATTTCGCCGGGAACGCATTGAGCCATGAGCGACAACGACTTGCCCGAAGAAACAACACGTCAGACGCTGCCGGCGCGCATGCCGCGACAGCCGCGACGCGGCCTGCTGGCGATGCTTCTGACGACCAAGCTCGATAAGAGCACGCGTCGCATCAGGCTCATCGCCATAGGTTTCGCGCTCGTCTATTGCATCATCGGCGGCAAGCTTATTTATTTCGCCATGCATCCCGAACTGCGGCAGGTTCACGAGGCGGCGTCCGACACCGTCGCGGCGGCGCGTCCGGATATTCTTGATCGCAACGGCGCGGTGCTCGCGACGGACATTAAGGTCACCTCCGTCTTCGCCGAGCCGCGACGCATTATCGACCGCGATGAAGCGATCGATCAACTGAGCAATATCTTTCCCGATCTCAGCGTCCGCGAGCTGACCGAGAGACTCGGCTCACGTAAAGGTTTCGTCTGGATCAAACGCGCGGTGACGCCGGCGGAGCAGCAGGCGGTCTACCGTCTGGGACTGCCGGGTATCGGCTTCACGCAGGAGAATAAGCGCGTCTATCCAAACGGTCCCATCGCGGCGCATGTCTTAGGGTTTGCCAATCTTGACGGCGTCGGCATTTCGGGCCTCGAGAAATATATCGACGGCCAAGGCCTGTCGGCTCTCCAAAGCGCCGGCTTCAATCTGACGACGACAAATTTGAAGCCGATCGTCACTTCGCTCGATCTCAACGCGACCTATGCGCTGCGAGATGAAGTCGCCAAGGGCATCGAAAAGTTCAAGGCGAAGGCGGGCGCCGGCGCCATTCTCGACGTCAATACCGGCGAGATCATCGCCATGGCCTCGCTGCCGGATTTCGATCCCAACAATCCCGTCGATGCTCTTCGTCCAGAAAATATCAATCGCATGACCGTCGGCGTCTACGAGATGGGTTCGACGTTCAAGGCGATGACCTTGGCGATGGCGCTCGACGCTAGAAAAGTAACGCTCAATAGCCAGGTCGATGCCCGGGAATCATTGCGCTACGGCCGGTTCACGATCCACGATTTCGAGCCGCAGCATCGGTTTCTGTCGGTGCCGGAATGCTTCACTTTTTCATCGAATATCTGTCTGGCACGCATTGCCATGATGGTCGGTGTCGATGGGCATCAGGCATTTCTGCGCAAGATGGGGCAGTTGACGCGTTTGCAGACCGAACTGCCTGAATCGGCCAAGCCAGTCATACCAAAACATTGGAGTGAGCTGAATACGATGACGATCGCCTTCGGCCAGGGCCTGAACGTCGCGCCGCTCCAGGCGCTGATGGCCGTCGGCGCACTGGTCAACGGCGGCACTATGATCAACCCGACTTTCTTGAAGCGTGGGGAGGCTGCGGCGAAGCTGAACGCGCCGCGGATCATCAAGCCCGAGACCTCGGAGAGTCTGCGTTATCTCATGCGGCTCAATGCTCAGGTCGGCACGGCCAAGAATGCCAATATCGACGGCTATTTCGCCGGCGGCAAAACCGGCACCGCGGACAAGATTTTCCATGGCCATTATTCGCATGACAAAGTTCTGACCACCTTCATGGCGATTGTCCCGGCCGACAAGCCAAAGTATCTTTTCTTCGTGATGCTGGACGAACCGCAAGCAATTCCGGGAACTTATGGATTTCACACGGCGGCGTGGAACTCCGGCGCCGTTGCGGGCAAGGTCATCACCCGTGTCGGGCCGCTGCTCGGACTTGAGCCGCGTTTCACGCCGCCGACCCAGCCATTTCCCCTGCTTGCCCAGCTCGGCTATACCGCTGCGAATTCCGCGGTTGTGCTTGGGAGCCATTGATGCGCCTTGGCGATCTCCTGCCTGAGGCGGCGCTCGCCGCCGAAACGGCCGCGCGCGAGATCGCCGGGCTGAGTGCTGACAGCCGCATCGTTGGCGAGAATTTCCTCTTTTTTGCCTTGCCGGGCAGCAAGGCAGACGGCGCAATTTTCGCCGCGCAGGCCGTCGCGCGCGGTGCGGTCGCGGTCGTCGGCCAGCATAAGGTTGATGTCGCACCCGCAATTTTTATCGAAGTTCCTGATGCACGCCGCGCCTTGGCACTTGCCGCCGCTCGCTTCTACCCCCCACCAGCCTGAAACGATCGTCGCGATCACGGGCACGAGCGGCAAAAGCTCGGTCGCGGCGTTCACGCGGCAAATTTGGCTTGCGCTCGGCTTTCGCGCCGCCTCGCTCGGCACGATCGGCCTCGTCGCGCCATCCGGCGAAGTCTATGGGTCATTGACGACGCCCGATCCGATCTCGCTGCATAAAACGCTCGATGAGCTTGCACGCGAAGCCGTCAGCCACCTCGCCTTCGAGGCGTCATCGCACGGGCTCGATCAACGCCGGCTTGATGGCGTCCGCCTGGCCGCGGGCGCTTTCACCAATCTGTCGCGCGACCATCTCGATTATCATCCCGACATGGAGTCATATCTCGCGGCGAAACTGCGGCTCTTCGATACCTTGTTGCAGCCGGGGCAGGCTGCCGTCATCAATGCCGACTGCGATGTCGCGTATAAAGTCATCGCGGCTTGCGAAGCGCGCGGTCTGCGGCTGTTCACAGTTGGACGCGCAGGCGAGGCGATCAAGTTGCTGGAGATGCAGCCGGAAGATTTCGCCACCGCGCTGACGCTTGAGCATGATGGCAGGACCTATTCCGTCCGTCTTCCGCTTGCAGGCGATTTTCAGGTTCAGAATGCGCTGGTCGCGGCGGGTCTCGTCCTGGCCACCGGAGGCGCGGCAGGCCATGTCTTCGCCGCGCTGGAGAAACTCGAAGGCGCGTCCGGCCGGCTCGAACTCGTCGGGCGCCGTAACGACGCGCCCATTTTTGTCGATTATGCGCATAAGCCCGACGCGCTCGATAAAGTGTTGCGCACCTTGCGGCCGTTGGCAAAGCGCAAGCTCATTGTCGTCTTTGGTTGCGGCGGTGATCGCGACAAGGGCAAGCGGCCGATCATGGGCGAATTGGCGGCGCGGCTTGCCGACGACGTGATTGTCACCGACGACAATCCTCGCTCGGAAAATTCGGCGCAAATCCGCGCCGAAATCCTGGCCGGCGCCCTTGGTGTTTCTGGTGCCAAAATCGAGGAGATCGGCGACCGGGCGCAGGCGATCGCGGCGGGCATCGCCGCGCTGCAAGAGGGGGACGTGCTGCTCATCGCCGGAAAAGGCCATGAAACGGGCCAGATCGTCGGTGACAGGATACTCCCGTTTTCCGATCAGGAAAGCGTGCGCAGCGCCTTGGGAGTTTCCGCGGCATGAGTTTCTACGTGTCGCAGGAAAATGCCTTTGTGTCGGAGCTGGCCGTTGCGCCGCTTTGGACGCCGCTGGCGCTCTTTGCGCCAATGCATGCGCGGCTGAGTGGGACGATGCCGCAACCAATCTTCGGCGTTTCGATCGATACACGCACCTTGATGCCCGGCGATCTCTTCTTCGCGATCAAGGGCGACCGCAGCGACGGACACGATCATGTCCGTGACGCTTTCGATAAGGGCGCCGCGGCGGCGGTGGTCGATGAAGACCATGCCGATGTCTTGAAAGGCACGGGGCCGCTTTACGTGGTCCACGATGTCTTGCGGGCGATGGAAGGACTCGCCGTCGCCGCGGCGGGCCCGCACATTGGCGCGGATTGTTGCCGTCACGGGCTCCGTCGGCAAGACGACGACAAAAGAGGCGTTGCGGCATATTCTTTCGCAAGCCGGTGCGACACACGCCTCGTCGGCTTCGTACAACAACCATTGGGGTGTGCCGCTGACATTGGCGCGGATGCCGCGCGAGACGAATTTCGGCGTCATCGAAATCGGCATGAACCACGCGGGCGAAATTACGCCGCTGACCGCGATGGCGAGGCCGCATGTCGCGATCATCACAACCGTCGCGCCTGTGCATCTCGAATTTTTCGACTCGGTCGAAGCCATCGCCGATGCCAAGGCCGAAATTTTCTCCGGCCTCGTGCCCGGCGGTGTCGCGATTCTCAACACCGACAATCCGCATTATCAGCGGCTCGACGCGGCGGCACGTGCAGCGGGCGCCGGTCATATCGCAACGTTCGGGGCTGACTCTCACGCCGATGCAAGGCTCATCGCACTTGAGACCGATGAGACTCATGCGACCGTGACGGCACGCGTTGCCGGGCGCGAGCTCATCTATCGCCTCGGTGCGCCGGGGCACCATGTCGCGATGAATTCGCTGGCCGTACTTTTGACGGCGCAGGCTTTCGGCCTCGATCTTGATGATGCGGCGGATTCGCTCGCGACATTTGAAGTGCCCGCGGGGCGGGGGCGCCGCTTTGTTTTACAGGCTGAAAACGGCCCCTTCACCTTGCTCGACGAAAGCTATAATGCAAACCCGGCTTCGGTCGGTGCCGCTCTGGCGCTGGTCGGCAGCCTCAAGGCCGAGCGGCGCATTGCCGTGCTCGGCGATATGCTCGAACTCGGCCCTCTCGGCCCCTCGCTTCATGCCGCGCTCGCGGAAGATGTTCTGACCCGCTGCATCGACCTCGTATTTGCTGCAGGCCCGTTGATGAGAAATCTTTTTCACGCGTTGCCGCAGGACAGGCGTGGCGCCTGGCGAGAGAGTGCAGCGTCGCTTGAAGATATTGTTCTGTCGGCTGTTCGCGCTGGCGATCTTGTCATCGTCAAGGGATCGAACGCGAGCCGTATGAGCGCCATCGTCGCGGCGCTCAAAACCCGTTATTCCGGCGAGACCGCCAGCCCGTAGGATTCAGAATGTTATTTTGGCTCGCCAGCTTTACGCATGTTTTCAGCCCGCTGAATCTGTTCCGCTACATCACGTTCCGCACGGCGGGCGCGACAGCGACGGCGCTTTTCTTCGTCTTCTTCTTCGGCCCGAGCACCATTGCGGCTTTGCGCCTGAAGCAGGGTAAGGGTCAGCCGATCCGCGAAGACGGGCCGCAATCGCATCTGCTCACCAAAAAAGGCACGCCGACGATGGGCGGCCTGATGATCCTCTCTGGCCTCATCGTCTCGACGCTTATCTGGGCGAACCTCGCCAGTCGCTACGTCTGGATCGTTCTGTTGGTCACGGTGGGCTTCGGTCTTATCGGCTTCTATGATGATTATCTCAAGGTCACCAAGCAGTCGCACAAGGGGTTTTCCGGCAGGCTGCGCCTCGCACTGGAAGCCGGCATTGCGATCGTTGCCTGTTTCGCGATGATGAAGGTAGGCTCGGCGCATACGACGGAACTCGCGCTACCGGCGATCAAGGGCTATGTGATCGACCTTGGCTATTTGTTTCTCATTTTTGCGCCGCTCATTATCGTCGGCGCCGGCAATGCGGTGAATCTCACCGACGGTCTCGATGGCCTCGCTATTGTACCGGTGATGATTGCCGCGGCCGCCTTCGGCATCATCGCTTATGTCGTCGGCAACGCGATCTATTCGGAATATCTGCGCATCAATTATGTGCCGGGCACCGGCGAACTCGCCGTCGTCTGCGGCGCGCTGATCGGCGCGGGCCTCGGCTTTCTATGGTTCAACGCGCCCCCGGCGCAGATTTTCATGGGCGACACCGGCTCGTTGGCGCTCGGTGGCCTGCTCGGGACGGTGGCTGTCGCGGTCAAACATGAGATCGTGCTTGCCATCGTCGGCGGTCTTTTTGTGGTCGAGGCTTTGTCGGTTATCGTCCAAGTCATATCGTTTAAATTGACCGGCAAGCGCGTGTTCAAAATGGCGCCGATCCACCATCATTTCGAGCAGCTCGGCTGGTCCGAGCCGCAAGTCGTGGTGCGGTTCTGGATCATCGCCTTCGTCCTCGCCCTCGTCGGCCTTTCGACATTGAAGTTGCGCTAATAATGACGCCCATAACTTCTTTCGCTGGTAAACGCGTCGCCGTCTTCGGCCTCGGTGCTTCCGGTCTTGTCAGCGCCCAGGCGCTCGTCGCCGGCGGCGCCGATGTCGTCGTTTGGGACGATCATCGCCCCGGTCGCGAAAAGGCCGCGGCTGCCGGTCTCAAGCTCGAAGACTTCGTCACGGCGGATATGACAGGCATCGAGTCGCTCGTGCTTGCACCCGGCGTACCGCTGACCCACCCCTATCCGCATTGGATCGTCGTCAAGGCGAAGGCGGCGGGCGTCGAGATCATCGGCGATATCGAGCTTTTCATCCGCGAGCGCGCCCATATCGCGCCGAAATCACCATTCGTTGCCATCACCGGAACCAACGGCAAATCGACGACGACGGCGCTTGTCGCGCATCTCTATCAGACGTTCGGTTATGAGGTCGAAGTCGGTGGCAACATCGGCGTGCCGGTCCTTGCGCTCAATCCGCCATCGGACAAACGTGTCCATGTGATCGAATGCTCGTCGTTCCAGATCGATCTTGCGCCGTCGCTCAATCCATCCTTCGGCGTGCTGTTGAACATCACAGTCGATCATCTCGACCGTCACGGGACGATGGAACATTATTCCGGGATCAAGGAACGGCTTGTCGCCAAGGCTAATGTCGCCATTGTCGGCGTCGATGACGACATCTGCGCCGGCATTGCGCAGAAGCTCCGTGCACAAGGCCGGACTGTCGTGCCGATCTCGATCCATCATCCGGCAATCCCCGATGGCATCGTGCTCGAAGGCACGCGGCTCGTGCGCAAGCAGGGCGGCGTGGCGTCGCCCATCGCCGATCTCGCCGGCATTCCCTCCTTGCGTGGCACTCACAACGGCCAGAATGCGGCGGCAGCGGTGGCGGCGCTTGGCCCGCACGGTTTCGAGCTTGAGCTTGTCCAGAAGGGTTTGGAGACCTTCCCCGGCCTGGCGCACCGGATGGAGGAGATCGGTTACCGCGGCAAAGTCCTCTACATCAACGATTCGAAGGCGACGAACGCCGATGCGGCGGAAAAGGCACTGCTGAGCCTCGACGATATCTATTGGATCCTCGGTGGCCGCGCCAAGGAGGGCGGCATCGGCCCGCTTCAACCTTTGTTCCATAAGGTCGCCAAGGCCTACCTGATCGGCGAGGCGGCGGAGCCTTTCGCAAAAGTTATCGGCGAAGCAATTCCTTATGAATTTTGCGGCACGATCGATCGCGCGGTCGAAAGCGCGACGCGCGATGCCGAGGCGGCCTCGACATCGGCGCCCGTCGTGCTCCTCTCGCCCGCCTGCGCCTCGTTCGATCAGTTCCCGAATTTCGAGAAACGCGGCGACAAATTTCGGGAGGTCGTTCTGGCGAAGCTTGCGGAGCCGCCGATCTAAAGGGGGAAGATCATGGTCTCGCGCGTCGAACGCTCGACCCTGGCAAATTGGTGGTGGACGATCGACCGCTGGCTGCTCGCCGCGCTCGGCACGCTGGTCATCTTCGGCCTCGTCCTGACGATGGCCGCGAGCCCGCCCGTCGCCGAACGGCTGGGCCTGCCGACGTTCCACTTCGTCAACAAGCAGGTGATGTTCCTGATCCCCTCGCTGGCAGTCTTCTTCGGCGCGTCGCTGCTGTCGCCGCGGCACGTGCGCCGTGCTGCGCTCATTGTTTTCCTGGTTTCGATGGCCTTGATCTTCGCCGCGCTTCTCTTCGGCGAGGAGGTGAAAGGCGCTCGGCGTTGGATTTTCGGCATTCAGCCTTCGGAATTCATGAAGCCGGGCTTTGTCGTCGTGGCAGCCTGGGCCTTCTCCGAAGGCGGCCGCGATCGCCTGCCGGGCAATCTGATCGCGCTATTGCTTCTGCCGGCGACGATTATCCCGCTTATCCTGCAGCCGGACTTCGGCCAGACGATGCTCGTCTCGCTGGTCTGGGTCGGGCTTTTCTTCATCGCCGGTTTGCGCTGGATCTGGGTTTTCGGCGTCGGCGGCATCGGCATGGGCGGCGTGCTGCTCGCCTACAAATTTGTGCCGCATGTGCGGGCGCGCATTCTTAAATTCATCGATCCGGGGGCGACGGGTGGCGTCGCCGATACGTTTCAGGTCGACACGGCCTTGCAAAGCTTCTTCGCCGGCGGCTGGACCGGCAAAGGGCCGGGCGAGGGGACGATCAAGCGTATTCTTCCCGATGCGCATACAGACTTCATCTTCGCCGTGACAGCAGAGGAGTTCGGTATCATCGCCTGTCTCTTCATCGTCGCGGTCTTCATGTTCATTGTTGTGCGCGGCCTTACGGCCGCGTCACGCAATGAGGATCAATTCTGCCGCCTTGCGGGCTCCGGTCTCGTCATGCTGTTCGGCATTCAGAGCGCGATCAATATGGCGGTCAATCTGCATCTGATGCCGGCCAAGGGTATGACCTTGCCGTTCATCTCCTATGGCGGCTCGTCGCTGATTTCGCTCGCGCTCGGCATGGGCTTCCTGATCGCGGTAATCCGCAAACGGCCGCGTTCGGAAGTCGTCTTCCGCAATATTGGAGTCGAAGCCGCGTGAGGATTGAATCGTGAGTTCCGGGCCAATATTCGTCGCGGCGGGTGGCACTGGCGGCCATCTCTTCCCCGCCGAAGCGCTGGCGCGGGAATTATCGGCCCGGGGCGTCGCGGTCGAGCTTCTCACGGATTCGCGCGGCAAGAAGTACGGTGGCGACTTTCCGGCGCAGGCGGTGCATCAAATTCCTTCGGCAACGCCAAGCGGCGGCGGCGTTTTCGCCCGCGCCAAGGCGATCCTGACGCTGCTGTCCGGCACGGTTTCGGCGCTTTGGCTGATTGGCCGCCATCGTCCCGCGGTCGTTGTCGGCTTTGGCGGCTATCCCAGCGTGCCGCCGGTCTTCGCTGCGACGCTGCTGCGCGTGCCGACGATCCTGCATGAGCAGAACGCGGTTATGGGCCGCGCCAATCGCTTCCTTGCGGCGCGCGTCGATGCAGTGGCACACGGTTTCCCGACGCTGAACGGCTTGGGGCTGGGCATCAAGGCGCCGACCTATCACACCGGCAATCCCGTGCGTCCTGCAGTGCTCGCCGCCGCTGCGGTACCATATCATGTCCCGAGCGACGACACGTTCGATCTGCTCGTTACCGGTGGCTCGCAAGGCGCCCGCGTAATGGCCGATATCGTGCCACCGGCCATTTCGCTTCTGTCGCCGGATGAGCGGGCGGGGCTGAAGATCGTGCAGCAGGCACGCGGCGAGGATCAGGTGCGCGTTGCCAAGGCCTATGAAGCCGGCGCGGTCGCAGCGGAAGTCCTGCCGTTTTTTGCCGATCTCCCGTCGCGTGTCGCGGCGGCTTCGCTGGTAATCGCGCGCGCTGGCGCATCGACCGTCTCAGAACTGGCGGTGATCGGCCGCCCGTCGATCCTCGTGCCGTTTCCACATGCGCTCGACCAGGATCAGGCGGCGAATGCGGCCGAGCTTGCGGCGACCGGCGCCACGCAAGTCATCCGCGAGGCGGATTTCACGCCACAATGGCTCGCCGATACATTGCGCGCGGCGCGGCAAAATCCCGAGGGGCTTGCGTCGCGCGCCGCCGCAGCCCAGAAAGCCGGAATCAGCGACGCCGCCAAGAGGCTCGCCGATCTCGTGATCAATGTCGCTCTCGGAAACAAAAAAGCATGAAGCTGCCGCGCGAACTGGGACCAATTCATTTCGTCGGCATCGGCGGCATCGGCATGTCTGGCATCGCCGAAGTGTTGCTCAATCTCGGCTATAAGATTCAAGGTTCCGACGCGAGCGAGAATGCGAATGTTCTGCGCCTGCGTGAGAAGGGCGCCACTGTCTACATCGGCCACAATGCCGCGAATCTTGGCGAAGCCGCGGTGGTCGTCGTCTCGACCGCGATCAAGCGTGACAATCCGGAACTTGTCGCCGCGCGCGAAAAGCGTCTGCCGGTTGTCCGGCGCGCCGAAATGCTGGCTGAACTCATGCGGCTCAAACAATGCGTCGCCATCGCCGGCACGCACGGCAAAACGACGACGACATCGCTTGTCGCTACGCTGCTCGATGCGGGCAAATTCGACCCGACCGTCATCAATGGCGGCATCATCAATGCCTATGGCACCAATGCACGGCTCGGTGCTGGCGATTGGATGGTTGTCGAAGCCGACGAAAGCGACGGCACGTTCCTCAAACTGCCTGCCGATATTGCGATCATCACCAATATCGATCCCGAGCATCTCGATCATTTCAAGACGTTCGATGCGATCAAGGCGGCGTTTCTCTCCTTCATCGAGAATCTGCCGTTCTATGGCTTTGCCGTGATGTGTCTTGATCATCCGACGGTGCAGGAGCTTGTCGGCCAGATCGAGGATCGGCGCGTCATCACTTATGGCGAAAATCCGCAGGCCGACGTGCGCCTCGTCGATGTCGATCTGACCGGCGGCAAGTCGCGCTTCAATGTCATCATCCACGACCGCCTCAAGGGCACCGAAGTCAGGCTCGAGAATCTGGGTCTGCCGATGCCCGGCCATCACAACGCGCTCAACGCGACGGCGGCGATTGCGGTCGCCTATCAGCTTGGTATGAGCGCGGATTCGATCCGGAGTGCGCTCGCAGGGTTTGGCGGCGTCAAGCGGCGCTTCACGCCGACGGGCGAATGGAACGGCGTGCGCATTTTCGACGATTACGGACATCATCCGGTCGAGATCGCCGCGGTGCTGCGCGCCGCACGCGCCTCGACGAAAGGCCAGGTCATCGCCATCGTGCAGCCGCATCGCTATACGCGACTTCATTCGCTCTTCAATGAATTCGCGACCTGCTTCAACGATGCCGATGTGGTGATCGTCGCGGATGTCTATGCGGCCGGCGAAGCGCCGATCGAAGGCGCGGATCGCGATGGTCTCGTCGCCGCGATAAAAGCGCATGGTCATCGTCAGGCGCTCCCGCTTACCGGCCCGACGCAGCTTGCCGAGATCGTGCGCGGTGTCGCAAAAGCCGGCGACTATGTTGTTTTCCTCGGTGCTGGCAATATCACGCAATGGGCCTATGCGCTGCCGGGCCAATTGGCGGCCGGCGATGCGGCATGATCTTTCCTGATCTCACGCCCGCGCTACACAAGGCCGCGCCGGATCTGCGCGGCCGGCTCGAGTCCAACGTCCACATGGCGGACCTCTGCTGGTTTCGCACCGGCGGCCCGGCTCAGGTTCTATTCACACCGGCGGATGAAGAAGATCTCGCGTATTTTTTGCAGCGTCTCGACCCGGACATTCATGTCACTGTTGTCGGCGTCGGCTCCAACCTTCTGGTGCGCGATGGCGGCATCACCGGAATCGTCATCCGTCTCGGCAAGGGCTTTCATAATCTGCGCATCGACGGTTTACGTATCGAGGCCGGCGCGCGGATTCTCGATGTGAAACTCGCGGGCGCGGCCGCCGAGGCGAATATCGCGGGCCTTGCCTTCTATCGCGGTATTCCCGGCGCCGTTGGCGGCGCGCTGCGCATGAATGCCGGTGCCTATGGCGCGGAGACGAAAGACGTACTCGTGTCCTGCCGCGCGATCGATCGTACCGGCAAACTGCATGTTTTCAGCAATGCGGAAATGGGATTCTCCTATCGTCACGCTTCTGTGCCGCACGATCTCATTTTCACCTCCACGCTTTATGAGGGCAAAGCCGGGGAACGCGCCGCGATCGAAGCGCAGATGGCAGAGATCACGAAATCGCGTCAGGAAACGCAGCCGATCAATACACGCACCGGCGGCTCGACGTTCAAAAACCCTCCGGGCGATAAGGCGTGGCAATTGGTCGATGCCGCGGGTTGTCGCGGGCTCGTTGTCGGCGATGCGCAGGTGTCAGAACTGCATTGCAATTTCCTCATCAATCGCGGCGCGGCCAGCGCGCAGGACATCGAATCTCTCGGCGAAGAGGTTCGCCGCCGCGTCTTTGCGACAAGTGGCGTGACGCTCGAATGGGAGATCGAGCGCGTCGGAGCGCCACAATAGGACAAAAGAGATTCCGCCAGGCCGCGGAATCCTATACGGGCTGATCACAATGCTTGATCATTCCGTCATATTTCCCACCCTCGCTTTCCTGTTTGCTGCCGGCTTCTGTTCGGGTGCGATGAATTCGCTCGCGGGCGGTGGCTCGTTTGTATCTGTGCCGGCGATGATTGCGACCGGGATGCCCGCGGTTCTCGCCAACACGTCGAGTACAATTGCGTTGTGGCCGGGTACGATCGCAAGTGCGCTGATCTATCCGAACTCGTTCCGCTCGATCTGCGGCGTCGGCAAATGGCCGATGTTGATCGTGACTTTGGTCGGCGGCCTGATCGGCAGCCTGTTGCTGCTTCACACGCCGTCGTCGTCGTTCACAATCATGCTGCCTTGGCTTTTGCTGCTTGCGACTTTGGCGCTTGCGTTTGGACGACGGATCGCAATAGCCATTGAAGGCCGCTTTCATGGCTCGCCATTGGTGCTGGTGGCGCAATTCATTTTGGGGATTTACGGAGGTTACTTCGGTGGCGCCGCCAGCGTCATGATGCTTGCGGTCTGGTGCCTCTTCGGGGAGACCGACATCAAGGCCTTGCAGGGTCCGCGCAGCCTGCTGATCACGGCGGCCAATACGGTGGCGATCATCATCTTCCTGTTTGCGCGCGCCGTCCTCTGGCCGCAGACGCTCGCAATGCTTGCCGGTTCGCTGATCGGCGGGATCGGCGGCGCGCAGCTTGGGCGCGTTACGCCATCCCATTTGGTGCGCATCGTGACGCTCGGCATCACGATCGCGATCACCTGTGCCTTTTTCATCAAGACCTATTGGCGGCATTAAGGTGCGTCGTTCTTGACAGGCGCACGCGATCGGTCGAGAAGCCGGACTTTGCCATATTCGGGAGAATATAGCATTGCAGGACTTTCTCGGGCCG
This sequence comes from Methylovirgula sp., assembly GCF_037200945.1. Taxonomy (NCBI): domain Bacteria; kingdom Pseudomonadati; phylum Pseudomonadota; class Alphaproteobacteria; order Hyphomicrobiales; family Beijerinckiaceae; genus Methylovirgula; species Methylovirgula sp. The sequence goes on from NZ_JBBCGP010000001.1 coordinate 2,235,239, forward strand.
GATGACTGGACCGCGGTTCTACTGTCGCTGCGCATCGCCATCGTCGCGCTTCTCGGCAGCCTGCCGTTCGGCATTCTCGTCGCCTATGGGCTGGCGCGCTGGCATTTCCCCGGCAAGACGCTCGTCACCGCGCTGGTCTACCTGCCGCTTGTCATGCCGCCTGTCGTCACGGGTTATCTGCTGCTGATCGGTTTCGGCCGCCGCGGCATTTTCGGCCAGGCGCTGGCCGATCTCGGCATCATTCTGTCGTTCCGCTGGACGGGCGCGGCGCTCGCCTGCGCAATCATGGGCTTTCCTCTCATGGTGCGGGCGATGCGTCTTTCGTTCGAATCGATCGACCCCAATCTGGAGAAGGCAGCGAGCACGCTCGGCGCCAATCCAGTCTTTCGCTTTTTGCTCGTCAGCCTGCCTTTGGCTGTTCCGGGAATTGTCGCGGGCGCGACTTTGTCTTTCGCCCGCGCGCTCGGCGAATTCGGCGCGACGATCACCTTCGTCTCAAATATCCCTGGTGAAACGCAGACGATCCCCACACTGATCTACACCTATACGCAGGAGCCGGGCGCTGACGAGAAGGCGCTGCATCTGACGCTTGTCTCGCTGCTGATCGCAATTGTCGCGATCGTTGCCTCGGAGATCATTCAGGCGCGCGGCGAGAAGAGGCTCGCCGGCCGATGATCGATGTCGATGTTGCGCGCCATGTCGGTACGTTCAATCTGAAGGTCGCGTTCCACAACGATGGCGGGATTACGGCGCTGTTTGGCCGTTCCGGCTCCGGCAAGTCGCTGACGATCGGGCTCATTGCAGGCCTTGACCGGCCGGATCGCGGGCATGTGGTCCTCGATGGCCGCGCGCTGGTTGACACGGATAAAAGAATCTTTCTGCCGGCCTATCGCCGCCACATCGGCATGGTGTTTCAGGATTCGCATTTGTTCCCGCATTTGGGCGTGCGCCAAAATCTGCTCTTCGGGCGCTGGTTTGCGCCGCGTGCGGCCCGGGCCATCAGCTTCGATGCGGTCGTCGAGGCTTTGGGAATTGGCCAGCTTTTCGGCCGCACGCCTGCCAAACTTTCCGGCGGCGAACGCCAGCGCGTCGCCATCGGCCGTGCCTTGCTGTCTGGTCCGCAGCTTCTGCTGATGGACGAGCCGCTTGCCGCGCTCGACAAAGCCCGGCGGCTCGAAATCTTGCCGCTGATCGAACGGCTGCGCGACGAATTCAAGATTCCGATTGTCTATGTTTCGCATGATATCGAAGAAGTCTCGCGTTTGGCGAGCCGGGTGGTGGTTCTGGAACGGGGGCATGTGGCCGCGATCGGCGACCCGGCCGAGGTTTTGCCAACAGCGCTCGGCGATGATGCGCGTGCCGACCGCGCCAGCATTCTCACCATGCATGTCGGCGCCCGCGACGAGGCCTACGGGTTGACGGAGCTTATCCATCCCGCCGGCACCATCTGGCTGGCCGGTCCGCATGGCGCCGAGGGCATCCGGCTTCGCGTCGTGATCAAGGCGACGGATGTCACGCTCTCGACGGCCGCGCCGCATGGCCTGAGCGTCCAGGGCGCACTCAAAGGCCGGCTCGGCGAGATTGAGACGCTGGGTCCACTTGCCATTGCCCATATCGCGCTCGAAGGCGATGGGACATTGCTCGCCATGACGACCCGCCGCGCGCTCGATGAGCTCGGTCTCGGTGCCGGGGCGCCGGTTTTCGCATTGGTGAAGACCGCCGCACTCGACGAGAGGCTCATCGGCAGGGCATGATGCGGCCCGAGGCCAACCTTGGCCTGAGCCATACGCGAAGATGCGGAGTTTTATATATGACGGAGCCGGTTACCGCGGCGCTCCTCGTCATCGGCGACGAAATCCTGAGCGGCCGCACCAAGGACAAGAATATCGGCTTCACCGCCGATTTTCTGGCCGAGCGCGGCATCGACCTGCGCGAAGTGCGGGTCGTGCCTGACGTGATGGACGAGATCGTCGCCGCGCTCAACGCGCTCCGGCACCGCTATACCTATGTCTTCACGACGGGTGGTATCGGGCCGACGCATGACGATATCACCGCCGATGCGATCGGCGCTGCCTTCGGCGTGCCGGTGGTCGAAGACCCGCGTGCCATCGCGCTGCTGCTGCAGCGAATCAGACCCGACGATCTCAACGAGGCGCGACGGCGCATGGCGCGCATTCCGCAGGGCGCCGATCTGGTCGAGAATTCCATTTCCAAGGCGCCGGGCTTCAAGATCGGCAATGTCATCGTCATGGCCGGGGTGCCGGCGATCATGCAGGCGATGCTCGCCGCCGTGGCGCCGAGCCTTGAGACCGGGCCGCGCACCCACGCCAGAAGCATCGCCATCGGCGATATTCCAGAAGGCGCGTATGCCGCTGACCTCGGCTATGTGGCCGCGCAACATCCCGACCTCTCGATCGGCTCCTATCCGTCGATCGTCGACGGTCGCTTTCACAATGAGGTCGTGGTGCGCGGCAAAGACCCGGCGCAGGTCGGCGCGGCCGTCGCGGCGATCGAGCAGATCATCGCCGATCTGCGCGCCACCGGCAGGGACAAATATACGATCACATGAATGATGCGCCGCAACGATCCTTCCAGGTCTCCTGGGACCAATTTCATCGCGACGCCCGCGCGCTGGCCTGGCGTCTTGCCGAGGCGGGGCCGTTTACCGCCGTGGTCGGCATCGCCCGTGGCGGTCTGGTTCCTGCCGCCATCGTCGCGCGCGAACTCGATCTGCGCGTGGTCGAATCGATTTCGGTGATGAGCTACGACCACACTGTCCAACAGGGACCGCCGAAGATCATCAAGGCGATCGCGCCCGAGATCGCCGCCGGGCAGGGTGCGGGCGTTCTCGTCGTTGACGATCTGGTCGATACCGGCGCGACCGCGCGGGTCGTCCGCGAACTCCTGCCCAAGGCGCATGTCGCGACGATCTACGCCAAGCCGCTCGGCCGGCCTTATGTCGATAGTTTCATGACCGAGGTTTCGCAGGATACGTGGATCTATTTTCCCTGGGATCTTGGTCTCGCCTTCCAGGCGCCGATCGCCGGTGGCAAGGGATAGTTCAAGCGATAGATTTGCGTCGAGCGCCACGGCGCTTTATGGCGAGGGCTACGCGGGCGTGGCGAAATTGGTAGACGCAAAGGACTTAAAATCCGTATTTCAACCTAAAAACATGAGTTAACGTACTGAAAATAAATAAGTTTCAAAAATTCAGATAGTTACACAACCATTACACAAAACTGGACTTTTGCCCCAAATGCGCGTATGCGTACGCGTGTGTCTACAAGTCATGATCTCATGGGCGGCGCCCTCCATGTCTACAAGCGCGAGAACTCGCGCTTCTGGCAGTGCGCGGCTTTTCTCGGCGGCCGCAACCATCGCATCTCCACCAAGGAAGAGAGCCTCGACCGCGCGAAGGATATAGCGGAGGACTGGTATCTCGGCCTCAGGGGCAAGCACAAAGCCGGGATGCTCAAAAATGAAAAGCGGTTCCGCGACGCGGCGGAACAGTTCCGCCTTGAATTCGAAACCATCACCGAGGGCGAACGCAGCGAGGTTTACGTCGAAGGACACTGGCGGCGACTGAAGCTTTATCTCCTCCCATTCTTCGGCGAGATGGGATTGTCGGAGATCACCGCTGGAAAAGTGCAGGAATATCGCATCTGGCGTCGCCAGCAAGCGATGGAAAAATTCGGCAAGCCGGCGGCGCGTAACACGCTACATCAGGAAATCGTCTGCCTTCGGCAGACACTGAAGACAGCCTTGCGGCACGGGTGGCTTCAATATCTTCCCGACCTGTCCGAGCCCTATCGTGCTTCCGCGAAAATTTCGCATCGCGCTTGGTTTTCGCCGGAGGAGTATCGCAAGCTTTATGAGGCGACCGGGCAGAGGGCAAAGAAGCCACCGAAACCAAGATGGAAATGGGCATGCGAGCAATTGCATGACTTCGTTTTGTTCATGGCGAATACGGGCCTTCGGCCTGACGAGGCGTTGCGGCTGGAGTTTCGCGACGTGAGTATTGTCAAGGATCACGCGACCAGCGAAACAATCCTGGAAATCGAGGTGCGCGGGAAGAGGGGCGTCGGCTACTGCAAAAGCACCAAGGGCGCTGTGTTCCCGTTCAAGCGATTGCTGGAGCGGAAGCGGCCTAAATTTGAAGAGGGCGTTCCTTACGAGGGCGTGTCGGAAAAGCAAGTCGCGCTGTTCAAGCCGGGTCCGAAGGACAGGCTGTTTCCGCGATCGCATCACGACCTGTTCAATATCATCCTCGACGAGGAAGACCTTAAGTTCGACCGCGAAGGCCAGCGCCGGACGGCCTACAGCCTTCGCCATACCTACATCTGCCTGCGGCTTATGGAAGGGGCCGACATCTACCAGATCGCGAAAAACTGCCGGACGAGCGTCGAGATGATCGAGAAATACTACGCCTCGCACATCAAGAATCGCCTCGATGCCGCCGCGATCAATGTCCGCCGCAAGAAGCCGCCGAAACAGAGGGTAAAAGAGGCGCGGAGCAGGGAATTAGCGGTTTAATTGCGCGCGGTTCTACAGCCTTGGCCTCCGCGAGATCAGCGGCTATACAGGACGTGATGCGGGCGTGGCGAAATTGGTAGACGCAACGGACTTAAGCAATTGAGTGCCCTCCGGGAAACCGAAGGAGCAGAACTGCCCAAATTCGGGGAAACCGGTCAAAGGCAATCCCGAGCCAAGCGCTCCGTCCGAACGGACGGCGCGAAGGTGTAGAGACTAGACGGGCAGCACCTAAGGCGCGAACGCGCTAGGGTGAAGGGATAGTCCAGACCACGAACTCGCCTGACAGCGCGAACGCGCAAGGCGGGGCGGCGCAAGCCGAAGTGGTACGAAAATCCGTAGGGCTGAAAGGCCTGTGCCGGTTCGAGTCCGGCCGCCCGCACCAGTCCCTTTATCCGCTCTAGCGGTTAGTCCCTTGAATTGATTTCGCGATCCGCCGAGCGTGGTTGTCGTCCGCTTGCATGGAAGCAATTGGGCAGACCGAAACGGGAAATTTTTGTGCCGGGGGCTGCATCCGAGCTAACCTATTGTTGCGCAGGCGTTTGTCGGACTTCATTTGGCAGGACGATGTGCTAATCTAAGCAATAGCCGCATTCGGTTGCGGTCTTTGGTTCTTTGTCTGGTTAGCGATTGAATGGATACTTTAACGAAAGCCGAGCGTAGCGAACGAATGTCTCGCATTCGCAGCAAGGATACGAAGCCCGAAATGGTTGTCCGCCGGGCCTTGCACGCATTGGGATATCGTTACCGTCTCCATCGACGGAATTTGCCGGGTGCACCCGATATCGTGTTTCCTTCACGTCGAAAGGTGATCTTCGTCCATGGTTGCTTTTGGCATGGCCATGAGGGCTGCAAGGTGGCGAATGTTCCCAAGAGCAGGCAACAATATTGGCTTGAGAAGTTTGCCAGGAATAAGGTTCGGGACCACGCCAACCTTGAAGCATTGCGGCAGGCGGGTTGGGACGCTTTGGTTATCTGGGAATGCGAGACAAAAGCGCCCGAAAGAATAGCAACCAAGGCTGAAAGCTTCCTCTCGCCCGCCGCGAAGGAGCGCTTTCAATAATGTCCAGTCGCGAAAAGCCACCAGCTACGGAAGAGCTGCATTTCGACGTCAGCACGGGACTCAAACGCGTCCTAGGGCGAGAACTGATAACTGACCATGAAGTTGCGATTTTCGAGATGGTCAAGAATTCTTTCGATGCGGGTGCTGATACCGTCCACATCCATTTTGAAAACGACAGCGTCATTGTTGCCGATAACGGCACGGGCATGTCCTATGATGACCTGAATAACAAATGGCTGTTTGTCGCTTATTCAGCAAAGCGAAATGAGGAAAGTAGCGACTTCCGGCAACAGGCAGCCGACAGGCATGTAGCGGGAAGCAAGGGGATTGGAAGGTTCTCCTCTGACCGGCTCGGTGAAGAGCTAACCTTGCAGACCATAGCCAAAGGTGCGCCGAGCATCGTCCATCGGCTTGATATTAATTGGCAGCGTTTTGAGAAGGATGACAAGGAGCATTTTGAAGACATCCCCGTTACCTACAAGGCCGCGCGCGACTTTGAGGTTCCAAAGACTCTCCAGAGGTTTGCGTCGAGCCTGAGGAGTGGCACCGTCATCGAGCTTCGCAAACTCCGAAACAAATGGAACCGCGCCGAACTGTTGGCTTTGAAATCCTCGCTTGCCAAACTGATCAATCCGTTTGGCGCCGAGACCGACAGCTTCAACATTTATATTAGCGCGCCTGCGGAACTCGCAGAGGACAAGCGGGTCGGAAAACAAGCAGCACAAGAGGAAGAAGAGCCTCTCGCTCGTGAAATCGTAAACGGGCGAGTTGGAAATTTCATTTTTGCTGATCTTCAGGAAAAAACGACATTTATCCAAGTTTCCATCGTCAATGGATACCTCGACACGACGCTCACCGACCGAGGCGAGGTGGTGTACAAAATTCGCGAGCCGAATCCTTATCGTCACCTGGGGAATTCCGGTTTCAAATGTGAAATTTACTATTTGAACCGTTCGTCAAAGCTAACTTTTGCGCGAAGAGTCGGCTTGCCGTCCGTAAATTTCGGTTCGGTGTTTTTATTCCGTAACGGCTTCCGCGTTTATCCAATCGGGGAAGTAACAGACGATTGGTTCGGCTTCGACCGAAGGAAGCAGCAGGGTTATAACAGGTTTCTTGGAACGCGTGACGTGATCGGTCGCGTCGATGTGTATGGTTCGGAAACCGAATTCCAGGAGGCGTCGAGCCGAAACCAAGGACTCATCGAGAATGCTGCCGTCAAGGAACTCAACAAAGCCGTTATGGAGCACGGCCTTAAGCGGTTGGAAAAATACGTTGTGCCGGTTTCCTGGGCCGACAAGGGCGAAGCCGATTCAAGCGATTTGTCACGGCTATTGAATGATCCCGGCCGGGCGCGTGTTGTCGCTGCGGTCGCAAACCTCGTTGACCGTGACGATGTTGAACTACAGGAGTATAGCACGCGCCTCATCGGGCTCTTGAATGAACGTTCAGAAGAGTTCGAATCCTCTATCGTCAATCTTCGATCAATCGCAGAGAAAACGGGCGACAAGTCTTTCATTGATAAAATCGAAAAGGCGGAGAAGCGCTTTGAAGCGCTCAGAAAATCGGAGGCTGAGGCCAGGAAGATAGCTGATCGCGAGCGCACAGTGGCGGCGCAGGCTACTGACCGAGCTGTTCGAGCCGAGGCCGAAATTGAGACTGAACGCCGTCGATCTTTGTTCCTGGAATCTGTCGTCAGCCTCGATGTTGCGACAATCTTAAACCTCCATCATCAGGTAACGATTTATGCGGTCGATATAGGCCAGCAGATCGAAAACTTGCTCGCGTCGACGCAGGGCCAAAAACAGGTGCCGCGAGAGGCTGTTCTCGTAGCGCTTGAGCAAATGGCGTTTCTCAACCGCAAAGTGCTTGCCGTTACGAAGTTCGCTGCGAAAGCGAACTTCAAGCTGGAATCTGAAAAGATAAACGCAAACCTGCCCGAGTTTATAACCGAGTACATAACGAACGTTGCCAAGGCCGCTGTAAGTTCGCGCATACGCATAGACGTGTCTAACGACCATGCAGGCATGCGCCTGCGTTTCAATCCGATGGACGTCTCAATCATCATTGATAACCTGGTGAGCAACGCGCGCAAGGCGAAGGCGTCGCGAATTTCGTTCCAGATTTCTAGCCTCGACAAAGACAGCGTGACTATCCGTGTCGCGGACAACGGCCAAGGGTTGGCAAGAGGCGTTGATCCGGCGCGTATTTTTGAGATGGGCTACACAACGACGCGTGGCTCCGGCCTCGGGCTTTACCACGTCCGGCAAGTCCTCGGACAGATGGGCGGCAGCATTGAATTGGATGAAAGCAACAAAGCGCAGGGCGTTTCCTTCATTATTAAAATTGTTGGCGAGAAGAGGTCAAAATGAGGCTCAATTTCAACGCCATTTGGGTTGATGACCAACTTGACCGGGTAAGAGCGCAGGCCCACCCGATCTCGGAGCACATGGAAAGGCAAGGTTTCGAATTCAATCCGACATATTGCGAGTCGATTGACGACGTACGCGTTCGCATTGCAGAAAGTGTATTCAACGACGAGATCGATCTGGTTTTAGTCGATTGGGACCTTGGAAATGACGTATGGGGACAAAATGTCATCGACGAAATTCGAGCTAAAATTCCTTATAAAGACGTAATTTTTTATTCAGCGCACACGTCGCCGGACGATCTACGAGGCCTTGCGGCTGCCGCCCATATTGATGGTATCTTCTACACAACACGAGGAGAACTCGTCGATGAAATCATCAACGTGTTCGACTCGTTGGTACAAAAGGTGCTCGATCTCGATCATACTCGGGGAATTGTGATGGGAGCGACGAGCGACATTGATCACATGATTGGCGAGTGCCTTCGCCTTGCACACGGGCGTCTCGATCTTGATGGCAAGAAGGAACTCGTCAAGACGGGAATCAAATTCATTGATGATCGGCTGAAAGATTTTACGAAGCGTGTCGAGAAGTTGAGGAATACAACTGAATTGGACGAACTACTCGAAGCTCATGTTATATTTAGCGCACACGACCGCCTTCACATGCTTTCTCGCATACTTAAGCTGGATACTTTTAGTGAACATGCCTCGGCTCGTGCCTCGGTTACGACCTACATGCAGGAAGTAGTTCCGGATAGAAACCTCCTGGGCCACGAAGTTGCGGAGCCGGGCGAGGGACCCAAAAAGGTCCTCAACGCCAAAGGCGAGGCGATCGGCGTCGACGAAGCTCGGGAATTGCGTCGGACTATTCTAGCCTTGCGCTCTGACTTCAGGGCGCTGTTCGCCGCCCTTGGAGGCGGTGATTGATTTTGCTTTTAGCTTCCGGCTTTTCTTCGCCGGGGCAGAGAGCACTTCCATAAGCATCTCGCCGATGGCCTTGGCCACGACGGGCGGCACGGCATTCGCGACCTGCGTGAACCGTGGCACTTCCTTTCGCCGGAGATGGCCACCGGTAGTGTACTTGCCTTGGAATTCAAACCAGTCCGGAAAGCTTTGAAGCCGCGCATTCTCGCGGACCGTGAGTGTGCGCGGCTCATTATAGTGTATCAAGTCATCGGGCATGCTCGTAATCGTGGGCGATGGCCGGTCGGGATCGAGCACGCGCAAGGCGCGCTTTTTCAACCCATATCGCTGCCTCGTCTCTTCGCTAATGGTAATATTTAAGCGCCCCTCGGCGTGGCTTAGCGCAATTATATCTTCGAAACGCTTCGCGACTTTGGTCGTATGGCGCGCTAAGCGCAGGTTGTTCATTTCTGGCGCGCCTTGATGCATTAGCTTTTGGTATTGCGTGCGCGGCCGCAGGTATCTCACTTCCTCGAAGCCCTTTGAATCTTTCGAGCCCTGGGTGCCCCCCCGCCGAATTTCCAAATCCGAAATCGCGGACCAAGACGACACAGGCACGGTGACTCCTAAAGACCTTAGGAATGAAGGCAGCCGTTCCCTGAGCAGCTCGAACGGATTGCGATCGTATGTGCCGGGTTTCAGTGCGATCAGGAAGTAGCGAACACGAGATTGGGGTACGCCAAACTGCGAAAGGTCCAATATTCCTTCGAAGACGTCGTAAGACGAAGATAATTTTTGGCGAAGCTGTTGCGAATAATTCTTCACCCCGCCTTCGACATCAAAGTCAGCAGTGAAACCACGTACGTTCTCTATGACGACGATACGCGGCTTCAGCAGGTCAACGAGCCTTAGGTAGTAGGAAAACAATTTATTCCTAGGATCGTCGTGCCGGCGGCGGCCTGCGGAAGAAAAGCCCTGGCATGGGGGGCCACCGACTAGCACATCGACTGAGCCCGCCATCGAGCCGAGTTCGTTCCGGTAGGCGTCTATGAGTTTGGTGATCGAAATCGGTTGCTTTGGTAGCCAACGCGGCCACGAGAACTTGTACGGTGCTGTGCCCTCGATCAAATTGGTTTTGAGGGTTTCAAAAGCAAATTTATCATGTTCGATGGCGAAGCGGGCTGTTAGGCCAGCTTGCATGAGACCAAGCGAGAGTCCCCCGCAACCAGCGAAGGCATCCGCGAAGACAATCTTTCTTTTAGTGCGTTTTGACATTGATGTTACACAGTATGGAGACATTGCATCGTGAGCGCCAGGCTAGACTTCAAGTGTTCCTATTTCGTTGACGACCGTTGCATGACAGACACGCCCGTTTGCTGGCAGAAAAGGCGGCTTTGAGAGTCGGTTAGCTCACTGCGTAGCGGAGTAAAACTGGGCATTGCCCTTGTAAATAGCTGACAAGATTTCGAACGGCGTGCAGGCGACAATGCTGCACATCGCCTTTTCTCCGCGCGACCGATCGAGACTGTGAGTCAACTCGGCCTCAAGCACCTGCTTGCGTTCGTGCAGCGCGCGAAGCAAACTCGCGCGTTGAAGGGCATCATTTGTCGTTGGCGGGAATACGATGACGATATCGGCATCACTTCCCTTCCAAATTGGGCGCCATCTTTATAGACCAGTGTCTCGATATGGATGGGCGAGGCGCCAATTTCCCGGTTATACGGCCGCCTCATTCTGTTACATCATCCGCTGGATTCGACAGGCATCACTGTCGCTTCGGAAATTGGGTATCGCGAGAAGCCAACAAGGCCAGCTTTCGGCCGAACATCTTTTTCGCGTTAGTCGGGTGTAATGGGGCAGGGCAGCTTTCGATGTTCTGTTTGGATCGAACGCCGAAATGTTCATGCTTCCGCCCGAACAAATGCAATTGTCTCATTGACCATGTCGACTTGTGACGTTTTCCAGCTCGCCATCTCCCATGCCAGGGCATGAGAGTGTCCGCCGCGTTGGCCCTGATTGGCCCACCAAGGGCGATGGATGCGGGCGCTGTCGGGCAGGCTAAAGCCCAGAATCCGTTCGATGTCGCCGAATGTCGCCCGCCATTCGAGGCCGGTAAGCCCCGCGAGATAGCTATGCAACGGCGCATATTTGCCACGTTGCGCAGCTTGCCGAAGCAGCTCTCGTCTCGCGATCATTATTACTCTCCTAAGTAAGTTAGTACCTACATACCTAACGCGTCGTGTCAGCATGGTCAAGGGTGGCGGGAAAATTTAGCGCGCCCGGCATTGCCGGACCGGGCTCTCGCATCCCGAGCCCCAGGATCCCGTGCCGGGATTCCGTGTCTCGGCCCTTCGGGCGTCGATCCCTCGCGCAAGTCTGACAGCCTGCGGCTGACTTCTTTCCGTTAAGCCATTTCGGGGCCTGCGGCCCCCCGGCCGTCAAGGCCAGGCAAGCGCCGGCGCGCGTCTCCCCGTTCTTCCTCCCTGCGGTCGTGCAGAACGGGTGATCCCCCTCGCGCGCCGTCGGCCTGTGACGGCCAACCCCCGCTCATTGCCGCGTGGCTAGTCGGTTTGCAGCAGCGCGCAAACCGCAAGCCAAAAGGGACAGGCAATGAAAAGCGATGTCTATCAGAAGATCACCAATCAGATTGTCAGCGAGCTTGAGAAGGGTGTCCGGCCATGGCTAAAGCCGTGGAGCGCGGAACATGCCGCCGGAAAGATCGTGCGGCCTTTGCGAGCCAACGGCATGCCCTATCGGGGGATCAATATCCTGATGCTGTGGTCGGCGGCGATGGCGAACGGTTTCGCAACACCGATCTGGATGACCTTCAAACAGGCGCTCGACCTAAGCGCCCATGTGCGCAAGGGCGAACATGGCAGCCTAGTCGTCTATGCGGATAAAATCGTGCGGACCGGACGGGACGCCGAAACGGGTGAAGAGTCTGAAGAGACTATCCCGTTCCTGAAGGCATATACCGTTTTCAACGTCGAGCAGATCGACGGTCTGCCCGCGCATTATTACGCGAAGGCTGTACCGCGCGGGACTTCCATTCAGCGTATCGCGCACGCGGACGGTTTCTTTGCCGCGACTGGCGCAATCGTGCGCCATGGCGGCAACCGGGCTTTCTATAGCCCGTCATCCGATCATGTTCAGATGCCGCCTTTCGAGGCGTTCCGCGACGCCGAAAGCTATTACGCCACGCTCGCGCATGAATGCACGCATTGGACGCGCCATGCCTCGCGCCTCGACCGCGATTTCGGGCGCAAGCGCTGGGGCGACGGAGGCTATGCAATGGAGGAGCTTGTCGCCGAACTCGCCTCGGCCTTCCTGTCCGCCGATCTCGATTTGACGCCGGAGGTTCGCGAGGACCACGCCGCCTATATCGGCTCATGGCTGAAGGTGCTGAAGAATGACAAGCGCGCCATCTTCACCGCCGCATCGCATGCGCAGCGCGCGGCGGATTTCCTGCATGGCTTGCAGCAGCAGGCGTCGGCTGAGGCGGATGCCGCATGAAGTTCACCGATGCAGGGAGTGACGCCGTCGGCTGCCCGAAGATTGTTATGATAGCAGGTGTATGAGCGCGGTTGCGCGCCGATAGGCCCGCCATCCAAACGTGCTCAGAAATTCGTCACGGTATTGATCGCATTGAACAGGTACTCGGCCTGAGATTCTTCGAGATATTTAGCCAGGTAAATGTCGCGGCCACGCACGTTGACCCATACGGCGAAATTGTATTTGGCGATAAATTGGGTATAGGCGGACCCCAGGCTCGCGGTCATCTGCGCCACGCTCCCCTGTCGATGGATCGTCACGGCCGATGATTGGTAGGCATGGCGCGGTGTGCCGAAATAAACATGTGATATATCCTTGAGGGCGATCTGGCCCGGGTATTTCCGGCTATTTTTCTGTTCAAGCAAGATCGCGGAGGACGTGACCGAGAATTTGGCGACGCGCGGCCGGGCAAGGCTCATAGGCAGGGCAAAGATAAGGATGAAAGGGCTGAGCAACGCGGCCAGCGCTCCTAAGACTGCCAGCGGCCACCCGATCAAGAGGACAACGCCAAGAGGCAGGCTGTCCTTCGCGTGATCAATACTAGCGCCTATCGCAAGGCAGGCGGCCGCCGCGATTGTCATATAAAGCCAGCCACGGAGCGGCACCCACTTTTTTTGGATGACGACGAATTCCTTGCCGTCCCGGAGGTCCCGAATATTTATCGCCTCCGGCCGGTTCCGGCCGGCCTGGATGTAATCGTCGCCACCGTCGTCACCTGTCGCGGCATCCTGTACACGGCTCATGATCGGCCCTTCCCAAGATCGAGATGAAATAATCCGCTAGTCTCAGTCGCCGGAATCGAACGGATCGAATTCGTGATCGGTCATCTCGTCGAAGGCGCGGTGACCCCAGTAATCGGAGCCGCTAGCCGCGCCGCCGCCGGATGTTTCGGCGTGCTTTGGCATCGCTGCCGCAATCGGCAGGACAGAAATGGCGAGCGCCATCTGCTGATCTTGCGGGTTGCGGGAATTTTTGACCTGGTTGAAAATCTGATTGAGACAATCGAGCGCGATGTCGTATTCCGGCTCGCGGTGTTTGACGAGAACGGCCCTGACGAGGCGCAGTGTCTCGTTGTAATTCTTCGTCACGCCGAGGCCCGCGAAATACATCCTGGCGAGCAAAAGCGTGGCGAGGTCGTTGCCCTTCGCCGCCGCCCTGCGCAAATAAGCCGCCGCTTGCCGTTGATCGCCCCGATGCGCGGCCATCATCGCCGCCCGAAAATCCGGGGTGTTGAGCAATGCCTGCATCGCTGGCGTGTTGGCGACAGAGGCTGGCACTTCGGCCTTTGCCGGCGGGCAGAAGCTGGCCGCCACCATGGCCGCCGCGATAAATGCGCCGCGCATACGCATCGTCATGAATGCCTCCCTCAGAGCTTCGGCTTGTTCGCCGCATCGGTATTGAGTTGTTTCGCGCGCGCCTCGTCGGCAGCCTTCCAGAAGGCCGCGCCATACGCCTTCAGCTCGGTGTGCGCTTGGCTGAGGTTCAGCAGGCTCGCGCGCATTTCGCCGACATAATCGCCCTGCTTCACAAAGCGCAGATTGACCTGCAAGACGACGCCGCAGCGTGCGAAATAATTGAGATTTCCGCTGCTGGTGAAATTGACGCCCTGCAGGAAGCCGTCATTGGTGAACTCTTCCTCGCCACGCTCGGTATAAACGCCAGCGCCATAAGCGTCGTCCCACAAGGTCTGTACGCCGCCATCGTGAAAGCAGCCGGGGAACAAATTTTTCGTGCGCTTCCATGCATCCGGCTGCATCCAGGTGTAATTCATTTCGTACGGGAAATTTCCCTCTGACCGGACCGGCTCCCCGTATTTGGCTTTCAATGCTGCGAGTAAGGTAGCCGTCACCGGTTGGTGTCCCGGGGGATAAGCGGTGTAGCGCGAGACACCGATGATGTCCGTCGTGCCATCGTTGGGGTCGAACAGGACTTTGATGCGGTCCGCGCCAAAGTCGCCCGGTTGGCCGATGACGGGGCCGCCGAGGCCGACGGCCGCGCGGGCGCGCTCGTCCGCTTGCAGTTGCGCGTTCTTTTGCTGGTTGGCGCTCTGGACCGCCTTGCTGGTCAGGTCCGCGATGAAAGCGATCGGAACGACCTTTTGGAAATCGCCGGAGCGTAGCGCGCCGTTGAAATCGCTGATCGGCGCGCCCGGATAATTCTGCGCGATCAGCTTCCGCGCCTCGTCGCGGCTCATTGAAAGACGTATGCCGAGGATGTCGCTATCCGGTCCGAATGGCACATCGCCGGCAAAGGCTGGCGCTGCGCCCGTAAGGACAAGACCGGCCTGGGCGGCGGCAAGAAATCTGCGTCCCAAAAGCATTGGCTGTTTCTCCGCGATGAAAAATCGGCGAGCACTATTTGTCGGTTATCATCACCCAAGTTCCGTCTTGCTGGACGAAGCGCGCCTAACCCGCACGGAACTCACCTATCGGCTACATCACCACCCAGTTTGATCCCTGCTGAATGAAACGCTTTTGCAAAACCTGGGTCGCAGGAAGGCCGTTCTTCATGGTGAGTTTTTGCGTAAAGGAGCACACGTAACCCGGCTCGCCGACAGCTTCCTTGCAATCAACGTCGGAGATATCGTTGTAAGTCGGCGCCATCGGTCCCAGCAGCTGGTTCATGCCGTTTTGCATGGCGCTCTTGATGTCGTCGCTGGACGGACCGCTGGAGCAGGCTGAAAGGATCAGGAAAGCGGGCAGGCAGGCGCATTTCACCGCGGCGAAGCACCGGGCAATCGGCAAAGGCGTACGCATGAAAGAAGCCCCCGGACGGAATCGGCCGGCAACGTAGCGAAAATCCTGACTTATGCATGGGGCCGGATAAGACCCGGTGAAGGCATTCCCTAAAACGATACTTTACCGAAAAAGCCCGCGGTTTCGCATGGACCGCTTAGGGCAGGGCGTCGATCATCAAATCGTGAGCTTGGCAAAAAGCGGCTTGCATAAATCAGGACTTATGCACGGCCCCGCAGGCGCTGCCCCTGCGGGGCGGAGATGCAACCATGTCGGTTTGTGGTTACGCGCGCGTCAGCGACAAAGGAAAGGAACTGGACATCCAGCTAGCGCAACTGCGCGCCGCCGGCTGCGAGCGCATATTCTGCGAGAAAGAGAGCGGCATGCATGACGATCGTCGCCAGCTAAGCCGCATGCTGAAGGCGCTGCGGCGAGGCGATAGCGTCATCGTTCCTGCACTTGACCGCCTCACACGCAGCGGTCCGTTCCAGATGCTTAGTGTTCTCCACGAAATAACTTCACGCGGAGCGACCTACAAATCGCTCGCAGAACCCTGGGCGGATACGACGCACGAATTTGGCGAAGTGCTCGCGGCGCTCGTTGGCTGGCTGGCGCGCAAGACGCGCGATGACATCGTTCGCCGCACAACGGCTGGACGCGAACGCGCCCGGGCAAAGGGCGTGAGGTTTGGACGGCCGCCCAAACTATCTGACATCGAGCGGCAACAGGCGCGTGCGCGGCTTAACGCCGGAGAAAGTCAGAGGGCGGTTGCGCATTCATACCGGGTTAGCTGCTCGACGATTTCTCGCTTGAACAGGCCATATCCATCTTCGATCGGAGGAAACCGCAATATCCTAAGGATCTGGAGTTAGAGCACGCGCCCCTATTACGGATAACAACGCGGCAGTCACGACCGCAGCGTTTTTCACAGCCCTGTCTTTCCACTTCACGGGACGGAGTTCAGTTTGCGATTTCCGACCGGCATAATCCGAAATTCCTCGGATCATGATCCCGTGACAGCGGTTGGATTCGGACCCATTGATCGATGATTTTGGGATCGATTGAATGGCGGTGAAAAATCCATGCGATTCCATGTCAACGATCGCAGCTTTTCGCAGATTATTGTGGGCATTCGTAGTAATAAATCTACGATACGCGATGCTATCGATGACCATACCGCAGGAGAAAATATCAACGTCATCGTGTATTTTTGCTGCTCGAAATTCCAGCTCTTCATCGCCCAGCGTCATTGTCGTACCGACTTCGCTTTCTAAAGCAATATTATCAATTTCCAGAGCAGCGATCAGATCGCTAGCCTCCACCGCATAGCTTATCGTCGACAGTTCCGATATCAGCGCAGTTTCTTCAAAGAAGAACTCTTTGAACGCAGAGTCTTGCTTTCTTTCATCGTAATCCGGTTGGCCTTTCTCGCTAATTTTATCGTACCGGCGTATGACTGCTTTTTTTGGTATTACAACATCACCCAGCTGGATTTGGCTTGGCTTGAGACTCGCGGCAGTGCCCACAAAAATGATTATTTCAGGATTTGACTCGGTTATCACTTGAGCGACGCGTACGGCGGCGCTCATATGACCCATGTCTATACAGGTCGTAACTTTGACCGTTAATGAACCTGCAACGATGAAACCATTTTCTCGGCCAGGAATAAGCTCGAAGCCAGACGTTTTTCGAAATGTCCCGATAACAGATCGCGCTTCTTCAGATTTCGCGCAAATGACACAAACATCAAATGCCTTCCGCGCGCGTAGATTAGTGGCCATTATTTTTAGCCGCCCCACCCTAGCTTGTTATGATTTCTGAATTTTTGGAATTATGGGGAAGGGGTGATGATTTTAGCGCCGAATTGAACCTGTGATATCCCAAGAGAACGATACATTTCCTTTGATTCCTCTGACCCCAGAGCAGAAAGAACGTCTTTCCTATTAAAAGGCTCTTCCAATTCTAAATGGAAAAACGCCTTTATACACGCAGGTATTTGTTTCACGATCACGGGGACAGAACCGGTTATTTCTTGAACATACTCTTGGAACGACGTAATCCGACCACCGCTATATTTCGTAAAAGGCTCATCGAACACAGCTATTAAATTTGCATTCTCACAGTCAAATTGCGACGGTTTCCCCGAAATCGCGCCGACTAGAGTAGCGCGAACTCGTCGTTCATTTTCCTGCGGATCGAATTGCTTCATTGCCACTTCACTGAAAGATCATCGACGGTGGTTGATGCAAAAACAAATCCAAAACCCAGCAAAACATCGCGCGGACAATCATATTTGATTCGCTAGGGAATTATCTCACTATCCTCAGCCGCATGCAAGCTATGAAAGTATAGGCATCATTGATTACTGTAGATTTAGGAAATGTCGCTGTGGGGAGCGACCTTAATGCGCTTATTGCTGAAAAATTCATAGCGCACTTGATCGACCGATCGAGGCGATCGGCGAGCACGGCGTATACTTAGAAAGAAACGAGCCGTCTCAGGGCGCTCGCTTCCGCACTGTGCCTGCGTACTCAGCGTATTCTGGAGACTCTGTCTCGCTTTTGACCTTCCGCTGATCCGCCTCAGCCTTCCGGCGGAGTGGGCACTGAGGCCGCCTCGGCGCCGATTTCAAAGATTTGGAAAGGGCGCGTCTCACGCGACCATATTTAAAACTTCTGCTTCGGTGCCATTTCAAATCGATCGAAAACAATAAGCTGAATGCAAATGCTAGAGCGTAGCCTTCTAACGCTTGCGGGGGAGGAAGAGCGATGGCGGGCATTCTTTATATCGCGGAAAGTGCGAAACTACACGAACGGCTACGCAAGACAGCAACGCTAGGCGTAGGAGACAAAGTCTTCAAGGTCGGCGTTGCGGGCAAGGATGCCATCACATGCCACGAAAGATTTAGACTGACAGGAAACGGTCAGCCAAAATTTTCCTGGCCCTTCGGGTCGGATGATTGGTGCCCGGTGCATTGTACCTTCCGTTACACCGAACTTCCCCGCGACGGGCTGCGGTCTTTATTCGAAGATTTTGAAATTGAAGTTCACAAAAAACTGCAATCCGTCGCTGAAAGCTACGGGTATCGCTTTCGCGAAGTCTATTTCTCAAATTTTCAAATCGTCGGTCCTCGGACGAGCGGTCGATCGGTTAAGGTCTCCGAGGCGTTGCCTGAACTCGCGATTGGCTCGTCCTATCGCGCTGAGAGCGAAGTGCATGTCGTCAGATGCGGAGATGAGGAGCACTTTTCAAACGGAATTCGCGGCCTGTGCGCTCGTTATTTGGCAGGCGAAAAGGATTTGACAGGCAGTTCGATACCACCAGACCAAATCCTGGCATGGATCACTATGTTTGCGAACACCTTCGTTCAGTATCTCGCTGATAATACCATCCCGTTCAAATGTGGAGGCGCGGGGATCACCGACGCTTGGAGAGGCGGAAACGGACGCTGCGGCTTCGCGGATGATTCACCTCGAGCGGAAGAAGCCACGTAATGCGATGCCGTCAAGAAACACAAAGGATGCTGCCCGTTAAATATTTTCCGGTCCGCCATATCGTGCCGCCGCCCTCGCAATGGTAGCCGGCATTCGTCGCAACGGATTTGCAAGCCAGCCGTAATATTTTCCGTTCCGCATCGACGTATCCGCGCTGTGTCGCTTCCGTGGTCGCCCTGATCCTTTGGCTTTCATCAGAGCAGCCCCAAAGGCGTCCTCTCTTTGCGCCCGGTTTCTGCCGGGGCGCGCGGACCTGTCAAAGCCGCTCGCTTCCGCGCTTCGCTTGTGCAGCTTCGCGCCCTCCGGGGAGCCTTCGGCTCGCTTTGACAGGCCCGCTGATACGCCCCGGCCTTGAAACGGGCATCGAGGCCGCCATTGGGGCGGGCTCACAAGCGAAAGGATCAGTATCATGACGACCGAAACCACCAACGACCGCCCGACGCATCGCATCTATGCCGTGACCAAGAACGGCAAGAAGCGATTCTGGCAACCCATCGGGGCACTTTGGGCCCACGCTGACGGCAAGGGCTTCAACGAGAAGCGCGATTACCAGCCGCTCAACGGTGCCGAGATCGTCATCCGCGAAATCCGCGACGAGCCGGAAACCGACGGTAACGGGGGCGCTCAGTGAGCGCCCCCTCACGCCGCCGGGCGAAGAAGCGGATCATTACCTTCACCCTCGTCATCGAGGCGCAGGAGATGATCGTCAGCTATCAGGCGGACTGGATGCCCGATGTCGGCCATTTCGAGTTCCGCAGCCCGCACGAACCGCTGAAGCGGATTCCCGTCAGCGAGACCGGCTATCGCAGCCTGTTCGCCCCAATGGAGGAAGTCGCGGCGTTCGACAGCCCGCAGGATTACGCTCGCGAGGCAGCGATGTCGCTGCTATCCGAGCGGGCGCGAAAGCCGCAGGATCGCGGTCAGCTTGCGTTGTTCTGAAAAGCAGACCCCTGCCGGTTCCGGCAGGGGCTTTGCCCGCGTTCAGGGCGAGAAATCGCGGCGCGCCAGGACATAGCGGATGTTCCGGAGGTTGATGATCGCCGCCGTGTGTTCCACCGGCTCTTCCGCGGAGTCGGGGAGAGCGGCGCGGATGCGCGTAGCGAGTTCGCACAGTTCCTTGCGGGTGAGACGAAACAGTTCTGTGATCGTCAGGATGCGCATTGTTTCCTCCATCGTTTCTCGACCGCGCCAGTCGCGGCCTTCTGAGGGAGGCCACAGCGACGGACGAGACGGCCGCATCGCTTGCGACCGCAACGAAGTGGAGGAGTGCGCCAGCACTTGCGGCCATGAGGCGAGGACGGTGCTCTCTGGCCGGAAGAATGACGCGATGGCGATGGCGATGGCGATGGCGATGGCGATGGCGATGGCGATGGCGATGGCGATGGCGATGGCGATGGCGATGGCGATGGCGAGGACGGGGGATGGAGGGATGCGCCGACGATCCGAGCGGATCGGCGTTATCGCGCTGACGGGCTAACGCCGTGGCATCTGACGCTGCCCACGCGGGGCGCGCCTTACGGCGCTTTGAGCTGGTCCGCCGAATGCAGGATGATTTCCGGACGGCCTTTATAGAGTGAGATAGTGCCGCTGATATTGACCTTCTTGCCGGTCAGGTTTTGGACATCGGGAAACTTGCTTTCATCTTCGGAGAAGATCACGCCGGTGAAGGCCTCATTGGGATATTCGCCGCCCAAATCGATGAAGGTCGTGTCTGATCGCTGGGCGACATGGACCTCGCTCACGATGCCTTCGATTGTGACGGCCTGACCGACATGTGCGTTGGCGTCGGTTGGCTGAATGGTCTGCGCAACTGCCGGGGTCGTGGCTAAAGTGAGGGCGAGGGCGGCACTGCATACCAGTTTATGCATCGTCGGCTCCGGGCTTCCTGATCGGCGCCTGACCCTAACAGACACCGATCGCAATCGTCAGGACGGCGCCGAACATTTTCCGAGAAATATTGTCCGTGTATTTCTCGCAGCGCAGCAAAATGCGCCGCGCGCGTCGGCTTTCGCGCGCGGCGTCGTGTAATTCTAACAGAGGTTCAGCGGTGGCGGGTTCCGGCATTGCGATCTCATTTCCACATCGACACTCGGAATTCGCCAACAGGATCGCGGCATGCGGCGGTATTCGCCGACAACGCACGCCACGAAGGTTTGATTAGCAAGCAGTAAAGACCGCTGTAATAAAGTTAAAGCTCTCGGATAAGAGGATGTGCAAGCCATGTGATGTTAAACGCTTCGTCCAAGGACGAGCGTCCGACATCACTCTTGGCAAGGGGGCGAAGCCCCCGTTGCATCCCCCTGTGGAAGGGTGGAGGACCCTCCACAGTAACCCGCGTTTCAGGAGGCGGGGTGGCAGCCGAAGCATCGGGCACACGGTCCAGGCGGTCGATGCCATGGCGCGGGCGCAAGCGCGTTAATGACGCGCGTACCCGCTTCATCGCGGTTCGCTGCACCGCCGAAGAACATGCGGCGATCGACGCGGCCGCGACGGCGGCGGGGCTTAGTATTGGCGCTTATCTGCGGGCCCAGGCTTTGGGCGACCCCGGTCCTCGTTCGGTCCGGCGACCCCCCGTGGAACGCAAGGAATTAGCCCGGTTAATCGGCCTTTTGGGCAAGCTAGGCTCGAATGTGAACCAGATCGCCCACGCCTTCAACAGCGCCCGGTTATTGCCGGGCTTTCCCGAGTTGGTCGCCATTCGCCGCGACATCGCCGAGATGCGCGCGGCCCTCATCAAGGCGCTGGGCCGTGGTGATTAAGGGCACGTCATGCGCGGGCGCGCGCCGGCTGGCGGCGCACTTGATGCGCACGGACACCAACGAGAGGGCCGAAGTCCGTGAATTGTTTGGCGTCGCTGCGGAAGATTTGAAAGGTGCGTTGGTTGAGATGGAGGCGGTCGCCGCCGGCACCCGCGCGACCAAGCCCTTCTATCATGCCTCAATCAATACCCGCGCCGACGAGCGGCTGACCGACGAGCAGCGCGCTCACGCGATCGAGCGGCTTGAAGAAGCGCTCGGCTTGAAAGGCCAATCGCGCATCGTCGTCGTTCATCTCAAGGAAGGTCGGGAGCATTGCCACATCGTCTGGTCGCGAATCGACCTGGAGCGCATGACGGCGATCAGCGATAGCCACAATTACCGCAAGCATGAGGAAGTGGCTCGCGCGCTTGAGAAGGAGTTTGGGCATGAGCGGGTACAAGGCGCGCATGCAGAACGCGAAGGCAAGACCCGCCCCGACCGGACGCCGAGCCATGATGAAATGCTGGCCACGGCGCATGGCGCGGTCAGCCCGAAAGACGCCAAGGTTTTGACGACCGAGCTTTGGCGGCAGACCGATAGCGGCCAATCTTTCAAGTCCGCGTTGGAAGAAAAGAACTGGCTGCTGGCGCGCGGCGACCGGCGCGACTTTGTCGTGATTGACCCACACGGCGGAACGCACAGCCTGGCGCGGCGCATAGATGGCGTCCGGGCCAAGGATGTCCGCGAGCGGATGTCGGATATAGATGCTGAACAGCTTCCCTCCGTTGGGGAAGCTCGCACGGCTCAAAGGAACCGGATTTTAGAGGCCTCCCAGGATGATGAAGAGCCTCGCCGGTCATCGCAGCGGACGGAATCTAGCGTGGGAAGTACGCTCGAATGGACCGACAAGGGTGGCATGGTCGCGCAGCAAGCGTCAGCCATGAAGGCCGCTCGCCACGCGAGAAAAAATGAGCTTACCTCGTGGCAAAACCACAATTCGCCGGCGGAGCCCCAAAAACATAAGAGACTTATCTTTTACGAGGACAGCAACGATCGCGACAAAGATCGCGATCGGGACCGGTAACAGGTTTCCTCATCCGGCAAACAGGAAGCCTCAACGAAAAGACCGCCGGACCATCGCCGATGATCTTCGTGACTGTGAGGTCGTCAAAAGAGTTTCGTGTTGCCGCGAAACAGATCGCGAGACGGGATAAGCCTGATCCATCCAGCAGGCGGCTTGTGTCAAAAGCTACGGCCTCGCGACAACACGACTCTAGCTCGCGAAATGAATCAGGATCGCTTCTTGTTCCTACGGTGGACGTACGTAGTAATTCCGCGCGTGCCGAGCCGAGCGACGACGATCTCTATTTCAATGTTTTGCTTGCTGCACTCAAAACATTCTATTTGGCGAAGATTGAGACGACATCGCGTGTAAAAAAATCCGCAGATAGACGCGCGGCGATCCAGATATTGCGTGACGAAATGAACGCGGCGATGCGCGCGCTTCTCCTTCGACGGGAAATAGAAAAAACGGCAAAACTCGAAAGAGGTATGGCCGAACGCGCTGCCATCCGGAAGCTTATCGAAAATAATCGAACATAATTTCATAAGCGACGATCGTATCCGGCGCTTGGTGAACCGGATCGAATTTTGTACAAAACTGGGCTTAGTTATGGTATAAACTTCAGCAGAAATAATAACTTATATCTTGAGCTCAGGGGGGCTTAATTTTGAATGGTGAGTGCGGATGAACGGATCAAGGCGCTCGAAGCGCGGATAGAAGAGCTCGAAAAGCAGGGCGATTTCCGCTGGGAGCAAACGAAGAAAAATCTTCTTGTCCTCGACCAGAACTGGGAAAGGGAGGCGAAGCTCGGAAAAAGAGCCAATGAGATCATGTGGGAAGAGATTCAGCGCCTTGATAAACTCACGCGCCAGATCACCAAGGATCTGGCAACTATTCAGCGCCAACATCTGCGCTACGACGAGGCTTACTATCATGCTTTTCCTGACAGGCTAGATCAGGACGTGAAAGTTGCCGAACAATTCGGCAAGGTAATTTTGAAACCTGACGGGGATGATGATTCAAAGAAGCTGTGATAGTCTTTGCTCCAAAGATTTTGGAGCAAAGCATTGGCAACCGAGAGTTTTGACGAGCAGCAGAAGCGGCTGAAGGCGGAACGTGAGTATAAGCAGAACGAAATCGAAAAAGCGGAACAGCGCCTTTTCGAACGGAGCGGCCAGGCCCTCAAAGATTGGGCTACGACTCACGATTACGACCTTCCTTCCGACCCAGACAAACAGCAAGCCGTTGCGCGGGAAATGGCGCACCTGCTTGCGGAGCGCGGTGTCAGGACGGGGAACCTCGATCTTGTCGATCAGAAGGACCATAGGGACGTTCCGGACGAGGCGATCAGGCGCGTAGAAGAGCGAGAGCAAAACCCGGAACCGCCCGGACAGGATAAGTCGCCAAAATCAGAACTTTCGGCAAGACAGCCGGAGGGAACGCCAGAACGGCAGCCGGAAAGTGATCCCGAACGGCAGCAGCCTCAGAGCTATGCCGATCTGAAGCTCGAAAACGCCCGGGGCCTCGGCCAGGGACAAGAACAGCAGGAAGCCGAGCCCTCGCATCCACAGCTCGAATGTACTGGCGCGGAAGAGCCAACCCGGGAGAAGCCCGAACTCTTCGATCAGCGCGAACCCGTCCGCACCTATGCTGATTTAAAGCAGGAGCACGCAGATATTATCGGGCGTAGCGAAGAGAGCCTGCCTATGGAGGAGCCGGGCCGGAAGAAGCTCGAATTTTTCGAGGACCGGGAAAACCAACAGGAGCATGGTTCCACGCGCGAGAATGACGGCGATGCGCGGGAGCAGGGCAAGAAACTCGAATTTTTCCAAGATCGTAACCCGTCCAACGATCACGGCATAGAGCATTAAATGCGTGTCGCTTCTTATGCTCCGGGCGATTGCTCTTTCCGGGCCTTGTCGAGATAGTCCTTAAAGCTTGCTTCTGACTCGAAACGATAAGGCCCCGATTCAAATTGCACGACGACCGAGCCGTCCGAATGAAACTCGGTAGGGAAAGCTCCAAAGTCCGGATCGTAGAAATTCCTCGTGCTAACTACATAGTCCGTGGATGCTGTTGCGGGTTTATGTTGTTTAACCGCCGTGTTTGCGGCGGTCGCCTTTTTTGCGGAAACCGCCGCAACTGGCTGCGTGGTCGCAATTTGTTGTTGCTGTCTTTCGGGGACTTTGGTGTCGTGTAAATTGACCCCGAGTGCGCTTAGGCCGCTATCTTTGTACCAGAGTAATTTTAGGCCCTGTATCGGGTCTAGGTTCTCGATAAAGATGACTTGGCTATCGTCCTTCAGCACCATCAGTTCGTCTGGGTAAGCAAGCTGCCGCTGGGATTCGTTCGTTCCTATCGTGTGAGTGTGACTGCTGCTATCGCTGCCGCCGTCACTGGAACTGTTGTTACCCGCGCCCGTCACATTACTCCAGGTACGCGTGATTGTTTTGCCGAGGGCATACGAGAAATTCTGAATTCTTATCGTGGTAACACCGCAGAGCGTGGAAAAATATTCGGCGGTAATTTTGTCTCGGCTTCCGAAATATTGAATGACACCGCTATTGCTGATGAAGGTTTGCCATCCCTTGTCGTAAATGCGTTCGAGCTGTGACAGGTCTTGCACGATACCCCATAGTTGAATGCCGAAGCCCGCCATAAGCCCGAAGGCTTGCTCGACCATGCTTAGCCTTCCGAGTGCGGCCATCTCGTCAAGCAGAAACAGCACGGGCCGAGGTGGCTTCTTGTCGATATTGCGCGCGTTGATGGTAAGGGCTTGTTGTATCAACAAGCGGAGCCAACGCCCAAAGGTTTCGAGCCGGTCGGCGGGTAGGATTAGATATACAGTCGTGGGCCTCGCCTTGAAATCCTCGAATTGAAAACTCGATCGGCTCAAGCTCTCGCGGATGCGGGGACTATCGAGAAAATGAGTGTGGGATTGAACGGCCGCGAGGACGTTGGAGCGTAGCTTTTCGTCCTTGCTCGCCGTCCGCGAGGCCGTGCTCGAAACAACAGGGTTAGTTTCCTTATACATGTTTTCGAGTACGACTTTGAAATCGGCCGCGCCAAGAAGAAGAATGTCGCGCACTCGACCGAGATGCCGATTTGCCGCTTCATGCTTTGAGATGGCGACATAAAGTATTATGCCGCACAAAAGAGCTTTCGATTCCTCGTCCCAAAATTTCGCTTCGCCTTCGGCTCCAGAGGGGACGAGAGCTTCGGCTAAAAGGAAGGCGTTTTCCGTGGCGTCGGGGTCGTCCGCTTTGATCCAGTCGAGAGGGTTGAAGCACGCTGGCGCGAGGCCGAGCTTCCCGGCCGCCATGTTCCACGGGTCAAGAAGATGGATGTCTTGGCCGAGTCCTGAAATTCTCTTTTCGGGATTGCCTTTGCCGCGTCGAGGCGCGGTTATAAGGGCGTTCTCCCCTTTTGGGTCGATCACAAAGGCCGATCCCTCATAGCTCAGGAGATTCGGGATGATCGATGAGACGCCCTTGCCGCTGCGCGTCGGCGCGACGGTGAGTAGGTGCCTCGGGCCGCCGTAATGGATGAGCTTGCGCGCGCCACCCTCGACAAAGGCTCCGAGAAGAAAACCGCTGCCGTTAAAAAGCTCCTTCTGGTCCAGATAATCCATCGTCGCCCATTTGGCTGAGCCGAAACTGATGGGTCGTTCGGCGTTCGCTCGTTCGGCGAGGAAGGCTTTAGCGCCCAAGCGGATGCCGTATCCCAGGGCAACGAAAAAGGCGAAGATGGCGATTACTTTGGTCAGCCCATCCGCGATCGGTGCGTAGCCCAGCCACGCGTAAAGGACGATTACCGCCAACCCAACGAAAAATAGGATTCTGCGAAACGGTCTGAGGAAAGGGCTGAAAAATGCCCCTACGGCGAAACCGAGACCCGCCGCGATAGCGTCGATGGCAAATCGCCAAAATACGCCGCTAAACGTCGGCAATGTTGCAGCCTGTCCGAAGAAGCCTGGATGGCCTCCATAGCTGTTTTGATTGCCGTAGTCGTAAGGAGTTTGAGAATATTGAGCGACTACTGGAAACACGAAAAGAAGACTAAGGCCAATTCCGAAGAGAATTGGTCGAGACAAACGCCACCCCATGAAATGCCCCTCAAATCGAAGCAGTGGAGTTGGCAGCCAATACTAGAGCTTGGCTTTATTCAACCAAGATCGGTTTTTGTTCACGGCGGATTGAACAATGTCCTACGGCCTCAGGTTTTGAGGCGCGGTCACACGTCTAGCCGCCGGCGCGTAGGGCGCGAGCCTCCTCAAATTTCTTTCTCTAGCCGATGTAATAGAGTTCAGTCTGACCCGCTGCCCGCAGAGAGCGCGCATTCGGGGCTGGGATAATAAGGATAAGGTTATGATTTACTGAGTAAATATATTAATGTTTCCGATCGACGACAATTATAATTGTCAACGAGCGACGACATATGTTATTGTCGTCGAACGATGACATATGGAAACCCCATGATCGTTCGCACACCCGCAGACCTTGGCGCTGCCATCCGCGACAGGCGGAAGCAGCTCAAGCTCGATCAGTCAACTTTCGCCAAGCAGATCGGCGTCAGCCGGCAATGGGTCATCGAGATCGAGCGCGGCCATCCGCGTGCCGAGTTGGGGTTAGTCCTCCGCGCCCTCAATGCCTTGAACATCCGCCTCGACGCAGCCGTCGATCAAACTGATCGCAGCCTGTCGAGCGCTATCGATATCGATGCCATCGTGAACAAGGCAAAAAAGAGCAGGCCATGACCAACGATCTCGTCGTTCTTCTAAATGGGACAGAGGTCGGGCACGTCCATAGCGGCGCGCAAGGACGTCTTACATTCGTCTATGATGATAAATGGCGCGAGGCAGACGATGCGTATCCGTTGTCGCTTTCGATGCCGCTGGCGGCGAAGGAGCACGGCCGTTCTGTCATCGAGGCCTTCCTGTGGGGGCTGTTGCCCGACAACGACCGTGTGCTCGATCGTTGGGCCGCCAAGTTCCATGTCTCGGCCCGCAACGTCTTTGCTTTGATTTCGCATGTCGGCGAAGACTGCGCTGGCGCCGTCCAGTTCGTTACGCCGGATCGCCTGAGCGCCATGCGCAGTGGCAATGAGGATAAGATCGAATGGCTTGACGAATCCGACATCGCCAAACGGTTGCAAACCTTGCGTTCGGATCATGCCGCATGGCGATTGCCACGAGATACGGGGCAATTCAGCCTAGCCGGGGCTCAACCCAAAACGGCGTTGCTCTTGCAGGGCAAGCGCTGGGGAATACCATCCGGGCGTCTGCCGACCACGCATATATTGAAGCCTCCGACCGGCCAGTTCGACGGCCATGCGGAGAATGAGCATATCTGTCTCATGCTCGCCCGAAGCCTTGGATTGCCGGCAGCGCAATCGAAGGTCATGCGTTTTGAAGACGAAATCGCCATTGTCATCGAGCGTTATGACCGGTTGCGCACTGGCAATGAGATCGTTCGCGTTCACCAGGAAGATATTTGTCAGGCGCGTGGCATCATGCCCACCAAGAAATATCAAAACGAAGGCGGCCCGGGGGCAGGCGACATCATCGACCTGCTGCGCACCTATTCCACAGACCGCCAGGCCGATCTCAAGACGTTCGTTGGAGCCCTTGGCTTTAACTGGCTTATTGCTGGCACGGACGCGCATGCCAAGAATTTTTCGTTGCTCCTTGGCGGCTCCCATGTCCGGCTTGCGCCGCTCTATGATGTCGCGAGCGTTCTTCCATACGATGAATTCGACATTAGGAAAGTCAAGCTCGCGATGAAGATCGGCGGCGAATATGAGCTTGACCAGATCGGACATCGCCAATGGCAAAAATTTGCACGTGAGACACGGACCGATGCTGATGAACTAATGGTCAGCCTCGTATCCATGGCAAAACAATTGCCCGATGAAGTGAGCGCCGCGCGTAAGCGCGCCGGTCAGGATGGATTGGATGAAGCTGTTATCGCGCGTTTGACTGCGGGGCTTATCGAAAGAGCGCGGGAGAGCCAAAAACTTCTCGATCGCGTGTAGAAGGTTACGGCCGCCGAAACAGACCTGTTTAGAGAACGCACTCAGACACGCGCTTCAAACGAGGACAATGATGACCGTCACCAAAGACCATGCATCGTATGTGCATTTGTGCTTAGCAAGTGCTAGGACGTTTGGGGTCTTGCGCGATGTGGCCGAAGAGGCTCTGGCCGCTTTGGGGGCGGCGCTGAGACCTTTTTTACTTTCGGCTTACGAAAGAAGCTCGGAATGCCTTCTTCGGGCGGCTCAGTCAGCAGCTTTTTGAGCTGTTCGTCGGAGGGGTCCTTTCGCTCAAAATGATCTTCCCGACTGAACCCATCACCCGTCAACCAATAAATAGAACTATACTTCCGCTCTCCTCCCCATCCGCCGTCGTGTTGTTTTCCGCCGAAGACCTCTTTCCTTGCGGTCACGATCCAAACAACAGCGAGTTTTTCGCGTTTCAGGAACTCTAGAAATGCAGTCTTTTCGACAAGCGCCGCACTTGGCCCGGGTTCTTGCACGGACGGATCGAGAAATGCGAGCGTCCCACGATCGTCCTCGTAAGAGAGGTCTTGCGCACCAGACAAATAAAGTTTCAATCCTCGCACAAGACCCGGGGAGGGCAATTTAGCGCTGAACGATTCTTCAATTGAATAATCGTTTCCCCCTTTCTCCGCCGAGTAAGTCGTCACGGTTGGCATCGTCGCGACAGGAATCCCACTCCATTCGCTCGGGGGAGCCCAGCCTTCCTCCGAATGGTACAGCGGATGCCAGCAATACTCTCCGAGATAGCCGCGCTGCTCAATTTCAAGTGTCGGCAAATCGTGAGAACCGCCGAATGTGCGGCCTTTAAGGGCCTTGATGAGACTATCTCTCTCGCACATGGGAACGAGAAGGCTCTTAACGTCTACGCTTGACACGCGATCATAGGTCGTCTCGCCCCGGCGCAGCCCCCATTGATGCCAGCCCACATATTCGTCCAGAACAAACCACTGGGTACTATTCTTTGTGTTGTTGACTAAAAGCAACTCCGGGCCGTTCACGATGTCATCTTGTCCGTCGAGCCAAAGTAGTCGTGCTTGCGGCGAGGTCTCTTTGAGGTTGATATCGAACGGTAGCCACCAAGTCGCCGCCCATTGCTTCCAGGCCTCGCTAAAAGTTCGCGCCTTAAGCAATGACGGATCGATGTCTCTTCCATACCACTGCCACGGCCCTTCGTATCGACCTAGCTTGTCGCGCGAATCCAAGATAAACGCTACGTTGTCCGCGAGATGACCAAGTGCTTCGTGCAACGCAATCCATTGGTATTTCTTCCCAATACGCTCGATTCGGTGATCCATTCTGCCACCTTTGTCGAACTCTCGCTCTACAGTTGCAAACAAGTCCGAGGTCCAGCCAAGATCGTGCGCGCGCTTACAAACCCAACGCCTAATCTTTAACGAATCGTAGTGCTCCGGCCAGGAGTAACGGTATTGCGCGGAATAGATACCCTTTTGCAGATGAGCGCGCGCGTAGTCTCGGTAACCTTCCCACTCCTCAGTATTCAAAACCGCCTTAAGTTGCCTTTCGGCTTTACCGAGTTCGCGTTCGCGTGCCTTTAGCGTTCTCTTTTGTGCTTCTTCGTCCTTCGTATCTCTGTCGATAGGTTTCCGCTTGGCTTGCTTCTCTGGTTCGAGAAGGTGGTGGATAGATATTAACCGGATCGGGTGGGATTTTTCGGCTTCACGAAGCGCTTCGCAAGCCGCAACGAGTTCCTTTAGCGCATTGCGAACGGCGGGGCGCCGGCGAGTGACTTTACTCTCCCACTCGCCATAGAGCACTGCCTCTGTCTTTCCAGCTGCACCAATCGGTAAATTGCTCCAATGACGAACAGCGGAATCCACAACATACCGGGCAAAATCTCCATCGTGAACTGTCGAACTCACGATTTGGTCGGTGTGAACACCGCGGAGGTACTGCTGCTTATAGCTCTCGATTTTTCGCTTGGGCACATTTTCCAGCGGCCATGAGCTGTGATACGGAGGACGGACCCTGGAAATTACAATACGTTTTGGAAGAACGCCTCTTACCTTTGCAAACTCGATAATTCCGCGTGCATGATCGCGGATCAGGATGTGAGGCGTAATGTCTTGGTCGGCGAATATGACGTCATAGACAGCTGCCGCTAGCGCGCCCAGCCCGTCGGTAGTGAGTCCTTGCAAAGCACCACCATACGCTGACGCGAGTACGCGGTCGCGGATGTAACTGTCATCAATTTGAGCGAAAAGACGAACGAGCCTGGCGGCCAGGTCGAGGCGCTTAGCGAGCAACGCGGCTAACGCCTTAGTTGCAGTATCGCGAATTTCTCTGTGGCTTGTCGAAAGCAGCCAGTTTAACGCTATGGCAGCGAGCTCGGCCCGCTGTTTAGCAATGTCACCGTTAGCGTTGAATCTCGTCCAAGTGATCAGCGTTCGCACTTGGCTGTCTTCGTTGTTGCTATTCCTGGCAACAAATATCGACCACCGGCGATCGCGTTGTGGCATCGTCATCGACGCCAACTTCTTATGCAAATAATATGCATTGTATCGATTGTCCGGCTCACTCGCGATCGCTAACAGAGCCGGAAGCACGTAGTCTTGACCATCAGCCTGGGAGAGTTCCTCCAGAAGTGTAACGGTGCGCTGGCGGAAGCATGTCTGGTCGCGCCAAAGGAGGCTTTTCTTGAAAGCTTCCCGCGCAAGATAGTTTTCAGCTGAAACTACATCCGGCAATTCAAACTTAGTGCGTTCTGGAAGTTGAACGGCGATAGCCTCTATTGCGCCCATATGTCTGTAGGCGTCGTTCTCGTTGAGATACGCCCCCAGCACGGTCCCGGCTGCAAAAGACGCTAAAGGGTTCGCCAAATCCAGGTTCTTATCAAGCAGACGTGAGGCAGCGCGATAGTCGCTATATCGTTCGAAAGTGAAGCGCACGAATTGCTCAAGTATGCCGTCCGGACTTTTCAATGGTTCGACGGCGAGCATGCCCTCGCTTTCTAACTGCGTTAGAAGATTTCGTTCACGTGATCCGTGAGATGGCAAAATAGCGTCGAGCAGGTCGGATGCTGTCTTGTATTCGATATAGCCTCGGTCCTTATCGTCGCCAGCTTCGGCGAGGGCTTCAATCGCTTGCGCAACGATCCGTCGGCGCGGATCGAGTTGTAGACGCCTTTCGATCTGCTTTGCCACCGCAGAAAAATAGAACTCGAATATCTGTGTGACGCCGCGCAGGCCACGTGGAAATTCGGATAAACCCTCCTTTTGAAGGAAGTCACAACATGTCTTCAGAAATAGCGGATTCTCAAATTCAGGGATCAAATTCGGCACGGCCATCCTGACAATGCCCCGCCGATCGAGGTAGACGCGAGCGGCCTCGCCGGCACGGCCTGCAAACCCAACATGCTCGATACGAGGCAGTTGTTTTGTCGTCAGCGAAGCATTGACGATGAATTCCAAATATGTCGAACGGCATGAAACAGCGATTGCGACACGGGGAAAATGCGCCACCGTTTGAAGGAACGATGCCAAACGGGTCGGCCAGACATCGAGACCGTTGCGTTCGTTGATCGCGTCGATGAGTATCAGGGCGCGCGTGTTTGCGGCCTGCGCTGCGGCATCGAGCGCTCCAAGAAAGAGTTGCACGTCGAGTGTTTGGAGTCCCAACTGCTGAAGTATTTGTGTCCAGGGCTCGCCATCGATGAAATTACCACCGAGGACAAGAATAGCTGGCTTTTGGGACTTGATGCAGTGCGCTGCCGCATCGCCGAACAAATGGGACTTGCCGACGCCCGCTTCGCCATAAATCAGCAACCGTTGTTCGTTCACGACCTGCCAGCGGTGCTCTTCTGTGGCATTGAGAATGCCGTGGAGCGCGTCACTGAGCTTCTGAAGCGCATGATGCGCATAACTTGCACTGTGCGGTTCTTCATTCTTCGGAACCTTTCGATTCCACATTATATGTTGGCATTTGTAAATAGCCGATACCGCAAGCTTCGCGAGGCGAGCCCATTCGCCGGTATCCAGCTTTGCCGTTGGATCAAATGAACTCGTCGAGATTGACCCGGAAACTGCCCCGACACTCTGGTCGAGTTTGATCACAAGTTTGCGGTGCGTTGGATGTTTCAATAAACGGCCCAGCGAGTCGGTCGCTTCGTAACGCGCTTCCTCCAGAGTTTTGAGAAGCTCAGTGGCTTCGTCCTCGACAGACCGGTCACGGGCGAAGGCAAGTAATGCGCGCCGTACGGGAAGGTCGACATTTGTCTCGGGAGTGTAGCGATCGCCGAGTCCTTTAATTGATTCGTCGAGTCTCGACTTAAACCACACGGAGTCTAGGAGCGTTTGGTCGAACCAATACCGCGCGCGCCCGACGTACAAGGGGTCGGTGCGGGTCAACCGCTCTAACAGCGCGGTCGAATCCCATAGTTCAATCTTCAATTGCCGACTGGCTTTGCGGGCCGTTGCCACCCATTTGGCGGCCCATGCTTTCCATCGTTCTAGTTCCGACTGCGATTTCCCCCTTCTGCTGTCCCGAAGATTGAACGGCAGACAGACGATGTAGTTAGCCATTGTAGGGTGCTTGGCCAGAGCCTGCTTGATGGATTCGTCGAGCTGAGAGACCTGGCTCGCGCCAAACTCAAAGAAATACTTGGCCTGCCAACCGGTCTCCTTGCCATTGTCCGTGACAAAGCATTCAACGCCAGCGTCCGCACCGATACCCTTACGATGATATGCAGCTGTCTGGGATCGGGACTCCAGAGATGCAACCTGACAGCACAGCTCCTCAAAGCCGTGTTCCCGTGATCCTCGGTGCGCCCTAATTTGGCGAAAGTCGATGTCAGGCTGGATCACGTAGTTACCTTGCGGAAGGCCATGTCTTATTGATTACGCGACATAGGTTATATCAATTCTCTCAGAAAAGTGCCTGCTAGAGGCTAGCGTTACGTTGCGCCTGGCTTTTGGGACGTGAGCAACGCGGCTCATCCGCCAAATCCATCCGGCAAGGGAACCCTATCTTCGTCAAGAGTCTCCCACTTACCCTCAAGCCGAACGAGCGCGTAACGCCGGCCTTCGGTCCCATCCTTCGATTGAAGCGTCATGAGTCCCACAATAAATATCAGGTCGGGGCGATCTTTCTCTCTCAGAACCTGGCGATGATATCCCATGTAGCAAACAAGCCCGAAGCGTTCGAGCTGCGAGCATTGTTCCGCGAAATTTCGAGCATACTCGAGTTGATCAGACGTGCCGCAATCGTCCCAAACGTCATTCAAGTCCTTCAGATAATCGACGAGACTGGCAGCAAGGTCCAAAGAGCCGTCATCTTCAGCGGCGGTAGTGTCAAACCGGAAGGCATGACGTTGGGCGAAGGCCGCCAGGAAGTCTTTTGCCGAATGAATTGGATCGGTCGGCACGAGCACCGTCTTGCGGATCGCACGCGCGATTTCTGCGTGCTGGCGCGCTTCCTGTTCCGGCGTCGGCTTTTCAAAATAGCTCACGTCAAGATTTGCCCCCCGGGCAAGGCTGCGCAGGGTCTGCTCTTCAGGCCGGTGGCGTCCGCTTTCGATTTTTTCGATAGTCCGGGTTGTTAGGCCCGATGCGTCGGCCAGATTTTCCTGTGTCAGCCGAAGCATCTTGCGCAGGAATTTGACCTGTTGGGCGATATAAGCGGGGTCCCGAACCATAGTTTCCATGATCGTCCTCATCTGTGGAGTTGCGCAACGATCATGTGAGAGAGAGTGGGGAATGTCCCCGAACGGTCCCCGAACGCTCTTGAAGCAGGATGTGGCCCATTGAGGATGCGACTAAAACTAAAATGGGCCCGAAGAGAACCTAACTAGCTGAAAATACAGCGAATTTTGCGTTTATCTGAATGGCAACGCCGTGCTAGTATGCTGATTCGAAAGGGAATTTGTCCTCAGGAATCCTATTTTCACATGTTCTTACACAGTCACATATATTGAAGCTAATTTGTTAGGTTATTCAATAGGGTGGTTGTTTGCCGGAAGGACTTAAAATCCTTCGGCTCGAAAGAGCTGTGCCGGTTCGACCCCGGCCGCCCGCACCATTCGCGGCAGACTTGGGCCGATGGGAGCCGGGCCTTGCCGCTAAAAGCGTATCACCATTTGAGCAGCTTGACGCCGAGAACATATCCCACGGTGGCTATCGCCAAAGTGGCGAGCGGATACCAGGTGGCGACGAAAAGCGGGCTGTCGTCGGTGCAATTCGCGGCATAGAACGTCGCGGCGATCCCGCTCGCGGCCATGCCAGCGAGCCCGCCGGCGACGCCCGGCTTCTCCGACGCGCCCTGTCGCAACGCCATCAGCAAGCAGGCAAGAGGCCCCATCGCGAGAAGCGGAACTAGGGTCAGGCAGCAGCGTGAGTTTTTGCCGACAAGCAGCCGCATCCACATGTCCCGCGGCATCACGATCAGTTCGACGGCGGCCGCGCACGCCAGCAGCAAAGGCACGGCCATCAATATCCACGACCAGCGTTTGAGCGAGGCGCAGGGGCGCGCGAGCGAAAGCATTGTTCCCGTCGCACCGGCGGCAAGCGTTCCCGTCGCGACGAATTTAAAAAGGAAGCGCGGGGATTGAACGGCTTGGGAAATATCGGGTCTCACTCCGATACCCAGAAAAAATGCGCAGCCGGAGATGAGAATTCCAAAAACAATTGCGAGGCCGAAAATTGATCCAAATCGCCAAACCGGCGCCGAGTCGGCAGAGAGCAGGTCGATGAAGTCGTTGGTCTTCACGATGGCTGCTCCCGATATCCGCTTTGACGCCAATGGTTTTTATCTGACCCTTTTACGACGCTGGCCCCCTCTTCGTTACAGGTGGCCCAGTCTATTCGATCCCGTGCGCACATCACGGAACTGTGAGAATGGCGATCCGTAACGGCCATCGACGGCCAGCCGTAGGCACAAATGCGCCCCGCAAGCGGGCGTAACGAAGCCTCAATCTGGAGAACGTCATGTCTATGAAAACCATCGTGAGCGCGGCTATCCTCGCCGGCGCTGTGACGACTGCGCTGTCGACGATCGCCGCTGCCGCGCCTTTGACGAAGGCGGAGGTGCATGCTGCGCTCGCCGCGCATAAGGAAAAGTGCTTCGGCGTTGCCCTGAAGGGCCAGAACGATTGCGCGGCCGGCCCAGGCACCACCTGCCAGGGCACGTCGACCGTAGACTTCCAGACCAATTCCTGGAAATTCGTACAGGGTGGCACCTGCACCGGCATCGTCCTGCCGAACGGTGGTCATGGTTCGCTGAAGGCGATGTAACGTCATCTCATAGCGACCGACAAACGCCGGAAAGCGGAGAAAAACGTGAATTCAATGATCGAGCCCGCTGTCCCCCACGCGGCGATCCCTCTGCGCTTTCCGGCGCATCCGATTGCTGGCCTGGCGGGAACAAGCTTCAAACATGAGCACCTGCCGGCGATCCTCGCGCAAGAAAGCTGCGGCGGTTTTTTTGAAATTCATGCCGAAAATTATATGGGTGCAGGTGGACCGCCGCATCACGCGCTTGAACGTGTCCGCCGCGACTATCCGATATCTCTGCACGGTGTCTGCATGTCGATCGGTGGGCCGCAGCCGCTCGATAAAGCTCATCTTGAAAAGTTCCGGTCTCTCGTCGAAAGCTATGAGCCGGCGCTCGTTTCAGAACATCTTGCCTGGTCGACGCATGAGATGACCTTCTTCAACGATCTCCTGCCGCTGCCTTACACCGAGGTAACGCTTGCACGCGTCAGCGATCATATCGACGAAGTGCAGGAGGCGATCCGGCGCCCCATCCTGCTTGAAAATCCGTCGACCTATGTCTCGTTTCACGAATCGACGATGAGCGAAACCGACTTCATTCGCGCCATCGCCCAGCGCACCGGATGCGGGCTCTTGCTTGACGTCAACAATGTCTTCGTGTCGGCGACCAATCACGGCTTTTCGGCACTTGAATATCTGTCTGACTTTCCGCTCACCCGTGTCGGCGAGATCCATTTGGCCGGTCACGCCGAACAGAGCGACGACGAAGGCGATCTCCTGCTTATCGACAGCCACGATGGTCCCGTCGCCGACGCGGTGTGGAAGCTGTTCGATCTCGTCATCGGCCGGTGCGGACCTGTTCCAACGCTCGTCGAGTGGGACAGCAATATCCCTGAGTGGCCGGTGCTGAGGAAAGAGGCGATTGCGGCTCAGGCAATCCTCGACCGCTACAAAGCCATTGCTCTGCCGGATGGCCGCCATGCCGCCGCTTGAAAATGCTCCCCGCGACGCCGTAAGCGGACCATCGTTCGCGGCGGAATTTTCGCCGGCACTGATCAATCCCGAGCGGGAAACGCCCGCCGCCGTCACCGGGCCGAATGGCAAGCTGGCGGTCAAACGCTTCAACGTCTATCGCAACAATGTCATCGTCAGTCTCATCGACGCGCTGGCGTCGATCTATCCTGCCGTGCAACGCATCACCGGCGTGGACTTTTTTCGCGCCATGGCGCGCTTTCATATCCGCGCGACGCCGCCGTATTCGCCGTTGCTGTTCGAATACGGCCGTGATTTTCCGGCATTCATCGAACACTATGAATATGCGCAATCCATGCCATATCTCGCCGATGTTGCCCGGATCGAGCGGGCCTGGCTCGACGCGTACCACGCGACGGACGCTTCGCCGCTTGCGCCCGAAGCTTTGGCCGCAGTCCCGCCGGAGCGATTGGCCGATATCGTTTTCATGCCGCATCCCGCGACGCGGATCGTGCGTTCCCAATTTTCCGCGGTGACGATTTTCGCTGCCAATCGGACAGATGCGCCGATCGACCTGATCGAATCCGTTGTGCCGGAAGATGCGCTGATCACCAGGCCCGATCTTGAGGTCGTCGTCCGGCATTTGCCGCTGGGTGGTGCAATTTTCCTGACGCACCTTGTTGCTGGCGAAACGCTTGGCGCTGCGGTAGCGGCGGCTCTTGAGATCAAGCCGTTGTTCGACATTCCGGCAAGTATCAGCGGAATGATTGAGGCCGGCGCCTTCACGACAATTAATTTTGGAGATGAACGATGACGATGATGGATAATCGTGGCGCAGTCCGCGAAAGAGTTCGGCCGGTTTCCATTCTTGTCGAAAAGGCGGACGCGCTGGTGCGCGTAATTGCCCAGCCGTCCTTTGTGCAACTCGTGACGCGTATCGCGCTCGCCGTGCCGTTCTGGCGATCTGGCATTCTGAAATGGAGCGGCTTTTTGCAATTGAACGACACTGCTGTTTATCTCTTCAGCGATGAGTTCAAACTGCATCTGCCCGGCGGCCCCTATTCGTTTCCGATGCCGGCTGATTTCGCCTTTCTGTCTGGGTGCGGCGAGATCATTTTCCCTGTTTTGCTCGTGCTCGGCTTTGCAACACGCTTCGCGGCGCTCGGTTTGCTGGTCATGACCCTGATTGTCGAACTTACCGTCCCCGATGGATGGCCCGTCCACATCACCTGGGCGGCGATGGCGCTCAGCATCATGGCCTGGGGACCGGGCAAGCTCTCATTGGATGCGGGTCTCAAGTACGTTTTCGGAACCCGTGAGATTTCGAAGTAGCAGAGAGTCCGCTTCCGGCCGTCCGCAGCCTATTTCTTCTTTGAATCGCCGCCAGACATCAGTGAACTCAGGCTCGGTATGGCATGGAAGCCGATGTCGATCTGGCCGGCGTTCTCGAAGCCGAGCGTTGCGTGAATGATGTCGCCATCCTTCAATGGATGATGAATGTTCAGAAACGTCACGCGCTCGCCGCCGGGAGCAAGATTCACAGTCGCGCCGGCCGGAATTTCGATGCCATCCGACAATGTCTGACCATCCGTGCCTGACGCGCGCAGCTCGGCTTTATTGGCGATGTCCGAATCGACCGACACGAGCCGGTCCGGCACGCTGCCTTCGTTAATGATCGACAGATAGCCCTCGGCGTCTTTCGCGCCGGCCTTGGTCGGCCGCGTGAACGCGCCTTCAATGAACAACGTGCCAATGCTGACGTTGGGCGAATCCTCGGCGAAGACGGCGGCAGGAATCGTCAAGGTCGTCGCGAACATCGTAAGAAGGGCCGAGCAGGCGAGGGTGATCTTCAAGTTTTGCTCCGTTATTCTGGGCGTCGGCACTGCCGCGATGGCCCCGATATCAACCTTCGCAGGAACGAAGGCTTTGCGTTTTTATCGTGACGGGCCGGGCGGTCTCAGTCCTTAAGATCGCGATAATAGCGGGAAATCCGCTCAAACCAATCATGCCGGGCTTGAAGATGCGCCATGCCGCGGCTGCGCTCCGGCAATTGCAGGGTCGCGATCAGCGTTTCGACCTCGCGCCGGGCGGCGAGTTGCGAATTCGTCAGGCTGGAGCCGCGCATCGCCTCTTCGATCGGATCGAGCGTCGTGAGGCCGATGGGGAAGAGCTCGCGAAAAATCACGCGGTCGTGAAGCCCGTCGGCGGGGCGGAACTGCAGTTCGGGCGCGAGGCGCGACAGGCTTGCGGATATCTGCTTGGCATTGTTCGATTGGGTCGAGGACATGCGATTGCGCACAATGATCCAATCGATAATGCCCTGATCGACCAGTTTGCGCTTGCGCCGCGCTTCGAGCACCAAGTCGGCATAATGGGCGACCTGACCACGCTGCGAGCGATCGTGGTGCACGCGCGAGAACACATCGACGTCGATAAAGGAATCGTTGACCGGCGAGACGAGCGTATCGGCCAGCGAATGGGCGAGCCGCATGAGATAGGAATCGCTTGCCGGCGTGTCGATGACAACGAATTCATACTCGTGTTCGACTTCCGAAATCGCCGCGGCGAACGCGCCGAATTCCCAAGTTTCGTTATCGCGGACATTTTCGGAATTGCCGCGGTCAGGCGCGTGGTGGCGCGGGAGTTCGACATCCCACGGCGCATTGGCTGCCCATGACGCACGATTTTCGAAGAATCGGGTGAGGGTGCGTTGACGCGTGTCGAGATCGATCGTCGACACGCGAAATCCGGCCTTCAACAAGGCCACGCTGATGTGGATGGACAACGTCGATTTGCCCGTGCCGCCCTTTTCGTTAGCGACGACGATGACGTGCGCGCTACGCAAATCGGGCGCGTCGAACTCAGGCATCGTGGCTCGCGCATTCATGTCTCAAGTCTCAATCCGCGTGAATGCACAAGCATGTTCAAAGTTCAATCGCGATCGGCACAGTTCTGGTGGGCGGCGCGGCGTCGAATGCCACGTGGCGCGTTCGTCTCGGAAAACCGCTCAGCTTGGGCGGTGAAGCTCTACGCTCGCAGCGACCAAGTCAAGCGTACAGCTCGCCCATGAAACACAGCTCGCTCATGGAACAATGGGATTTTTCGCGCCATAGAGCCAATCATAACGGTGGGTTAGCCGAAAGCTAAGGCTGCGCAGCACCATATCCCGCGCGAGGGAGGCCGGCAGGCCGAGATGGTAGACGCGTGCCTGACGGCGCGACTCGCTCTGCACCCGGGCGGCGCGCGGCGCGCGTTTGGCGCTGTAGGCGGCGAGGGCGCCGACAATGTCGCCGCCGGGATCAAGAGCGGCTGCCAGGGTTGCGGCATCTTCGATGGCCTGGGCCGCGCCTTGTGCGAGGAACGGCAGCATGGCGTGCGCCGCATCGCCGAGCAGCGCGACGCGGCCGTGGCTCCAAGCCGCCGGCGTCTCACGCTCGATCAGCGGCCAGACGCGCCATTCCGCCGCCTTGGCGACGAGATCGCGAATAGGCGGCGCCCAATGTGCCAACCGCGCCGCGATCCAGGCCGGGTCACCCTTTTGCGACCAGAGATCGGCTTTCTCGTCGAGCATCTCGCGGGCATCGACAACAGCGACGACATTGATCATTTTTCCGACGCGCAGCGGATAATGCACGACGTGCGCGCCCTGACCGAGCCAGAGATTGCTGTCTGGCAGGCGCATGTCTTCCGCGACGCTGGCGGCGGCAACGAGGGTGCGCCACGCGGCATAACGCGTCTGCGTCGGTGCCTCGTCGGCTTTGCCCTGGAGCGCGGCATTGCGTGCGCGGACGAAAGATCGCACGCCATCGGCGCCGATCAGGCAATCGGCCTCGAAGCTGATGCGCATCGGACCGCGCAAGCCCACGGCGCGCACGCCATTTTCCGTCTGCTCGAAGCCGGCGAGGGCGGTCTGCGGATGAAAGCTGACGTTCGGGTCAGCAAGCGCCGTCTCGCGCAGAATCCGGACGAGATCGCCGCGATGTACGTTGAGGTATGGCGCGCCCCAGCGCCGTTCAGCATCTGCGAGCGGCAACCGTGCCAGCGTCGCGCCATCGCGGGCGCGGTGAATGTGAATCACGTCCGGCGCGAGGCCAACTTCGGCCAGTGCCGGCAGGAGCCCAAGATCGCGCAGGATGCCGCTCGCATTTGGGGAAAGCTGCAAACCGGCACCGATGTTTTCGTTGCCGTCGCCCCGTTCAATGAGCGTGATCCGCCAGCCGCGCCGGGCAAGAGCGATTGCGGCCGTTAGGCCGCCGACTCCGGCCCCGGCAATTAAAACGTGCGGCGATCCGGTATTGTCAGGCAACGAAATCAGGCAGCCGCCGCAGCGTCGGGAAACGCGCATTCCGCGGGTTCGCAGGCGCCAGGTGCCAGGCTTGCGTCATGAATGTAATGCGTCGAGCAATAGGGGCAGATTGCATCGTCCGCATCGCCCATGTCGATGAAAATATGCGGGTGATCAAACGGCGGCAGAGCGCCCATGCACATGAATTTCTTGGCGCCGATCCGAACACGCGCGACGCCGGGCTGATTGTGGAAATGCGGAGTGCCGTGGTCTGCCATCGGAAAATCCCATTCGCCGGGCTGGTGCGTTCCGCTTTATTCGAATAGAGCGGCGAGGTCTACAGGACGCGGCGGACGATCCGTCCCATTCATGATTTTGGCTGATATGCAGGAATTTTCGTCGCACGGTGTGCGGATAGCCTATCTGGACGCGCCGCCGGCGGAAGTAGAGAAGGGCCGTCCCGTCCTCCTGATCCACGGTTTTGCGTCGAACCACGCCGTCAACTGGGTGTTTCCGCAATGGCTGAAGACCCTGAATGGTGCCGGGCGTCGCGTCATCGCCTTCGACAATCGCGGCCACGGCCGCAGCGAAAAGCTCTACCGGCCTGAAGATTATGAACTTTCGCTGATGGTGGCCGATGCCCGTAATTTGCTCGATCACCTTGGCGTCCAGACGGCCGATGTGATGGGCTATTCGCTCGGCGCCCGCATCGCCACGGCCTTCGCGCTGGCCTACCCGGAGCGCGCGAAAGCCTTTGTTTTTGGAGGCCTCGGCGGGAAACTCTTGGAAACGCCGGGGCTTGGCGACGTCATAGCGCGCGCTCTTGAAGCTCCGTCGCTGGCCGATGTCGAAGAAGGCCTCGGCAAAACCTTCCGGACCTTCGCCGAGGCGACGAAAAGCGACTTGCAGGCGCTAGCCGCCTGTGCCCGTGGCGCCCGGCGTCAATTTACCGAGGCGGACCTTGCCGCGGTCGCCGCGCCCGTGCTGGTCGCGGTGGGCAGCAAGGATGACGTGGCTGGCGACCCACAGGCGCTAGCTTCGCATCTGCCATCAGGTGAGGCGCTCGTCATTCCCGACCGCGATCATAATCGCAGCGTCGGAGACGCCACGTTCAAAAGGGCCGCGCTGGACTTTCTCGAACGCTGCGCCTAGCGGAAGCCCGGCCGCGGTTGTGCGCCGCGACGAAGCTGCAATCCCCGGCAAAAACATGCTAGAAGAGATAAATTTTTCGGAGGTTCGGGTGAGTTCGGTAAAATCGTCTTTGGCCAGCGCCAGTTGCGACCGCCCGGATTCGATCTTTGCGCGCATTCGCCGTGAAGCCGAAGAGCTTCTCCGCCGTGATCTGAGCATTGCGCCCTGGGTGACAACAATCATCCTTGAACAGCCGAGCTTTGAGGCGGCAGTCATCTATCGCGCTGCGAGCCGGCTCGGCAACGACACAATTGCGGTGGAACAAATCCGCCAGACCTATTCGGATATCGCCGCCCGCGATCCGTCGATCGGCGTCGTGT
This sequence comes from Methylovirgula sp., assembly GCF_037200945.1. Taxonomy (NCBI): domain Bacteria; kingdom Pseudomonadati; phylum Pseudomonadota; class Alphaproteobacteria; order Hyphomicrobiales; family Beijerinckiaceae; genus Methylovirgula; species Methylovirgula sp. The sequence goes on from NZ_JBBCGP010000001.1 coordinate 2,277,733, forward strand.
TCCGCGCCGATCTTCTGGCGTTTCTCGACCGCGATCCGTGCTGCGAGCGGCTGATCGAACCACTGCTTTATTTCAAAGGATTTCACGCGCTGGCAACGCACCGGCTTGCGCATGCACTCTGGACGGAAGGGCGCTACGATTTCGCGCTTTATTTGCAGAGCCGGTCGTCGGAAGTCTTTCAAACCGATATCCATCCTGCAGCCAAGATTGGCAAAGGCATCTTCCTCGATCATGCGACTGGGCTCGTGGTCGGCTCGACGGCGGTTGTCGAAGATAATGTTTCGCTCCTGCAGGATGTCACGCTCGGCGGAACCGGCAAGGAAGCGGGCGACCGTCATCCGAAGATTCGTCACGGTGTGCTCATTGGCGCGGGCGCCAAGGTTCTCGGCAATATCGAAGTGGGACATTGCGCGCGGATCGCGACGGGCTCCGTTGTCCTGCGTCCTGTGCCACCCAAGACGACGGTTGCCGGCGTCCCCGCGCAAATCGTCGGCGATGCTGGCTGCCCCGAGCCGGCGCTTTCGATGGATCAGATCCTCGCAGCAAAGGCGGCGGCCCGCGGCTGAGCCGGGGTTGCGATCGATTTCGATTTCTGGCAATGGGCACGGGGGTCGCGTTGCGGCCTTGCGAGAAGAGCGGCTTGGGAGAGCTGGCGTTTGGACAAGGTCGAACTACACAAATTGCAGGGCTTTTTGCGACAAGCCTTTGGCAATCAAAGCCTCAAAGTCGTTCCGGCCAAGCGCAATTCCGACGATGCCGAAGTGCATCTCGGCGAGCGCGCCATCGCGTCGATTGCCGTCGATGATGAGGATGGGGATCGTTCCTTCGCGCTGGAGATGAAAATCCCCGTCGAACGTCCGGTTTTGCAAGATTATTTGCGGCGTCTGTTCGAGAACGACAAGCTGCGCATCGTGGCCCGCCCGCGCAAAAACGATTCGGTCGAACTTAATTCCGGCGACGATTACCTTGGTGTCATCTCGCAAGACGATCCGAAGGGCAGCAGCTTTACGCTGCAAGTCGCCATTCTGGATTTCGATCTCGAAGATTTTTGATCCGCCACGTCGTCGTCATCGCGGCTGAATGAGTGAGGAAACTATGCCTCTCCATGCGTTGGACGGTGTGTCTCCGCAATTGGCGAAAGACGCTTGGGCCGCCCCGGACGCACAAATCATCGGGGATGTCAGAATTGGCGCCGAGGCTTCGATCTGGTTCCACGCCATCCTGCGCGGCGACAATGAGAAAATCGCAATCGGCGCACGCACCAACATTCAGGATGGCTGCATCCTTCACACGGATCTCGGCTATCCGCTCGAAATCGACGAGGGCTGCACCATTGGCCATCGCGTCATTCTGCATGGCTGCCTGATCGGCGCGAACTCGCTGATCGGCATGGGCGCCACGCTTCTGAATGGGGTCAATGTTGGCCGCAATTGCATCGTGGGTGCCAATTCGCTCCTGACGGAAGGAAAAGCTTATCCCGATAATTCGCTGATCATCGGCGCGCCGGCGCGGGTCATCCGCGAACTCAAGGACTCGGAGATCGCGCAATTGCGCGAGAGCGCTGCGGTCTATGTCGCAAACACACGCCGCTACAAGCGCGGTTTGGCGCTCGCGAGCGATGGCGTTCGCGCTAAAGCTTGATGTTTTCGTCGAATCTTTCGGGCGGGATCACCTGATCGAAGCGGACGGCCAGCCCGCCTTCGAAGGCGCGGACAATCTCGCCGTTCGTCTGGCCGAGCTTCACTTTCGTTCCGATGGCCGGCTTTGCCGACGTCGAAATCGCGGCGCCCGAGATGGAGACGTCGATGAGCTGGACGATATGCTCATTGTCGCTATCGACATGAAGGATCGAATGGCGCCGAAGTGGTGTGATGCGCTCGTGATTGCGTCCTTCGGGAATTCCGAGCACGTCGCGATTGATGATCCAGGTGAGCTGATTGGCGATTTTTTCGCGCTTCGCGAAGGGCATCGTCATCTGGATCGCGAAACCGCCCTGCGTGTGCCGGACGATCTGGCCCTCGACACGGCCGATCTGATCGAGATAGATGACGACACGTTCACCGATTGCGCCGCGCACGGGCGCGTTGATCGCGAGTCCACCGGGCGACATATTCACAGTCTGACACGGAAATTCGCGCCGATCCTGCAGCATATAGCGGCCAAGCAGAGTCACGTCGACGCGCAGATGGCGGCGCCGCTCGCTGGCTTTCGCATACGTCTTGAGCTTGGCTGTCATCGCGACTCGTGGCGAGAATCCGACAGGAAGAGCCGGCACCTAATCATGACGGAGAGCGAGTTAATGTCATGTTAGCGACGAGCCGACAAAGCGAGCCTTCGGCTTGAAAATTACGTTGCAGCGCCTCTACTTGCCGCCATCGAAGACGCGTAAATGTCCGCGAATATCCGCGGGCCGTTCGTTTGTTCGCGCTTTCGCCGCGAAAGCCAATGCCGAAGCCTTGCTCATATTCGGCCAATTCGGCTGTGCTTCGATCGTGCGTAGCGCGCGCAATTTGAAGTGCGTGGCGGGTAAAAGACCAACCCACGGTGGTTGCGCCGCTGGCGTCGCGAGGCCAAGCAAACGAGAAGCGGCGTAACCGCCATGCCGCAGCGGAAGAAGCAAAATCTCGATATCGGCATCGCGATAACCTTCGGGTGAAGCGTTGACCGCGGCGAGAATCGGACACGCAGCTTCGATCGCCGTCATCAGTGCGGCGGCGACGTTGCGTGCATCCTGCGGTTGCCAAAGGCCTAGGAACGATCGGCCCAATTGTTCGGCGCAGAAAAATGCATTGAGCCGTGTTCCAGCCATCAGGAAGGGGAACTGATGCGCTACGTCCAGATCGAGCATGAAGAGATCGCTCAGCGTGCCGCGAATGGCCGCGAGATCGATATCGGCACGGTCGGGTGCCAACTCGTCGCCACGCAGCCTATTCCAATAGGCCAAAAGCTCTCGGGTCGCTTGCTGTCTCATTCTTCCCCATCGCCCCCAAGGCCGGACCCCTTTGACGCGCCTTTGTCCTGAAATGGCACGTCCGGAGATCGAATATTTCGAACCTATCGGGGAGGCTGCAGCCGATGTGCCAGCCTGCCGGGCGCTTCGCGAAAGCACGTGCGACGCTCTCTTCACGAACCCGAGAGGCCAGTAACGAACCGTGCGGCAGGCACGAAAACCTCAGGACGAACAGGTGACGCAGTGGTCTGTGGCGCGTCAAGATTGCGCCGTATCATGTCCCCGTTTTTCGTGCCTGTTCGCCCGCTTTCCACCGCCGCTTGGAATTGTTCCGTTCCTTGCATCAGGAGATAAATTCATGACCAGCGTCGCCCTCTACGTCGAGCTCAAGGCTAAACCTGGAAAAGAGGAAGAGGTCGCCGCCTTTCTGGCTGGCGCGCAAAGCCTTGCCGTAAGCGAGGCGGGAACCATTGTCTGGTTAGCGGCACGCGTCGATAAGGACACGTTTTTCATTTTCGACGCTTTTAATGATGAAGCCGGACGCAACGCCCATCTGAACGGCCCGATCGCGGCAGCTCTCATGGCCAATGCCGAGAAGCTTCTCGCGACGGCGCCCGTCATTCACAAAGCGGATGTTCTGGCGGACAAATTGCCTGCCTGATATAGGCTGGCGCATTCCCTGTGGATGAGCCAACGTTGACGAAGACGATTGATGAACTGAGCCACCGTTTCTGCGTGGCGCCGATGATGGATTGGACAGACCGGCATTGCCGTGTTTTCCATCGTCTATTGTCGCGCCGCGCGCGGCTTTATACCGAGATGGTGACGGCCGCGGCGATCATGCATGGCGACCGCCAGCGGCTCCTCGGTTTCGACGCGCAGGAACATCCGCTTGCCGTGCAGCTTGGCGGTTCGGAACCGGTGATGCTCGCCGAAGCTGCCGTGATCGCGGCCGATTTCGACTATGACGAGATCAATCTCAATATCGGCTGCCCATCGGAGCGCGTGCAGAACGGCGCGTTCGGGGCCTGCCTCATGCGCGAGCCCGACCTCGTCGCCGATTGTGTCGCGGCAATGAAAGCGCGCGTTCGCGTGCCTGTCACCGTCAAATGCCGGATCGGCGTGGACGAGCAGGAGCCAGAGGCCTTGTCGATCTTCGCAGGGCGGGTGATCGCGGCCGGTGCCGATCTGCTCATCGTTCATGCCCGTAAGGCGTGGCTGAAAGGTTTGTCGCCGCGCGAGAACCGCAGCGTTCCGCCATTGGATTACGCGCGCGTGCGCGCCTTGAAGAACGAATATCCGAATGTGCCGATCGTGTTGAACGGCGGCTTGATCGAGATCGGGCAGATGCAAGCCGAACTCGAACACCTTGACGGCGTGATGGTCGGCCGTGCTGCGTATCAGGACCCGGCGATACTCATGACGGTCGATTCGGCCCTCTTCGGCGAACCCGCACCTATGTCGAGCCGCCATGCCGCGCTCGAAGCTTTCATGCCCTATATCGAAGCACGCCTCGCTGAAGGCGTGTCGCTCTCTTCGATGACACGGCACGTTCTCGGGCTTTACAACGGCCTGCCGGGCGCACGCGCCTTCCGCCGCCATCTCGCCACAGAGGCAGTGAAACCTGGCGCGGGACTAGATGTGCTGCGCGCCGCGATGAACTTCGTGCCGGAGCACGCGATTGCGGAGGCCGCCGAATGAACGCCAGAGACATGCGCGATGCTGTGGCCAGCAAAGTGCCCGCTGTTACGCTTGTCTTCTGGATCATCAAGATTGCCGCGACGACGCTTGGCGAGACGGGTGGCGATAGCGTCACGATGACATTGAACTGGGGTTATCTCGCCGGAACCGCGTTGTTTCTTGCTGCGCTCGTCGTGCTTGTCGCGTTGCAAATTGCGGCGAAGAAATTTCATCCCTGGCTCTATTGGGCGACGATCGCGGATTTCGCCGATCGTTCGTTGGGCATCGGATATGCCGGTGGTTCGACGCTGCTTTTCGTCTGTCTGATGGCGGTGCTGGCGCTCTGGTATTGGACTCAAGGCTCGATTGCCGTCGAGACAGTAACGACGCCGAAAGTCGAAGCCTTCTATTGGGCGCCGATCACATTCTCACAGACGCTTGGCACCGCATTGGGCGGGCTCGCTTTCAGCCGGCCGCTCGCCTCGCTCATTCTGGCGGTCTTCATCATCGGGTGCATTCTCATCCTGCCGCAGCGGGCAGGCACGCATCCGGGCGAGGCACACGCGACGTCGTAGCGTATCATTGCGGCGTCAGGAAAATCCGCATGAGCAAAGCGATCAGATCCGATTGCCGGTGTGTCTCCGTCTTGGCAAAGATCGAGCGCAATTGCGTGCGCACCGTCTTCATCGACAGATTAAATTCGTCGGCGATCTCAGCCAATGTCGCGCCTCTCGCAAGCTCTTTGGCGACGCGCGCCTCGGCCGGCGTAAGGCCGAGCAGCCGCATGAGACGGTCGTGGGCGATATCCGGACGATCGTAGGGATCGATGATTGTGAGAATGGCTTTTGCCATTTGAAACATATCCGCGCGTGCGTTCACGAGCGGCGCAATGCGTAGAAACAGCGGCCGGCCCTGCGGTCGTTTCAAAGCCACCATTTCCGTCAAATCCCCGCTCAATAGCAGCCCGGGTGAGGTCGCCATACCGATCATGCGGCGCAGTGCGGCCGTCGCGTCGCGATCGTGCGGGATGATCATGCCGCCTTGCAAGCGCGCGGCGCTGTTCAGGAGCCGCTCGGCCTCGGGATTCATCAGCGTGACGCGGCCGGCATAATCCAGCAGTGCTGCGCCGGTCCGCATCGTGGTGAAAGTTTCAAGCGCGCCTTCATTGCGCGCGATGCCCAGCGCCGTGGCCAGCCGTCCGGCCTGTTGGAGATGCGGCAGCACTTTGTTCAGGGTTGACGCTTGCTCCGTGGTGAACGGCTCCTTGCCGCGCTCGATAGAAGCTTGGATCGGTCCCAGGTTGAAAGCGAGAAAGCTGCGCAGGTCGAAACGATCGAAAAAATCTGCCTGAATGGGCTGAAGGTCCAATTGTGCCGGTGTGAGCAGATCGGTTTCGGTGAAAATCTTGAGATTGTTGCGGGCCATGAATTCGCGGCCGGCCATGCGGAAATTCTGGCTGTACCAACCTTCGCGGAAGAAGACGTCAACACTTTCTTCCAGGCCCGGCGAACATGCGTGCCACGGCACCCCTGATTGCTGCGGGTAAAGAAACAGACTGCCGGATCCATTGAAGGCATTCGACAGTGTCTTGAGTGCCCCCGGCCAGAACGCCGGTGTCATCGCAGCTTCATAAAACTGGCTGACGGCCTCGGAGAGCAAACGATGATCGATGTCACCCACGCTTCGTCTCCCTGAAATTCCAGTCGTTCGCAGACTGTCAGACAGCGCAAAAACACGCGGAGAGTTGTAACGCGTAATCGGCCGTGCGGAACAAAGGGCGAAATTACCTTAGCCCGTCACGTTGCAAGTAGGCAACGCCGCACAGCCAAACTGGCCCAGCATACCTCATTTGCCCGAAGCGGCTTCGTTCTCGGAATGCCAAGATATGGCGCCGTCCCACGAATTATGGGCCGCATCATCGCTGGCAGGCAGCAATGCGTTTTAGGTAGAAATTTTCAGGCAGACCTTTGCACGAGATAAATTTTTTATGCGGCGCCGATTCCAGTGATCGGCGCCGCTTTATTTTTGCTTTCAAATGGCCTGCCGTCCAATTCGTTTGCGGCCGCTGCGGCGCTTTCAGCCTTCGATCAACAGCAGCACATAGGACAGAAACAGCAGCAGGTGGACGATACCTTGCAGGATGTTCGTCCGGCCGCTGGCGAAGGTGACGACGCTCACCGCCAGCGTCAGCAGCAGCATCACGAAATCTGTGTGCTCGAGGCCAAGATCGAGGCCGCGGCCGGTGATATGGCTCATGATGATCATCGCCGGGATGGTGAGGCCAATGGTCGAGAGCACCGAACCTAGAAAGATGTTCATCGATCGTTGCAGATGATTGCGCATGGCTGCCTTGGCAGCGCCAAGCGCCTCGGGCGTTGCAACGAGCAATGCGATGACAAGGCCACCGAGGGCATCCGGAAAATGCTGCGTCTCAACCAGATAATCGATCGGATGCGCGAGCTTTTCGGCGAGCGACACGACCGGGATCATATAGGCGAGCAGCAGCACCGCGTGCGGAAAGATCGGCTCCCGCACTTTGGCGAAATGTTCGATCGGTTCATCGCCGAGGGTGAAGAAACCGCGATGCCGTCCGGTCTGGATCACGAGGAACGCGCAATAAAGTCCCGCCGACATCACAATCAGGAAAATCTGCTGATGCGCCGATAAGCGTGGCCCCGGAGTGGTCTGAGTGAAATCGGGCATGATGAGGCTGAAGACGGCGAGCGGGATGATGACGCCGAGAAAAGCGTTCGCGCCCTGCAGATTGTAGTGCTGCTCGGCGTGGCGCAGCCCGCCGACGAGGAGCGAGAGGCCGACCATGCCGTTGAGGATGATCATCACGACCGCGAACAGCGTGTCGCGGACCAGCGTCGGGTTGTTGGCCCCGTGCAGCATCACCGCGGAAATGCTCATCACCTCGACCGCGGTAACCGAGAGGGTGAGGATCAGCGTGCCGTAGGGCTCGCCGAGCCGCTCGGCCAAAGCATCGGCGTGGCGCACGACGGCGAGCGCCGAGGCAAGAATGACGCTGAAAAGCCAGAGAAAGACGAGCGCGAGCCAAAGCGGATTGGACAGCCCCGCGAAAAGCTCGTTCCCCCAGCGCCAGAAGGCCGCGACCGTCGCGACGCTGACGAACAACAGCCATTCTTTGCGGAGGAAGTTCTTCAATGCATCCATGAAGCGGCCAGCCCCCATTTGCCGCGGAGAATTAGGCTAGTTAGCCCGGAGGCCGGAACAGCGGCAAGCCGATGCCGGCAGATGAGGGTGAATTATCTCTCCTCCACGGCATCCCGTAGCCGCTCGATCGTCGTCTGCATCTCGTGTGCGTCGAGGCTGGCGAAGCCAAGCCGGGCGGCGGGCTTGGTCTTGCCGTTGATCGTGCATTGCGTGCTCGTCAGGAATTGCGGCGTCCCATGCGGCCAGCGCTGTTCCAGTTTGGCGATATCGAAATCCTCCGCAAAGCGCACCCAGAAAGCCAGGCCGCCCGTCGGCGTATCGAAACTCGCGAAATCGCCGAGTTCATTCTGCAGCGCATCGGCGAACGCCAGACGCCGTCTGTCGAAGATGGCGTGGACGCGCTTGATGTGACGGCGCAATTGCCCGGATTCGATCAATTCGACAATGGCGAGTTCGGTGATCGGATCGCCCTGCCGGTCGATGGCGCCGATCCAATTGCCGATCTGTTGAATGAGCTTTATCGGTCCAGCGACATAGCCGACGCGTAGGCTTGGCGAGAGCACTTTCGAGAACGAGCCGACATAGATGATCTGCCCGGCGTGGTCGTTGCTCGCCAGCGGAAACATCGGCTGATGATCGAACTGGAATTCATGGTCGTAATCGTCCTCGATCACAATGAAGCCGAATTGCGCGGCGAGCGCGCGCAGCCGTAGCCGGGCGCTCGGGCGCAACACGACGGTCGTCGGGAATTGATGACCGGGCGTGAGATAGACGGCGCGCACGCGTGTACGGCGGCAGATCGCTTCAAGATGATTGAGGTCGATGCCTTCGGGGCCAAGCTTGGCCGCCTGCACTTTGGCGCCGGCCAGCGTGAAGGCCTGCACCGCGGGCGGATAGGTCAGTTCCTCGAAGATGACGGTGTCGTCTTTGGCGACGATGCTGTGGGCGATGACGTACAGCGCCATCTGGCTGCCGCGCGTCACGCAGATGTTCTCCGGCGTCGTATTGAGGCCGCGCGTCATGTTGAGCATTTTCGAGATCGATTGACGCAAGGCCTCCGTGCCGCGCGGATCGCCATAACCGAGCAGCCTTTGCCGCGAGGCCGCGCGCGCCGCGCCCGCATAGGCCTGCGCGATCGCCATCGTCGGGATCAGCCGCTGATCCGGCACGCCGTCATCGAACCCGGTCTTGGCCTCGCGTGGCCAGAGTAGGGGCGGTTTCACAGCGCGGCCGCGCGCCTCAGGGAACGTCTGTGCGGGTTCCGGCTCAAACTTCTCCGGCGCGCCGTCGCGGATATTGCGCGCGATGAACGTGCCGCGCCTCTGGTCGGTCGTCACCCAGCCCTGCGCCGCCAATTCGTCGTAAGCTTGAACAACGGTTTTGCGGTTTACCTCGAGATCTTTGGCAAGGTCGCGGGTGCCGGGCAGACTGTCGCCCGCGGTGAGCCGCCCGCGCTGGATTTCTTCGATGATCGCTTGGGCGATCCGCACGCTGAGGCTGCCGCGCCCCTCGGCGCGGACGATGAGATTCGGATTCCATGGACGAAGCATTCTGGCCCCTGAGACGAAGGTCTGGAGACCTGGCGAGGGCGCCAGGCACGTTTCCTCATAAGCAAAGATTGTGCTTGTGGTCCCCTCTGCGGCGTTTAGAGCCAGGGTAGGCGGGGCCTTGGGGCCAAGCGGTTTTTTAGATTAGAATAAGTGCAAAAAGAAGTTCCAGTGTGGCGCGGAATAAGGCTGCCAGAGCCTAAAGAAAGTGCCGTTTTCTCTCGGAAAGCGTCAAAACACGCGCTTCAGTGTGCGTCGCCAGAAGCCGTCGCCACGAGCGGGCCTCCTGGACCACCTTGCATTTAAGAACTGGATGTTCAGGGCGGGCCAAGGCCCCCCTAGCCTTAAATGCAATTGCGACCCAACGTCGCGAGGCAGGAAGGCTCGTGACCGCTGGCCGCAAGAGGTGCAACCCTCTTTCGAAAGTTTGTCGCCATGGCAATAGCAACGATCCCCGGAAAGCTTAAGGCGAATTGCCTCGGCTTCCCTGAACTGCTCGCGCAGAACATCGCGCTGATCTCGCCGACGATGACCGCCGCGCTCATCGTCCCCGTCATGTATTCGAACACGGCCGATTGGAGTTGGCTCTCCTATGCGCTCGGCACAATCATGCTGTTGTTCGTTGCCTTCAACCTCAATCAATTTGCCAAACGTTCCACCTCATCCGGTTCGATGTACGCTTATATCTGCCGCGGCCTGGGATTGACGGCGGGCGCCATCGGCGGCTGGGCGCTCATCTGGTCTTATCTCGGCATCGCCATGGCGGGTGTCACCGGCTTCACGGTCTTCTCTGGCAAGCTCTTGTCGATGATGGGTATCAACGCGCCGCCAATCCTTCTTTTCGCGGTCTGCGTTGCAGTTTCCTGGTTCTGCGCCTGGAAGAACGTCAATTTGTCCGCCCGCGCGATGCTGCTCTGCGAAGGCATTTCGATGGTGCTGATCACCATTCTCGGCTTCATCGTGATGGGCCATCATGGCTTTTCAATCGACACGCCGCAGTTCGACACGAAGACCATTCCGTGGTCGAGCATGGGTCTCGGCGTCGTGGTTGCAGTCTTCTCGCTCGTCGGCTTCGAGGCAGCGACCGCCTTCGGCGACGAGGCGAAAGACCCGCTGAAGACAGTGCCAAGCTCGGTCTATTGGAGCCTGATCATCTCCGGCGTTTTCTTCGTCTTTGTTACTTACTTCGAAGTGCAGGGAACTCGCGGGTATTCGACGACGCTCGACAAGATCGACCAGCCGCTCAACATCCTCGCGCAACTGGTCCATATCCCATTGCTGCAGATTCCGCTGTCGCTCGGCGCGATGCTGAGCTTCTTCGCGCTGAACCTGTCCTGCGTCAGCGCAGGCGGCCGCATCATCTATGCGCTGGGGCGTCACGGCATTCTGCCGGCAGCAACGGCTTCCGCGCATAACACAAACGAGACGCCGCATATCGCGGTGACGATCATGGCGCTCATGTCGTTCATTGTCCCGACGGTGGCGACGTTGGTTGGAAAAGTCGCGTTGCTCGACCTCTTCAACGATGTCGGCACCTGCGCGGCCTTTGGCTTCGTGACCGTCTATGCGCTGATCACCGTCGCGGCGCCGGTCTATCTCAAGAAGATCGGCGAACTGAAGCCGATCGATATCGCGGGCTGCGTTGCGTCCCTGCTGCTGCTGGCCGTGCCGGCGATCGGCAGCGTCTATCCGGTGCCGTCGCCGCCGGTGAACTACTTCCCCTATGCCTTCCTGGCCTATCTCGCAGTCGGCGCCATCTGGATCGCGGCCTACTATCGCCGCACCCCGACGGCTCCCGAACTGATCAAGGACGACCTCGACCAGAGCCATGCCCGTTACAGTGCGGTCGCCGGCGAATAACAGTCGGGCATCCGCTAAAACGAGAAGCGCGCCATACTGGCGCGCTTTTCATTTCAGGCTTCAATTCGGACGTTCAGTTCGTTGTCTTAACTTGTCGTCTTGCCGGCACGGCCGATGAGATCCTGGATGAATTGCCAGGCGGTACGGCCGGAACGGGCGCCGCGCGTCGTGGCCCATTCAAGCGCCTCGGCCGTCGTCTTGACCCGGTCAACTTCCAACCCGTAATGCGCGATATAGGCAAAGACCATCGCGATATAGTCGTACTGGCTGCATTTGTGGAAGCCGAGCCAGAGACCGAAACGGTCTGACAGCGAGACCTTTTCTTCCACCGTCTCGCCGGGGTTGAGCGCCGTCGAGCGTTCGTTCTCGATCATCTCGCGCGCCAGCAGGTGGCGCCGGTTCGACGTGGCATAGAGGATGACATTCGCCGGGCGTCCTTCGATGCCGCCTTCGAGCACCGTTTTCAGCGACTTGTAGCTTGTGTCTTCGCCATCGAAGGAGAGATCGTCGCAGAAGATGAGGAAGCGGTAGGGCGAGTCACGCAAGAGCGCCATCAGATCCGGCAGATGCTCGATATCCTCGCGGTGGATTTCGACAAGCTTCATCGGCCGGTAGCCTGGCGTCTTGGCAAGCCGCACATTGATGTCCGCGTGCACGGCTTTGACCAGCGAAGACTTGCCCATGCCGCGGGCGCCCCAGAGCAGGGCGTTATTGGCGGCAAATCCTTTAGCGAAACGCTCGGTGTTCTCGATCAGGATGTCGCGCACCTGATCGATGCCGCGCAGCAATTCGATCTCGACGCGGTTGACCTTGATGACTGGATGCAGAAGGCCGCCCTTCGCCTGCCAGACGAATGCGTCGGCGCGGCTCAGGTCCGGTGCGCGTGCCGGGGGCGGCGCCAGGCGCTCCAGCGCCTCGGCGATGCGTTTCAGGGTCGTCTGAAGCTCCGGCGCGCTCGGCGCGGCCGCGATATCCGTCTGGCTGGTCATTTTTCTCGCATTCCCAAGGTGATGCGGATGTAATGAACGGCATCGCCCGCGTCCAGCATGGCGCCATTGCTTTCGCGCTCGCGCTGGCTATAGTCGCGCCGCAAATCAGGGCAGGATGCCCGCCGTAGAGGGCGTAAGCCCCTGAAGGAGAGGAATTTGTTTACCCCGGCTTTCGCCCAGGTTCTGGGCGGCGGCACGTCCGGCAGCGCTTCCGACATTTTCAGTTTTGTCGCGCCCTTCGTGCTCATCGTCATCATCATGTATTTCTTGGTCATTCGCCCGCAGCAGAAGAGCTCCCGTGCGCATGCCGATCTGGTCAAGAACGTCCGCCGCGGCGACACGATCGTTATGACCGGCGGCCTCATCGGCAAGGTCTCTCGCGTGATCGACGACAACGAAGTCGAGCTTGAAATTGCCCCCAATGTCAAAGTGCGGGTATCGCGGGCGCAGATTTCGGACGTGCGTTCCAAGGGCGAGCCGGTCAAGGATGCCGCCTGACGCATTTGCGTCTAACTAGAAAAGATAATCCTCGCCTATGCTGCGCTTTGCGACCTGGAAAGTTGTTTCGATCCTATCGGCGACCCTGCTCGCCGTCTTGGTGATCGCCCCGAGCCTGTTGTCGCCAGGCGCGCGCGCCGCGCTTGAGGCGCATGTGCCGAGCTGGCTTCCGATGCGCACCATCGTGCTCGGCCTCGATCTGCAAGGCGGCTCGCATGTCCTGCTCGAGGTCGATGCCGCCTCGGTCCTGAAAACCGAAGTCCAGAATCTGCGCGATGATACGCGGCGCCTGCTGCGCGAGCAGAAAATCCCGATCAGCGGCGGCGTCGCCATGCTGCAGAAGGGCGTGCAATTCCATCTGCTTGATGCGGCCGACGGCCAGAAGATCATGCCGAAGCTCAGCCAGCTTGCCCAGCCGATCGGCGGGACTTTGCTTGGCGGCACGGCGGCTCCGGGGCTCGATGTCAAAGATACGGGCAATGGCACGCTTCAATTGCTGGTGACGGACGACGCCCTCCACGACAAGGTGCGCCACGCGGTCGATCAATCGATCGAAGTGCTGCGACGCCGCGTCGATGCCCTGGGCACGACGGAGCCGAACATCCAGCGCCAGGGCGACGATCGTATTCTGGTCGAAGTGCCGGGGCTGCAAAACCCCGAGAAGCTGAAGCAAATTCTCGGCACGACCGCCAAACTCGAATTCCGCCTCGTCGGCCAGCCAAACGAGGACCCGAACGACGTTGAGCAGCTCGACCAGACCGAGGAACCCGGCAAGATACCGGTCGAAAAACAGGTCATGGTGCAGGGCGAGGATTTGACTGACGCGCAGCCGGGTTTCGATCCGCAGACCGGCGAAGCCATCGTCGATTTCCGCTTCAATATCCGCGGCGGCGAGCGATTCGGCGAAGTGACCTCCGCCAATGTTGGCCGGCCCTTCGCCATCGTACTCGACGGCAAGGTCATCTCTGCGCCAGTGATCCGGGGGCCGATCACGGGTGGCTCGGGACAGATTTCCGGCCATTTCACCACCGAGGCCGCCAACAATCTGGCGATCCTGCTGCGTGCCGGCGCGCTGCCCGCCAAGCTTACTATTGTCGAAGAGCGCACGGTGGGCCCGGGTCTCGGTCAGGATTCGATTGATGCCGGCAAGCGTGCCGCTTTCGTCGGCGCGGCGCTGGTGCTGGGCTATATGCTCATCACGTACGGCACGTTCGGCATTTTCGCGAATATCGCGCTCATCGTGCATATCGCCTTCATCTTCGCTGGCCTTATCCTGCTTGGTGCGACGCTGACGCTGCCCGGCATCGCCGGCATCGTGCTGACGATCGGTATGGCGGTCGACTCGAACGTGCTGATCTACGAACGTATCCGCGAGGAGGCCCATGCCGGGCGCTCGATCGTGTCGGCGCTCGACGCCGGTTTCAAACGCGCCTTTGCGACCATCGTCGACTCGAATGTCACGATGTTCGTTGCCGCCGCGATCCTTTATTTTCTCGGCACGGGGCCTGTGCGCGGCTTTGCCGTGTCGCTTGCGCTTGGCATTCTGACGACCATCGTGACCGCGGTGACGATGACGCGCATGATGATCGCGCTCTGGTATCAATATAAGCGGCCAACCAAGCTGCCTATTTAAGCGCATGATCTTCACCGAAAAGTCTGCAACTTTTCGGGATCATGCGATGGTTCGATCTAAGGTTTTGCGATGAAGCTGCTGCGCCTCGCCCCGGAGAATACCAAGTTCCCGTTCATGCGGTTTCGCCGCGTGAGCTATCCATTCTCCGCGTTCATGTCGATCGTCTCCGTTGCGTTGTTCCTGACGTTCGGGATGAATTTCGGTATCGATTTCTCCGGCGGTACGCTGATGGAGCTGCGCGCCAAGACGGGCGCCGCCGACATTTCCGCGATCCGCACCGAAATGCGCAAGCTCACGAGCGGCGACATCGAAGTGCAGGGCTTCGGCAGCCCATCCGACGTGTTGTTGCGTTTCGGCGTGCCGAAGGAAGGCGCGGCGGCGCAGGAGCAGACAGTTGCCGCGGTCAAGAACGCGCTCGGCAATCAATATGATTTCCGCCGTGTTGAAGTCGTGGGCCCACGCGTCTCCGGCGAGCTGGTGCAATCCGGTACGCTCGGCGTTGTCATCTCGATCATCGCGGTGCTGTGCTATCTCTGGTTCCGATTTGAATGGCAGTTTGCCGTCGGCGCGATCATCGCGACGATGCACGATCTTCTGCTGACTGTCGGCTTCTTCTCGCTGACGCGGCTCGAATTCAACACCACGTCCATCGCCGCGATTCTTACCATCGTCGGCTATTCGCTGAACGAGACGGTGGTTGTTCTCGACCGCATCCGCGAGATGCGGAAGAAATACCGCAAGATGCCGACCGATCAATTGATCGATCTTTCGGTCAATGCCGTCCTGCCACGCACGATCATGACGGCGACCACGGTTTTCCTTGCGTTGCTCTCGCTGGTCATTTTCGGCGGTGAGGTCATCCGCTCGTTCTCGCTCGCGATGATCTGGGGCATCTGCGTCGCGACCTATTCGTCGGTCTTCATCTGCTCGCCGATGCTGATCTATCTCGGCTTGCGCAATGTAAGCGCCGAACCGGCCCCGACGGGCGCGAAGGATTCGAAAGCCAGACCGGGCGCCGTCAAGACGGCGTAAGGAGCCGACGCATGTCCGGCCCAAAATATTCAGGCTTTTTGCCCGGCCGGCATGTGATCGAGGGCTATGGCAATTTCGGCTTCACCTTTGGCGGCATGTCGCATCGCGGCTCGATCCTGGCTCTCCCGTCCGGCATCTATGCCTGGGACGTGTTAGGGCCGGAAGATCTCGGCGTCGGCGCGTTGGCGCAGGTCTTCGCCGAACCGAAAGGTGAAATCGAACATCTGCTGATCGGCACCGGCGTGGAACTGCGGCCACTGGCCAAGGAACTCCGTGCTGCGCTCAATCGCGACGGAATTCGCGTCGAGCCGATGGCGACGGGGGCGGCGGCGCGGACCTATTCGATCCTGCTCGGTGAAAACCGTCGTGTCGCGGCGGCGCTGATCGCCGTGGCTTGAGCGGCGATGGATCACGCGGCCGATTACACATATTGCGAGGCACTCCTTCGGCGCAACGATCCCGACCGCTGGCTGGCAAGCCTGTTTCTGCCGGTGGCGTTGCGCTCGCATGTCGTCGCGCTCTATGCCTTTAGCGACGAGATCGCCCGCGTCCGCGCGCATGTGAGCGAGCCTTTGCTGGGTGAAATCCGCTTCCAATATTGGCGCGATGTGCTGACGGGCGAGCGCGGCGGGGATGCGCCGGTCGCGGCGGCGCTGGTCGATACGGTCGAGCGCTTCCGGCTGCCACGCGAAAAACTCATCAGCCTCATCGATGCGCGCCTGTTCGATCTCTACGACGCGCCGATGCCGAGCGTCACGGCCCTCGAATCCTACGCCGCGGCGACGGCGGGGTCGTTATTTCAACTCGCGGCGTTCATCCTCGATCCCGCGGCCGACGTCGCGGCGGCATCGCGGCACGCGGGGATCGCCTATGCCGTTACTGGCCTTTTGCGCGGGCTGCCTTGGCAAGTTGCTGCCGGGCAGACCTATGTGCCGCGCGAGCTTTACGCTGGCTCGGACTTGAAGACCGATCGCCCGGCGCTCGATGCCGCCTTGGCAAAGCTGCGGGTGCTGGTGCGTCAGAATCTGGCCGCTTTGGCTACCGAGCCTGCCACCAAATCCGGGCAGGCGGCGCCGGCGTTTCTCCCCGCCGCGCTGTGCGAGCTTTACCTACCGCAGATGGAAAAGCCGGGCTACGATCCGCTCGCGACCCTCGTCGAGGTTCCGCAATGGCGGCGCCAGTGGCGACTCTGGCGCGCGGCGCGGAAAATCGTCTAGCTGGCGCTTGCCGGTTTGCAGGATGCCGGGAATGGTCTAGAAGGCCGAATGTTCAGAAAAGCTTCATCCGCGGCCCGAATTATCAGCCCGGCCGGCGCCTAAGCCAGCGCGTCGCCGGGCGTTGCGTAGTCTTCCGCGGCTCTGCCGCACGATCAGGCCTTTGCACAGATGAATGAACAGACACGGGCGGCCAAGAAGGCCGAAGGCCCGGATTATTCAAAAAGCCTCTATCTGCCGCAGACGGATTTCCCGATGCGCGCCGGTCTGCCGCAGAAGGAGCCGGAATTGCTCGCGCGTTGGCGTGAGATCGAGCTGTACCGGCGCCTGCGCGAAGCCGGGCAGGGACGGCCGAAATTCGTCCTCCACGACGGGCCGCCTTACGCCAATGGCAACATCCATATCGGTCATGCGCTGAATAAAATCCTGAAAGACCTCGTCACGCGCTCGCAGCAGATGACGGGCAAGGATTCGAACTACGTGCCGGGCTGGGATTGTCACGGCCTGCCGATCGAATGGAAGATCGAGGAAGAATATCGCGCCAAGGGCAAGAACAAGGACGAGGTGCCGATCATCGAATTCCGCCGCCAGTGCCGCGCCTTTGCCGCGCATTGGGTCGATGTGCAACGCGAGCAATTCAAGCGCCTCGGCGTCATTGGCGATTGGGATCATCCCTACGAGACGATGACATTTCCGGCCGAGGCGCAGATCGCCCGCGAGATCATGAAATTCGCCGAAAATGGTACGCTCTATCGCGGCTCGAAGCCAGTGATGTGGAGCGTCGTCGAAAAGACCGCGCTGGCCGAAGCCGAAGTCGAATACGAAGACCATGTCAGCGATACAATCTACGTAGCGTTTCCGGTCACTTCTGTCGGCAATGTTCGCGTTGTTGGCGAGGGCATCAGCGTCGGGCAAAAACGCGCCCTCCTTAACGAGGCGAAGATCGTCATCTGGACGACGACGCCTTGGACCATCCCTGCGAACCGCGCGATCAGCTATTCGTCGAAGATCGCGTATGGGATTTATCGCGTCACCGCCGCGCCAGAGAGCAATTGGGCGAAGATTGGGGCGACCTTTCTCCTCGCCGACGCGCTCGCCGACAGTGTGCTGAAAGCTGCGAAGGTTGAGGCTTACGAGAAAGTCACGCCCGTCTATGCGGAAGAGCTTCTTGGCATAACCGCGGCGCATCCGCTCGCTCGCACGTTGCTAGGTTATGACTTTGACGTGCCGCTTTTCGACGGCGATCATGTCACGGATGATACTGGCACGGGCTTCGTCCATACTGCCCCCGGCCACGGCCGCGACGACTTCGAGATTTGGATGGCGCACGGCCGCGAACTGGCGGTGCGTGGAATCGAAACGCGGCTTCCTTACACGGTCGATGCCGACGGCTTCCTGACGAAAGACGCGCCGGGCTTTACCGGCAAGCGCGTCATCGACGACAAGGGCAACAAGGGCGATGCCAACGAGGCGGTGATCAAGGCTTTGATTGAGGCCGGCGCGTTGATCGCGCGCGGCCGTCTGAAGCATCAATATCCGCATTCCTGGCGCTCGAAGAAGCCGCTCATCTTCCGCAATACGCCGCAATGGTTCATTGCGCTGGATAAACCCATCGAAGGTCTCGGCGGAAAGACGCAGGGCAGCAACGGCGGCCCGTCGCTGCGCGAGATCGCGCTCGATGAAATCGCCCGCACGCAATGGTTCCCGGCGCAAGGCGAGAACCGGATCACCGGTATGGTTGCCGGGCGCCCGGATTGGGTCGTCTCGCGTCAGCGTGCCTGGGGTGTGCCGATTGCGATTTTCGTGCGCAAGGAGACGAGCGACATTCTTGTCGATGCACGGGTTAACGCACGCATTGCAGAGGCTTTCGAGCAAGAAGGCGCCGACGCCTGGTTTGCGCCCGATGCTGCCGCACGTTTTCTTGCGCCTGACTACGATCCGAACGATTTCGACAAGATCGACGATGTCCTCGATGTCTGGTTCGATTCAGGCTCGACGCATGCCTTCACGTTGGAAGACGCGAAAGACTTTCCTGGCCTCGCCGGTATCAAGCGCACGCGCGACGGCGGCCGCGATGCCGTGATGTATCTTGAAGGGTCGGACCAGCATCGCGGCTGGTTTCAATCCTCACTGCTCGAAAGCTGCGGCACGCGCGGCCGCGCGCCGTTCGATGCGGTGCTGACGCATGGCTTCGTCCTCGATGAGAAGGGCCAGAAAATGGCCAAGTCCGTTGGCAATGTCGTCGCGCCGCAGACGGTTATCGCGCAATCGGGCGCCGACATTCTGCGCTTCTGGGTCGCGGCCTCCGATTATTCCGATGACCTGCGCATTGGCCCGGAGATTTTGAAGACCTTCGTCGAAACGTATCGCAAGCTGCGCAACACGATCCGCTGGATGCTCGGCTCGCTGGCGCATTACGACGCGGCGGCGAAGCAGCTCACCGTTACGGACATGCCGGAACTTGAACGGCTGATGCTGCATCGGCTCGCCGAACTCGACACGGATATACGCGAGGCGTATGCGCGCTTTGATTACAAGCGTGTCGTCGCGCGGCTATCGGTATTTTTGAATACCGACCTTTCGGCGTTCTATTTCGACATTCGCAAGGACACGCTCTATTGCGATCCGCCGTCGAGCCTGAAACGCCATGCGTCGCTTGCCGCGATCGAGCAGATTTTCCGCGCCGTCACTTTATGGCTTGCACCGATCCTCGCTTTCACCTGCGAGGAGGCGTGGCTGTCGCGCTATCCAGAAGCAACGTCGATCCATCTTGAAGCCTTTCCGCAAATTCCGGCGGAATGGCGCGACGACGCACTGGCGGCGAAATGGGAGAAAATCCGCCGCGTTCGGTCCGTTGTTACAGGCGCGCTGGAGATTGAGCGTGGACAGAAGCGCATCGGCTCGTCGCTCGAAGCCGCCCCGGCCGTCTATATTGCCGATCCCGATTTGCGCGCGGCGGTGACCGGGACCGACTTTGCTGAGGTCTGCATCACGTCGGATATTGCCGTCGAAGCCGGGGAGGGGCCGGCGGAGGCTTTCCGCCTGTCGGATATCGCCGGCGTCGCGGTCGTTCCGGCGCAGGCTCCGGGCCGTAAATGTGCGCGTTCGTGGAAAATCTCGACGCTCGTTGGCAGTGATGCAGAATTCCCGGATGTGACGCCGCGTGATGCACAGGCGTTGCGCGAACTCGCCTCGGCGGGACTTTGGCCATGAGCGCGCAAGCGGATGGCAGCTTGCCGGTGAGTCAACAATCATCGCTGGTTCGCGTCCGGGCGGTCGGCCTGCTCACCGCGCTCGCCACATTCGTCCTCGATCAGGGCAACAAGCTTTGGCTCATTTTCGGCTATGGCATTGCGGCTCATCAGCCGATCCATCTGGCGCCCTTCTTCGACGTGATTTTTCTGAAAAACCCGGGAATTTCCTATTCCCTGCTGACGGCGAGTTCGGCTTTCGGCCGCTGGGCGCTGCTTGTCATCGCTTTGGTGGCGACCGCGTGTCTTATTCTATGGCTGTGGCGGACGCGCTTGATCCTGACCGGCTTTGGCCTCGGGCTGATCATCGGCGGCGCGGTCGGCAACGCGGCCGATCGGCTGGCCTATGGGTATGTTGCTGATTTTTATCACTTTCATGTCGGCAGCTTTTCCTGGTATGTATTCAATCTCGCAGACGTGGCGATCTGTATCGGGGTGGGTCTGCTGGTACTTGAAGGGTTGACCGAAAAGCCCCGGGCAAATGATGCGGCCGAATAGGCCGGCTTGCCAACAAATCGCCGTGAATTGTGGGATTATGAGAGATTGCCGACAGCGGCGAAGGAGATGTGCCTTGCCCTTCGATTCACGTAGAACCCGCAACCTTGTTGCCGCGACGAGTGGTGTTGCGCTTGCCGCTTTGCTTGCCGCAAGTCCCGCGCGCGCTGATGGCGATATGTGGAATTCCATGCTGGGCTGGGTCGGGATGGGACACAAATCGGCCGCCGCGACCGAGGGACCCGACGACGGCGCGATCGATTACACGCCGAAGCCGGCGCTCGTCGTGCCGCCGAAGATGGATTTGCCCCCGCCGCAGGCGGCGACATCGACCCCGGCCGATTGGCCGCATGACCCGGACGCTACCGCGCGCGCAAAAGCCGAGGCTGACTCACGGCGTCCGGCGCCATCCAGCGATTCAACCTCTAACAATTCTGTTGGGGACTTTGTGGCCGACGCCGACAAGGCGAAGCCGGACAACGGCAACGGCGAGAGCGAGTCTTGCACCAATACAGCCGGCAAACCGATCTGCTTTTATGGACCGTCCGATCTCATGAAGTTCACCAAGGGTTGGAATATGGGCGGTCTGTTCAGCACCCATGCCGAGGATACGTCGAAGTTGCGGATCGGCTCGGAGCCCCCGCGCGAATATCTGATCCAGCCGCCGCCGGGCTACCAAATGCCGAAGGTGAAGGACGAGGACGACAGCGACGCGGATAGCGACACCGATACGTCGAAATATGATTCGGTCGATGTTGGCGCGCCGCGCCATCATCATCACAGCAGCACCGATTCCAGCACCGCAAATTAGGCCTTCAGCGGTATAGATCGGATCGGTGGCTAGCTTCGGCGATAGCCGGAGAGGCTAGGGCTTGTCCGGCGTCCGGCCCAGAAGCTTTGCCATCTCTTCCTCGAGCGAAACCATCAAGTCTTCGGCGCCCGGCGTGGGTGCGGCGGAGGCTTCGTCCTTGGGCGTCGCAGGGGCGGGCAGAGCGAATTCGAGGTCCGTCGCGGGCTTGTTTTCGACGACGGGGGGTACGGGCGTCGTCGGGCTCGGGTCACGCGGCCGGATTGGCTGGGTAAAACTCGGGCCTGCTGGGCGCGACTGCGGTTGTCCCGGGTTTTGGTTCGGGCGCCAGCGCATGAAACCTTGCGTCGTAGCCTGCGAGGGGGCTTGCCCCCCTTCTGCAGGGCCGGTTACGGGCTTGGCAGGAAGCGTCGCCTCAGCACTCGGCAGAGCCGGCTCCATGGCTACTGGCGGTGCGGCAGGTGTTGGCGGAAATGGCGCGGGCGCCGGTTTGACGTCGGGTCGCAGCGGGGGCGTTGTCCGTCGCGGGCTGACCGGTGTCGCGAGCGGCGCGCGGGCTATTGATTGAACCGGTGCGGAAGTGACGGGCGTGACGATGGTCGGCGTGACCGGCGGAATCTGGCGTGCCGTAACCGGCTCTTCGGCAGGGGCTTCGGGGACGAAGGGCGGTAGCGGCAATTGTGGTTCGACACTCGTCGGCTTCAACGGTTGCACCGCGGGCAATTGCACGGCCTCAAAATCTTTTTCGCGTGGCTTATCGCGATCCTTGTCGCGCTGGCGCGGCTCGCGCGCTTCGGCCCGGACGATCTGCGACTCTATCAACATATCGTTGGGGCCGCCGATCATGATGAGATGTTCGACGTTGTCACGCCGCACGATGACGAGCTGGCGCTGGCGGTCGAGATCGAAAGCATCGACGATGCCGAGCCGCAATTGCCGGCCGCGTGCGCCAGACATCCTCAAGCGGCGGCCAAAGGCCAGGCGAAAGACGAGCAGAACGAGGAGCGCCGCGACGATCAGCGCAACGGCAGCCGCGCCATAGGCCAGAGCCTTGTTTCCACTGAGCCAACTCAAGCCTTGCATGAGCTTGTCTAATCCCCGATTTTGGGCACGCTTGGCCCTTCCAGTCGCTTTAGGCCAATTCCGCAAACCGGGCGAGTTTGCCGAGGTTCCGAAAATGCCCGAATTCGATTATTCTAACATGCCGCCACGTTGCCGCGCGGACGAGGTTAATAAATGGTTAACGCGCCCCTGTGGCGCTGTGCGGACGACCTTAACGTCACGCGACTTTTGCGCAAGTGTCGCCTCAATCTCTCCCCGCGCCGGGTCGAGCGGGAAAAAGGCCATCGCGCGCATTGCAAACAACCACCGTGGGTTCCATTCTCCCGAATCGCAGGCAGCGCGCCGAATCGCGGCCGTGCCGCCGCATGATGAGGTGACGTTTGACCGACCAGCCGACCACCGCTGCCTTCGACCGCACGGAGCGTGCCGGCAGCCCGGGCCTTGTACTGCTTTTCGCGGCTTGTCTTGTCGGCCCGATCGCCGCCTTTTCCGTTCTGCCGAAGGATCAGGCCGGCACGATGGTGATCGGCCTTTTGACTATCCTGGCGGTCATCGGAATTTTCGCGCTGTTCGGCTACGCGGTCGGCTTTTTTCAATTTTCCGGGCAGGCGGCGCGCAATGATCTGACGCGTCTCATCTGCGATAGCGAGCCGGAAGGCGCCATCGTCACCGACAATGCCGGCAAGATCCTTTACGCCAACGAAGCCTATATGCGGCTCTCCGGTGCGCGCGATGTAAGCCAGCTCAAGGCCGTCGAGCGGCTGCTCTCGGGGCCGTCCGATGTTTCGGAATCGATTTACCGGCTCGCGCAAGCCGCGCGTGAAGGCAAACGCAACACCGAGGAATTACGGCTGGCGCCGCCGCTGACGGGCGACAGCGAAGTTGGCTGGTATCGCGTGCGCGTACGGCCGCTGAATTTTTCCGGCGCCAAACGCGCCACGCTCTGGAGCGTCGCCGACGTGACGCGCGAGCGCGAGCGGCACGAAAACGTCTTTCAGGAATTGCAGCACGCGATCGATTTTCTCGACCATGCGCCGGCGGGCTTTTTCTCCTGTGACGCGTCGGGCGCCGTCTCCTACATGAACGCGACGCTGGCGGGATGGCTCGACTATGATCTCGCTCAGGTCGGGTCCGGCGGTCTGGAACTCAACGATTTCGTCGCCGGCGGCGGCGCGGTTCTGCTCGCAAGTGTCGCCGGGGCGCCGGGCGATGTCGTCACCGATCAGTTCGACATGGAATTGAAGCGCCGCAACGGTCAGAGCCTGCCGGTGCGGATGCTGCACCGGGTTGCGTTCGGCCAGGATGGTTTGCCCGGCGCTTCGCGTACTCTGGTTTTCAATCGCGCGCCGGGCGAGGAACCGGCGGAAGATTTGCGCGCCGCGGAAGTGCGTTTTGCGCGTGTCTTCCTCGCCGCGCCGATGGCCATGGCGATCGTCGATCGCAACGGGCGCATCAAACGCTCCAACACGGCCTTCGCCAAACTGATGCCGGAGGCCCTCCGCGCTGCGGATTCGGCGCAACGCAGCATCCGGGGAGGTATTTCGGACACCGATCATCCTGCGCTCGATAGCGCGATTGCCGCTGCCGCAGGATCGAAGACCGACATACCCCCCGTGGACGTGCAGCTTTCGGGCAACCGTTCGGCGCGCCTGCTTTTTTCCGCGTCCGACGAAGCCGACGGGCCGGGCGCAACGATCTATGCACTCGATACGACGGAACTGCGCACGCTCAAGGAGAATTTTGCGCAGTCGCAGAAGATGCAGGCGATCGGCCAGCTTGCCGGCGGCGTCGCGCATGATTTCAACAATGTGCTGACCGCGATCATCGGCTATTCCGACCTGCTGCTGGCCAATCATCGGCCGACCGATCCGTCCTTTCAGGACATTATGCAGATCAAGCAGAACGCCAATCGTGCCGCCGGTCTCGTGCGGCAATTGCTCGCCTTCTCGCGGCGGCAGACGCTGCGGCCGGAGGTTTTGCAGCTCGGCGATGTGCTCTCGGAATTGCAGCTGATGATGCGTCGCCTCGTTGGCGAGAAGGTCAGCCTGGAATTGCGGCATGGCCGCGATCTGTGGCTCGTCAAAGCCGATATCAATCAGTTCGAACAAGTGATCATCAATCTCGTCGTCAACGCTCGCGACGCCATGCCAGACGGCGGCAAGATCGAATTGCGCACGGCCAATCTGGCCGCGGCGGACAATGCGAAGCTCAACGAAAAATCTCTTCCTGCCGCCGATTATGTGATGATCGAAGTGGCGGACACCGGCACCGGAATTCCTGACGACGTTCGCGAAAAGATTTTCGAGCCGTTCTTCACGACCAAAGAGGTTGGCAAAGGAACCGGTCTCGGCCTTGCGATGGTCTACGGCATCGTCAAGCAGACGGGCGGCTACGTGTTCTGCGACTCGACAGTCGGTGTCGGCACAATCTTCCGTATCCTCCTGCCACGCTATGTTCCGACGCAGGGCGAAGATGAAGTGCGCAACAAGGAACCGGTCAAGAAGGCGGCGGCCGATCTCACCGGACACGGCACAATTCTGCTCGTCGAGGATGAGGAGGCAGTACGTGCCTTCGGCGCCCGCGCCTTGTCGGCGCGCGGCTATACGGTGCTTGAAGCCGCCAACGGCGCCGAAGCTTTGGAAGTCGCTGACAGGAATTCCAAGATCGATCTCATCGTGTCCGACGTCGTCATGCCGGAGATGGACGGACCGACCATGTTCGGCGAATTACGTAAGCGCGGCGTGCGCGCGAAGGTCATTTTCGTATCAGGCTATGCCGAGGATGCGTTTGCGAAGAATTTGCCGGAGGGCGAAGATTTCGGCTTTCTCGCCAAGCCCTTCACCCTCAAGCAATTGATCGAGGCGGTGAAAGGTGCGGCGCCTGCGGGATAGGCAAGATGAGCGTTGCACGCCGGTTGCTTTTTGCCTGGTTCATCGCCGCTTTGGCGGCGGGTTATGCGCAAATTGCGGACGCAAAAGTGCCGGGCCGCTCGGTCGAGCCTGTCCGGCAAATCGAACTCAGCGAAGAGAAAATCACGCACTATCTTGCTGCGAGGCCGGCGTTCGATGAGATTCTCGCGAAAGCGGCTGCGGTGCCGGAACCGCGGTACATGCGCTTGCTCAACGAGACGGCGCGCAAGAACGGGTTTGCTGATTATGCGGATTACGAATCTGTCGCCATCAACGTCGTTTGGATTTTGACTGGCATAGATCCGCTCAGCAAAAAATATGTCGGCGTGCAAACCGTGACGAAACAGGAAGCCGCCATTTTGCTCTCCGACAAGGCCCTCTCGCCGCGCGATCACAGGTCGCGGTTTGATACTCTACACGCGCAAATGCTCACCGCCGCTCCAACGAAGTTCGCGGCCAATATTGCGCTGGTGACGAAATACTACGACAAGCTTTTCACGTTGGATGCGTCGAAGAATTAGCACTACTTTGGCAGTTTAGGTTTGCCTGGGTCGGCGAGGAGTTTCTCACAATGGGGGCATCGTCTGGGTGGCGGCCGTGCGAAGAGGTCGAGGATGGCTTGCCTGACGGCCGGCACGCTCGGTTGTGGTGGTGGTCCCCCGACTCTTTTTTTTCCGTCCCGCTGCTTTGAGGCGGCGAGATTGGAGGAAGGCGTAGGCGATCATGGTCATCAAGGCGTGTCGGTGTAACCCAGTCCAGGATCTACCTTCGAAGTGATCGAGGCCAAGCTCCTCCTTGAGCTGCTGATGCGCCTGCTCACAGACCCATCTGGCTTTGATCGTGGCGGCGAGCATCTTGAGGCTCGCATCGGCCGGTAAGTTCGACACATAGTATTTTTGCTCGCCCGTCGACCGGCGTTCGCCGACGAGCCAGACCTCGTCGCCCGGCATGCACTGCATACGATTATCGATCATGCGGTGCTTATGGCCATCCGCAACGCGAACACGCCGGGCCGCGAAGAGACATGTTAGCCGACCTTTGGTGCCCCGCCGCCAGCTGACCCTTTGCCATTTCCCTCCGGCCAACACCGCTTCAGCCGCGACCGGGGGCTGATCCGGGACGTGGTATTTGCGGGGCTTTCCGGCCTTCGCGATGGGGAAGATCAGGACAACGTCGGCGGGATAAACGTTCTGGCGTCGCGACAGACCCACCGCCCACAGCAGACCGCGCTCGCTCAAAGCCTGACGGAAAGGCCCGCTGGAACCGTATCCTGAATCGGCAAGCACACAGCCGAAACGAGCACCGGAGGCGATGACGCGGTCGATCTCCTCGATCGCAATTTCCGGCTTTGTCAAAGCAGTCTGTCTATCCTTCGGCACATGGGCTCGCGCCATGCGCGCAGGATCATTTGTCCAGCTCTCGGGCAGGAAGAGCCGCAGGCCCACCATCACCGGCACCTCACGCGACGCCAACGTCACCGAGACGAGCGATTGGCAGTTGGCAGTCTTTCCGAGCGACGAGGCATATTGTGGCGCGACGCCAACCGAGTGACATCCCTTCTTGGGCAACGCCGTGTCATCGATGACAAGAAACCCCGCCTCATCGCCAACCAGGCCATCTGCCTTCTTCAGCAGAGCAGCCTGGAGTGGAGCACTGTCCCAAACTCCGGCAGCGACGAAATGATGAAGCTGATCGTAGCTGATCTCGCCAGCGCGCGTCGCCATCGGCTGAACGCTCTTGCGGTCTCCTGGACCGATCAGCCCGGCGATATAGGCTGGACACATCCGCGCCCTCGTCTTGTGCCGAAGCGCGGCGACAAACGGCGCAAGCCAGCGATCGAGATCCGCGTGCCAGTCAACGTCCATTGATCGGCCCTCCATGAGCCGACCTCCCATGAATCACGCAAACCCGCTCTTGGGAATCCAAAAAACGCGCTACCACCAAAAATCTGCCAAAGTAGTGCTAGTCGCGTGCCCACGTGCCCCGCTGGTCGTCATACCGGCGATAGTGGTGATATCTGCGGTCATAGCTGGTCGTAATCTTGCGGGCGCGACGTCGCGACTCCGGGACCGCTTGCGCAACAGGCTGAACCGGCTGAAAGACCGCTTTGCAAGGGGGGCTCAGATTGGCGACATTGGCCTGCATGCAGGCCGCCACCCGGTCGCTGTCGGGGATATACGCTCCGCAGAGGCGGAATGCATCCGGCGTGCAGGCTTCCTTCTGTGCCTCGCTGACTTCAAATGCGCGCGCGCCCATCGAGAAACTCGATGCAAGCCCAACGGCAAGAGCGAGACCGGCACCCCGAGCAGCGTTCTTGTTGCGGAAAAAGCTCATCTGCGCGCGCATGGAAATCCCTCTTCGATGCGATCCTGTGGACCGACCGGCATCGGCAATCCCGATTTTAACACGGTGGGTCCACCCCCAGTTCCTTTAGATAGATCAATTCACAAGCTTCGCATCCCCGCCAAGCGAAAATTGAACATGTGTGTGTCGATCACAGGGCGGGTGTCGCCTAACCGAACGTTCAAATGATTTTAATTGACAAGGAAACTAATTTCAGCGAAAGCCATCATGACAGGGAGACTGCCATGGCGCGCGCCGCATCCGAACTCACCGCTCACCTTGGCTATTGGCTGCGTTTTGTCTCCAATCATGTGTCGCTCGCCTTCGCCCGCAAGCTCGAAAGCCGGGGCGTGACCGTTGCTGAATGGGTCGTCCTGCGTGAGCTTTATGAGTCAGCCCCGGTCGCGCCCAGCGAGGTCGCGGAGCGGCTCGGGCTCACCCGGGGCGCGATCAGCAAGCTCGCCGACAGGTTGATCGCGAAATCGTTTCTGGTGCGCCGCGCAAGTCTCGCAGATGGGCGCGCACAACGTCTGGCGCTAACCGCGCAGGGGCGGCTGATTGTGCCTGGCTTGGCGGCGCTCGCCGACGAAAACGACGCCGAATTTTTTGCTCATCTGAACGCCCGCGACCGCGCCGATCTGAAGCGCATCCTGCACAATCTCGTTGTGCAACACGGGCTTAAAATCGTGCCGATGTCTTGACGTCGTCATGGCGGCATCGCGAGACCGGGGCAGACAAATGAACGCAGAGCAAGTCGCAATCGCACAAGACTGCCACGAGGGCGCGGAGACGGACCGGATGACGTTTCCGCAAAGCGTCGCAAAGCTGACGGACGCGGGCTTCGACGGTTATCTTGTCGATCTGCGCCGCGCGACACGAACGTTTTATCTGCCGGATGGCGAAAGCCTCGATCTTTCAACTGCGAAGATGGCTCAAAACGTGGCGTCACGCTTCGATGTGGAGAGTATCAGGGCGGCGATCCGCGAGGCTCAGGCTTTGGCGCCCGGCTATACTTATCGAGGCTTTTGCGTCAAGGTCGCCGCAGCGGGCTGCGCCGGCTATCTCGTCTCCTTCCCAGAGCGACGTGTGCTTTATTTTGGTCGCACGGGCGAAACGCACGTGGAACATTTTCCTCGCGCGCAATCCTAGGCAGAGGCTCAAGCATGTTCGATCATATCGGCATCCACACAAACCAGTTCGACGCCTTGATCTCTTTCTACGAGGCGGCTTTGGCGCCGCTCGGCTACGGTAAGCTCGCAAGCTTCGAAGACGCCGCGGCGTTCGGAACCGACAAACCGGCACTGTGGATTGGCACCGTCGAGGCAAAGCCCGTCGGCATCCACATCGCGCTGTCCGCTGCCAACCCGGCTGCGGTCGATCGCTTTTATGCCGCCGCAATTGCCGCGGGCGGCAAAGACAACGGAGCGCCCGGGCCGCGTCCGGATTATGCGCCGGGCTATTACGCCGCTTTCATTATCGACCCGGATGGCAACAATCTCGAAGCCGTCCACCGGCAACCTGCTTGAACACGGAACTGTCGATGCCAAAATTTGCAATGCCGACATTCAAAATTCTCGCCGCTTTTGCTGTCGCGCTCTGTCTCTGCGGCGGCCCCGCGCTTGCGCGCCATCATCACCATCATCACTACGACGATGATAACGCAGCCGTTGCCTCGGGCCTCGCCGGGGATACGTTGCTGATCGTGCGCCACGCCGAAAAGCCCGACGGCGAAGGCAATCCCGGGCTTGCGCCCGCGGGCGAAGCGCGTGCCAAGGCTTACGCCGATTATTTTGCGCATTTGCAGATCGACGGCGCGCCGGTGAAGATCGGCACGATCATCGCCTCCTCGGATTCCGAGAACAGCGCGCGTCCGCGCCTGACCGTCACGCCATTCAGTCAGGCCAGCGGCATCAAGATCGAGCAGCCGTTTCCCGACAAGGAGGTGAAGGCGCTCGCGCATTGGCTCGCGGCCGGCACGCCCAATCGCACCATTCTTATTGCCTGGCATCACGGAAAGCTGCCGAAACTGTTGCGCGAACTCGGCGCAGACAGCGAGGATCTCGTTCCGGGCGGCGTGTGGCCGGAGGATACTTACAATTGGCTGATCGTGCTCAAATACGACAGCGACGGCAATCTTTCGGAAGCCAAGAAAATCGTCGAGCCCGCGTTTGCAAATTGAGTAACTATGACTTCAGCCGGTAGCCTGTCTTGAAGATCCAGACCACAATGCCGAGGCAGAGCACGAGAAACAGCAACGTCATGCCAAGGCTGATGCCGACGTTGATGTCGGAAAGGCCATAGAAGCTCCAGCGGAACCCGCTGATGAGATAGACCACCGGATTGATCAAGGTGACGTTGCGCCAGAACGGCGGCAACATATCGATCGAGTAAAAACTGCCGCCAAGAAACGTGAGCGGTGTCACGACCAGAAGCGGGATCAATTGCAGCTTTTCGAAGCTGTCCGCCCAGATGCCGATAACGAAGCCAAACAGGCTGAATGTAACGCTGGTGAGCACCAGAAACGCCAACATCCAGAACGGATGCAGGATATGGATGTTGATGAAAAGGGCCGCGGTGGCGAGCGTCAGCAGGCCGAGAACGATTGATTTCGACGCTGACGCGCCGACGTAGCCGATGACGATCTCAACGGCCGAGACCGGCGCCGACAAAATCTCGTAGATCGTTCCGACGAAGCGCGGAAAATAGATGCCGAACGAGGCGTTGCTGATGCTCTGCGTCAACAGGTTGAGCATGATCAGGCCCGGCACGATGAAGGCACCGTAGCTCACGCCGCCGACATGCGAGATACGCGAGCCGATCGCCGAGCCGAAGACCACGAAATAGAGCGCCGTCGACAGGATCGGCGAGACGATGCTCTGCAGCAGGGTGCGCCGCGTGCGCGACATCTCGTAGACGTAGATCGCCCGGATCGCCTGGAAATTCATGCTGTCTTTCCGATGAGGCTGACGAAAATATCTTCGAGCGAACTCTGCTCGGTGCGCAGGTCGCTGACTTCGACGCCAGCCGTGCGCAAACTGTCAAACAGTGCCGCGACAGGCGCGGCGCCGCCGTCTTCGCTGTAGGTATAAGTCAACTCACGGCCGTCGTCTGAAAGGCTCAGCGGATAGGCTTGCAGCGAAGCGGGCAGGGCGGCGAGCGGGGCGGCGAGCATGAGCGTCAGCTTTTTCTTGCCGAGCTTCAGCATCAGCCGATTTTTGTCTTCGACGAGAATCAACTCGCCCTGCCGGATGACGCCGACGCGATCGGCCATCTCCTCGGCTTCTTCGAGATAATGCGTGGTGAGGATGATCGTCGTGCCGGCAGCGCGCAGTTTGCGCACCAGATCCCACATGCCACGGCGCAATTCGACATCGACGCCGGCTGTCGGTTCGTCGAGGAAAAGGATATCGGGCTGATGCGACAAAGCCTTGGCGATCATCATGCGCCGCTTCATGCCGCCGGAGAGGGTGCGCGCCTGGCTATCCTTGCGGTCCCAGAGCGAGAGATCGCGCAGCAGACTTTCTAGATAGGCGTCGTCCGGCGCCTTGCCGAAGAGGCCGCGGCTGAGCTTGACCGTCGCCCACACACTCTCAAAGAAATCGATGGTCAATTCCTGCGGCACAAGGCCGATCATCGCGCGGGCGGCACGGAAATCGCGAATGATGTCGTGACCCGCCGCGGTGATCGTGCCGGCGGTGGGCGTGACGATGCCGCAGATGATGCTGATCAGGGTCGTCTTGCCCGCGCCGTTGGGGCCGAGCAGGGCGAAAATCTCGCCCTTGCCGATCTCAAGGCTCACGTCCTTCAGCGCCGCGCGGCCGCCGGAATAGGTTTTCGAAAGATGGCTGACGGAGATGATGGGCGACATGGGCCGGATGGATGGCGGGTGGGCGACTCGGGGGCCGCTTTTAGAGCATCGCCCCCCCAAGTGGAAATCGGATTTGCGTCCGGCCTATTCGCCCGCCTCCAAAGCGCCGGCAAACTGCGGCGCAACCTTTTGTTTTTCGATCATGAGTGACAGAAATGCCGCGGCGAGGCCGGTTGCGCCGGCGATGACGAACGCCTCTAGATAGCTGCCTTGCGCGGTACGGATAAGCCCCGCGAGCAGAGCCGCGGTCGCCGCGCCAAGCTGATGGCCGGCGACAACCCAGCCGAAGATGATCGGCGCGTTCTTGTCGCCGAACTTTTCATTGGCGATGCGCACGGTTGGGGGCACCGTCGCGATCCAATCGAGGCCATAAAAAGCCGCGAACAGCGACAGGCTCACGAACGAGAAGTTCGAATAGGGCAGATAGATCAGCGATAGACCCCGCAGCCCGTAATAAACGAACAGCAGTTTGCGCGGATCGTAGCGATCGGTCAGCCAGCCTGAAAACGTCGTGCCGAAAATATCGAAAATGCCCATCATCGCCAGCAGGCCGGCGGCGTGGACTTCGGCGATGCCGTTGTCGCCGCAGAAGGCAATGAGATGCGTACCGACGAGTCCGTTGGTCGTGAAGCCGCAGATGAAGAATGTCGCGAACAGAAACCAAAAGGTTCGTGTCCGTGCCGCCATCGCCAGATCGCCGAGCGCGACAGTGAAAGGATTATGCGCAGGGGCCGATGCGGCTAGCTCGTCCTCGGTCGCCCCGTAGCGCCGTAAGCCGATCGCCGCCGGACTTTCGGGAACGAGGAACGCGATCAACGGAATGAGCGCGAGGGCGCAGCCCGCGATCGTCAGGACCACCGGCTTCCAGCCGCCCCAGGCGGCGAGGCCCGCGAGGCCAGGCAGGAAGATGAGCGTTCCGGTCGACATGCTCGCTGTCAGCAGGCCCATGATCAGGCCGCGATGCGTCGCAAACCAGCGGTTGACGATCGTGGCGGCCAACACATTGGCGACGACGCCAGAGCCGAGGCCGGAGAGCACGCCCCATGTCAGAAAGAGCTGCCATTGCGCATTCATGAATACGCTGACGCCTGCCGCCAAAGCCATCAGGACAATGGCTGCGAGCACCGTTCGGCGCAGGCCGAATTGCTGCATGGCTGCGGCGGCAAAGGGACCTGTGAGGCCATAAAGGAAAATGCCGAGGGCGGCGGCGGCCGAAACTGTGCCGGCGCTCCAGCCGAACGCTTTTTGCCAGGGCAGCAGTAACACACCAGGCGTCGCGCGCAGGCCCGCCGCGGCGAGCAGGGCGAGGAAGATCGCGGCGACGACAACGAAGACGTAGTTCTGGCCGAAGGGATAACTTGTTCGAGTGCGCATATTCATGTTACTGATCGGTATGTGTCGGGCTTAATACGTACCGAGCGGTAACATTGTCAAGTCATGTTGGACCGGATGAGCGCACAGGCGGACAAATCGAGACGTAAAGCCGGTGGCATTCCACGCGCGGCCGACCGTATCCGCGTCTCGGCCCGCGAATTATTTTATCGCGAGGGCATCCGCGCCGTCGGCGTGGATGAGATCGTCCATCGCGCCGGCGTCACCAAGCCGAGCCTCTATCGCAGCTTTGCCTCCAAGGACGAACTCGCGGCCGCCTATCTGCGCGACTACGATCGCGATTTCTGGGAAAGGTTCGAGCGCCCGCGCGGGAAGACTTACGCCGACCCGCGCCAACAGGTTCTCGCCTATATCGCTGAACTGGCGGGGCGGGCGGTCGGGCGCGGCTATCGTGGCTGCGGGCTCAGCAACGCCGCGATCGAATATCCGACGCCTGACCATCCCGCCCGCAAGGTGGCGGAAGCGCACAAGAAAGCGGTGCGCCAGCGTCTACGCGACCTTGCCGCGGCGATGGGCGCACGCGAGCCGGATGTCCTCGGCGACAGCCTGCTTCTGCTGATCGAGGGCATCTATGGCTCCGGCCAGCAGTCGGAAGACGGCCCGGCGCAGTCCGCCGTCGCGGCGGCAGAACGTCTCATCGACAGTTTCACATAGGGCCGTGAACAGTCGGGCGCGGATACATAGATATGAGGCGTTCCGAGCCCGCCCATCACCGGAGTCCAAAGCGCGATGGATGAAAAAGCTTATAATTTCTTCGATCTGGCAGAAATCAAAGCTCGCTTTCCTGATCGTGCCGAGTCGATGATTGTCGATGCCTACCTGTCGGACCACGAGTCTGCGAGTTCGCGGTTGTTCCGGCTCTATCATCCGATCCCACGTCACCTTCACGAGACCTGCGACGAGCATCTCGTTTTGCTCGATGGCGAGGTCGATTTCGCCATTGCCGACGAACCGCCGCGCCGGCTTCGCGCGGGGCAGATGGTGACCTTTCTGCGCAACATTGTGCATGGGATTCAGCCGGTAGAAGGTGGGGCACCCGCCGTTTTCTTCACTGTCGATACGCCGCGCCGGGCGCCCGGCGACGTGCATTTCGTCGATTCCGCCGAGTCCAAGGGACGGCGTTTCGTGACCCACCTTGCCAGCTATGAAGCGCGATCGGCGTGAAGTGTCGATAAATGGGAGGAAAGAACAAAAAAAGAACTTGGTGAGAAGGAACAAATAGCGTACATTTCTCGGCGCAGGCGGAAGCGTCGCCGCCGCGCAAACACATTGCACTTGTCCGCACGCCCGTGTCAGAAGGAATCATTCGATGAGCCAAGCGAATCTTCGCCTTGTGGAAGGAACATCCGTGGACAAGACCAAGGCGCTCGACGCCGCCGTCTCTCAAATCGAGCGCGCGTTTGGCAAAGGCTCGATCATGCGCCTCGGCAAGAGCCCGGTGGTCGAGATCGAGACGATTTCGACGGGGTCGCTCGGGCTCGATATCGCGCTTGGCGTTGGCGGTCTGCCGCGCGGCCGGGTCGTCGAGATTTATGGCCCGGAATCTTCCGGCAAGACGACGCTGACGCTGCATGTCATCGCCGAGGCCCAGAAGGCCGGCGGCGTCTGCGCCTTCATCGATGCCGAACATGCGCTCGATCCGATCTATGCCCGCAAACTTGGCGTCAATCTCGACGATCTGTTGATCTCGCAGCCCGATACGGGCGAACAGGCGCTTGAAATTACCGATACTCTGGTTCGCTCCGGCTCGGTTGACGTGCTGGTGATCGATTCGGTTGCCGCCCTCACGCCGCGCGCGGAAATCGACGGCGAGATGGGCGACAGCCAGCCGGGCTTGCAGGCGCGGCTGATGAGCCAGGCGCTACGCAAGCTCACTGCGTCGATCTCCAAGTCAAAAACGATGGTGATTTTCATCAATCAGATTCGCATGAAGATCGGCGTCATGTACGGCAGCCCGGAGACGACGACGGGCGGCAATGCGTTGAAATTCTATGCTTCGGTCCGGCTCGATATCCGCCGCATCGGTTCGATCAAGGAACGCGATGAGGTTGTCGGCAATCAGACCCGCGTGAAAGTGGTGAAGAACAAGGTCGCGCCGCCCTTCAAACAGGTCGAATTCGACATCATGTATGGGGCAGGTATCTCCAAGGTCGGCGAATTGATCGACCTCGGCGTCAAGGCCGGTGTTGTCGAGAAATCCGGCGCCTGGTTCTCTTATGACAGTCAGAGACTTGGCCAGGGCCGTGAAAACGGCAAGACATTTTTGAAAAATAATCCCGAGATCGCCGCTGAAATCGAATTGGCGATTCGCGAAAATTCCGGCCTGATCGCCGAGCGCATTCTCGATCCCGGCGAAACCGAAGAGACCGAACTCGAAGGCTGATCTGCCTCCAGCCTCCTGCATCGACGCCGCGCCGGCGCTCGACAGGGCGGAAGCGGAAAGCTAGAAGACGTGCTCCCCTTTCCGCCTGGATGGCCGCGGCGAATTTTACCGTTCGCCGCGTGCATGGATGCAGATTATGAACGGCGTTAACGAGATCAGGACTGCGTTTCTCGACTATTTCGGCCGCCATGGGCATGAGATCGTCGCGTCCTCTTCGCTCGTTCCGCGCAACGACCCGACGTTGATGTTCACCAATGCGGGCATGGTGCAATTCAAGAACGTCTTCACCGGCATCGAAAAGCGGCCCTATACGCGTGCCGCGACGGCGCAGAAATGCGTTCGCGCCGGCGGCAAGCACAATGATCTCGACAATGTCGGCTATACCGCGCGCCATCACACGTTCTTTGAAATGCTCGGCAATTTTTCCTTCGGCGATTATTTCAAGGCCGAGGCGATCGAGCTTGCCTACAAACTGACGACGCAGGTCTTCGGTCTGCCCAAGGACAAGCTGCTCGTCACCGTCTACCACACTGACGATGAAGCCTTCGATCTTTGGAAGAAGATCGCCGGCTTCCCCGATTCGAAGATCATCCGCATCCCGACCTCCGATAATTTCTGGTCGATGGGTGACACTGGCCCCTGCGGTCCCTGTTCTGAGATTTTCTACGATCAGGGTGACAAGCTTGCCGGTGGTCCACCCGGCAGTCCCGACGAGGATGGCGACCGTTTTCTGGAATTCTGGAATTTGGTCTTCATGCAATATGAGCAGCTCGCGCCCGGCGAGCGCGTGGGCCTGCCGCGGCCTTCCATCGACACCGGCATGGGGCTTGAGCGTATTGCCGCGCTGTTGCAGGGCGTTCAATCGAATTACGATATCGATCTTATGCGCGCCCTGGTGCTTGCCGTCGCGCAAGCCACGGGGGTCGATCCGGATGGACCGCAAAAGGCGAGCCATCGTGTCATCGCCGACCATTTGCGCGCCTCGGCTTTTCTCGTTGCCGATGGCGTTCTGCCGTCGAACGAGGGCCGCGGCTATGTGGTGCGCCGGATCATGCGCCGCGCCATGCGCCATGCGCAGCTACTTGGCGCCCGCGAGCCGGTGATGTGGCGGCTGGTGCCCGTGTTGGTGCGCGAAATGGGGCAGGCCTATCGAGAGCTCATTCGTGCCGAAGCGCTGATTGTCGAGACACTGCGGCTGGAGGAGACGCGCTTTATCAACACATTGGCGCGGGGACTTACGATCCTCGACGAGGAAACGCGCGATCTGCCGAAGGGCGGCGTGTTGCCCGGCGCGGCGGCTTTCAAGCTTTACGACACCTACGGCTTCCCGCTTGATCTGACGCAGGACGCGTTGCGTGGACTCGGCCTTGGCGTCGATGTCGAAGGATTCAACACTGCGATGCAGCAGCAGCGCGCAGACGCGCGCAAGGCCTGGGCGGGCTCGGGCGAGGCTGCGACCGAATCGATCTGGTTTGGGCTGAAAGAACGTGTCGGCGCGACCGACTTCCTTGGCTATGAAACCGAAAGTGCCGAAGGCGTCATCGTCGCACTGCTCAAGGATGGCCGCGAGGTCGAGCGGCTGGCGGCTGGCGAAACCGGGCAGGTAATCCTCAATCAGACGCCGTTCTACGGCGAGTCCGGCGGTCAGGTCGGCGACACAGGGTCGATCCGCGCGTCGAATCTCGGCTTCCGCGTGACCAACACGCACAAGAAGCTCGGCGATCTGTTTGTGCATGACGGCACGGTCGAAAGCGGCCATGCGACCGTCGATCTTTCGGTCGAGCTTGACGTCGATCACAGCCGCCGCGGTGCCGTGCGCGCCAATCATTCCGCGACGCACCTTCTGCATGAGTCACTGCGTCAGGTCCTCGGCGATCACGTCGCGCAAAAGGGCTCGCTCGTCGCGCCGGATCGTCTGCGTTTCGATTTCGCGCACCCAAAGCCCATCTCGGCCGAAGAACTTGCCGAGGTGGAAGACATCGCAAATCGAATCGTGCTGCAAAACGCGCAGGTCGAAACGCGGCTGATGGATGTCGATACGGCGATTGAATCCGGCGCCCGGGCTTTGTTCGGTGAAAAATATGGTGATCAGGTTCGCGTCGTCTCGATGGGCGATCCGCTGGAGACGGCAGACGGCGCTCGCGGCAACGCCGCTTTTTCCATCGAATTGTGCGGCGGCACGCATGTGCGGCGCACGGGCGACATCGGCCTCATCTCGATCATCGCGGAATCGCCGGTCGCGGCGGGCGTGCGCCGCATCGAGGCGAAGACAGGTCTCGCCGCGCGCCATCATTTGAACAGCCAGGCGCAACGCTTTCAGGAAATGGCGCATCTGCTCAAGGCGCCTGAGGACGAGGCCGGTGCGCGACTCGCGCATGTTCTCGACGAACGGCGCAAGCTCGAACGCGAATTGAGCGATACGCGCAAGCGTCTGGCGATGAGCGGCGGCGCTGCGGAAGCGCCAATTGAGGATGTCGGCGGCATCAAGTTCTTCCGCAAAGAGGTTTCCGGCGTCGAAATGAAAGATTTGAAATCGCTGGCGGATGAGGCGAAGCAAAGTCTCGGCTCCGGCGTCGTCGCCATCGTCGGCATCGACGTCGAGGGCAAAGCCGGCGTGGTGGTTGGCGTCACCGATGATCTGACGCCGCGCTTCGATGCGGTGACGCTTGTGCGGGCCGCGGCCGCGAAGCTAGGCGGCAAGGGTGGGGGCGGTCGCCGTGATCTCGCCCAGGCGGGCGGCCCGGATGGCGGCAGCGCGCAAGCGGCTTTGGCAGCCATCGCTGCCGCGTTGCAGCAAACCGCAGACGCCGCGTAACCTTTCGCACGCCACGGCTTATGATCCGGAGCATTGCGGGAACTGCGCGGTGTCGCGAGCCGTTGAAGCTACGCCTCGGTTTTCAGATTTTCTACCGCATGATCCGCGCGGACCCGGGCTCGGCTTCAGCCGACGCGCGATCGGGCGAGGGAGCGCGCGATGAATTTCGGCAACATGCTGTATTGGGCTCTGATCTTTCTTGTTATCGCGATCGTCGCCGGTGTGCTCGGCTTCGGCGGCGTCGCGGGCACGGCGTCGGAAGTCGCTCATGTTCTCTTCTGGATCGCGATCATCCTGTTGATCGTTTCCCTGATCTTTGGCTTGCGGCGGCGATAGCCGCCTAACCAAAGTGCTATCGATCTCCGCTTCGCGATAGGCTAGGCTTCCCAAAAATCCTGACGCCGGGACAACCGGCGTCAGCCCTAGTGGAGGACGCCCATGGAAATTCGCGAACCCAGATCGAAGGCAGGGTCGATCGCCGGCTACTCGCCCGTCAAGTCGCTGCAAGTGCTGGCCGAGGACATCAGTAATATTTCGGCTGCCAACTTCGAGCGCAATAACAAGCTCCTCCATGATCTGCAGGGTGCGCGCACGCTTGAAGATCTGGTTTCGATCCAGACGAAATTCATGGCTTCCATGTTCGAGGCGTTTAACGAACATGTGCAGTTGATGGGCGCGCGCATGGCGGAGATGCGCAGCGATATCGCGGATGCCGGTGGAAACGTGACGACCGCACCGCCGGCCGACATCGCTACCAAAACGGCCTCGGGTCTCAATCACGTGCTCGACGCGGCCAATAATGCAGCGATGGCTAATTTCCAGGCGGGTCAGGAGATCACGCGCTCTGCCTTTGAGGCGGCGGAAAAGGCCGCGGATGCGATCCGCAATGCCGCACTGAATGCGATACCTAAGAGTGGTGAGTAAATGACGCGTCAGCGCGCCGTGATCGCGCTGCGCAATGCGAGCGGATGGGCGACATGATCGAGCTGCTCAAGGCTCGCGCCCGTGCCGCGCACCCGGACGGAACCATAGTCGAGCAGTCGGCCGAGCAAAGGTTGAATGACGTCGACCGATTCGACCTTGTCCATGTTCATTTCGACAGTGTAGCGGCGGATGAAGCCTGTCTTGTAAATCACGCGATTTGTCGTCACCGCGATTTCCGTCATGAAGCTGCGCCACCAGGCGTGAAGCGCGAAAGCGATGGCGATCACGCCAAAAATAAAGGCGAGGCTGAGCGCTGAAAATTTCAGCCCTTGCTGATCGCCCAGAAAATACAACGCGCCTCCACAAAGTCCGGCGAGCAAAGCAAAGAGAATTGCACGGCTGTAGATGATCCAATGCAGATGCCCGTCGAACAGGACTTTCTCGTCGGGCTGAAGAATGTGCGCGAGGTAGCTCATGCGCCACATTAACTCCACGTTATGTTAGGGGCCAAGCTCCGCGATTTATGGTCGCTCAATTGCAGGATAAGATCATGACAATAAGGCATTGTCCTGCCACAAATTTCTTTAATCTACGCCGTTCGGCCTCTCTTTGATCACCCACCGTCAGATTGGTGGTCTTTGCCATCCAAAAGGTCCACAATTATGTTTCCAAGTCCAAGGTGAGATCGCGAATGGCCGAAGCGAATACGACATCTCTCGAAGCCGCTGTATCGCGCGCGGCGGAAACTGCGCTTGACCGGATCGCGGCTGCGCGCGCCGCATTGGGTGCGGTGATCTTCGGTCAGCATCAGGTGATCGAGGAAGCGCTTGTGACATTACTCGCGGGCGGTCACGGTCTGCTCGTCGGCGTGCCCGGACTTGCAAAGACAAAACTCGTCGAAAGCCTCGGCAAGGTTCTTGGCCTTGATGCGCGCCGCGTACAGTTCACGCCAGATTTGATGCCGGCCGACATTCTCGGCTCCGAGGTATTGGAAGAGAGTGCCGACAGGCGCCGCAGCTTTCGTTTTGTGCCGGGGCCGATCTTCGCGCAATTGCTGATGGCCGACGAAATCAATCGCGCCAGCCCGCGCACGCAATCAGCGCTGCTTCAGGCGATGCAGGAACATCATGTCTCCGTCGCCGGCGAGCGGCATGATCTCCCCAATCCCTTTCACGTTCTCGCGACGCAAAATCCGCTTGAGCAGGAAGGCACCTATCCTTTGCCAGAGGCGCAGCTCGATCGCTTCCTGATGCAGATCGATGTGCCTTATCCCGATCGCGCGGCGGAAAAGCAGATTCTCATCGAGACGACAGGCGACAAGGATCAGGAAGCACGCCAGGCGATGACGACCGACGATCTCCTCACGACGCAACGTCTCGTGCGGCGCCTGCCGGTGGGAGAGCAGGTTGTGGAAGCGATCCTTGATCTCGTTCGCTCCGCCCGGCCGGGCGAAGGCGACAAGACGCTGACGCAGCATATCGCCTGGGGCCCGGGGCCGCGCGCCGCGCAATCGCTGATGCTTGCGATCCGGGCGCGGGCACTTGTCGATGGCCGCCTTTCGCCGTCGCTGAGCGATGTCTTGGCTCTCGCTGAGCCGGTGTTGAAGCATCGTATGGCACTGACCTTCGCCGCGCGTGCCGAGGGCGAGACTATCCCCGGCATCATTGCGAAATTGACTCAGAAGCTGACCTGAGCATGAGCGATCTGCGCCTGCTTGATCGCGCCGAGCAGCGAGTTTCCGCTTCCACCGAAGGCGGCGCGCTCGCTTTGGCCGCCAAGCTTCCGAGTCTGATTGTCGCCGCGAAGGAAGTCGCCGCGAGCGTCACGCATGGGATGCACGGGCGCCGTCGCGCGGGTATCGGCGAAACATTCTGGCAGTTTCGTCCCTTTGTCGCCGGCGAATCGACGACAGGCATCGATTGGCGCCGGTCGGCGCGCGACGATCGGATCTATATCCGCGAACGCGAATGGGAAGCGGCGCACAGTGTGGCGATCTGGATCGATCGTTCGCCATCAATGGGTTTCATCTCCAATCTCGCGCGTCAATCGAAGAGCGACCGCGCGCTCGTCCTCGGCCTCGCAGCGGCCGATCTGCTGGTGCGCGGCGGTGAACGAGTGAGCCTTCTCGGCCTGACGCGACCGCTGGCGTCGCGCAGCATCGTCGCGCAATTCGCCGAGGCTATGATCGCTGAAGAACGTGCTGCCGGCTATCAGGCGGCTGAGCTGGCGCCCAATCTCATGCTGCCGCCGCGCTCGCATGCGCTGCTGATTTCCGATTTCTTGAGCGAGCCCGCGCAGATCGCCGCGCGTATCAAGGC
Organism: Methylovirgula sp.; assembly: GCF_037200945.1. Taxonomy (NCBI): domain Bacteria; kingdom Pseudomonadati; phylum Pseudomonadota; class Alphaproteobacteria; order Hyphomicrobiales; family Beijerinckiaceae; genus Methylovirgula; species Methylovirgula sp. The sequence goes on from NZ_JBBCGP010000001.1 coordinate 2,318,881, forward strand.
GCTCGCTGCACGCGGCGCGCATGGATATCTGGTGATGATCGCTGATCCCGCCGAAGAGACATTTCCCTTCGCCGGCCACACGGAATTTCTCGACGTTGATTCCTCGTCGCGGCTGCGTGTCGGGCAGGCGGAGAGTTTCCGCCGCGACTACATCGCCCGTCTCGCCGCGCATCGCGAGGCGATACGGCAGGCCGCGCATCAACTCGGCTGGACGCTTCTGCTGCATCGGACGGATCGTCCAGCCTCCGAGGCTTTGCTGGCGCTGCGGCTGCGGCTCGATGCTGACATCGCGGGGATGGCGCGCTGATGTTCGGGCTGCCGCTGGTTTTCGCTTTCCCCGCCGTTTTGCTCGCGCTCGCCAGCTTGCCGGTGCTGTATTATCTGCTGCGCGTTACGCCGCCGAACCCAAATCGCGTGCCGTTCCCGCCGCTGCGGCTTATTCTTGATCTGCAGCCGCAGGATGAGACGGCGGCGCGCACGCCCTGGTGGCTCTTGTTGCTGCGGCTGGCCATAGCGGCGGCGCTCATTCTCGCGATGGCGGGTCCGGTGCTCAATCCGTTGCCTACGGGCGCAGGCGGCAAGGCGCCCTTGCTTGTCGTGATTGATGATGGCTGGGCGGCGGCGCCGTCCTGGGACACACGGCAGGCCGCGGCGTCCGAGCGGATCGAAGCCGCGGGTCGCAGTGGCGAGCTTGTTGCGGTGGCGGCGGTGTCTGATGCGGGCCGTGAGATCGTTCTTAGCGATGCCACTCATGCCGTCGAGCGGCTGCGCGCGATCAAGCCGTTGCCCTATATGCCCGATCATCTCGCTTTGCTCATTCCGATCAAGAAGCTGGTCGATGCCGCGCCGAAGACGCAGATCGTCTGGATTGCCGATGGGCTCGCCGGGGGTCACGCGCGCGAATTCGCGGAGAAGCTTGCGAGGCTTGGCGCTCGCATCACGTTGGTGACAAGTCCCCAGGCGATCCGCGCGCTGGCCGGCCCCGAGAATCGGAGCGATGGCCTGAAAATCCGCGTCCTGCGCGCGTCGGCCGGGGGTGTCTCACAAGGCATTGTCCGCGCGCTTGATCCAAAAGGCCTTGCCATCGGCGAGACACGTTTTGAATTCTCCAAGGCTTCCTTGGAAACCAAAGCCAGCTTCGACCTGCCGGTCGATCTGCGCAACGACATCGCCCGGCTGGAAATCCTCGACGAACGTTCTGCCGGCGCGGTGTCCTTGCTCGATGCGCGTTGGAAGCGGCGCACGGTCGCCATCGTCAGCGACGAGACGGCGGATGTCTCGCTGCCGCTGCTGGCGCCGAATTATTATCTGCACAAAGCGCTGGCGCCCTTCGCCGATGTGCGCGAGGCGACACCCGGAACGCCGGATCCGATCGGCGTTCTGCTAGATCAGCATCCAGCGGTCATGATTCTTGCCGATGTCGGCACGCTCTCCGACACGGACTACGCGCGCCTGAAGCAATTCGTCGATGACGGCGGGCTGCTTCTGCGTTTCGCCGGCACGCGGCTCGCGGCGGGGTCTGATGGATTGGTGCCGGTACGGCTGCGGCGTGGTGGCCGCGTGCTGGGCGGCGCTCTGTCTTGGGAGACGCCCAAGCGGCTCGCGCCGTTCGATACGCAAAGTCCCTTCCTCGGGCTGGCGACGCCGAAAGATGTGACCGTGCGCCGTCAGGTGCTCGCCGAGCCCGATGCCGATGTGCCGGGGAAGACCTGGGCGCATCTCGTCGACGGCACGCCGCTTGTCACCGCCGCGCACGAAGGCAAAGGCATGATTGTGCTCTTCCATGTGACGGCGGATACGACCTGGTCGAACCTGCCGATCTCCGGCCTGTTCGTGGATATGCTGCGCAAGATCGTCGATCTCTCGACCGTGCTTACGAAACCGGACGCAACCAACGCCGGCAATGAGAAGGTGGAAAGCGTGCCGCCGACGAGCATCCTCGACGGGTTCGGCGTGCTCGGGGCGCCGCCGCCGACCGCAAAGCCGGTGCCGATCAATTTCGAAGGCGCTGCGACCGCTGACCACCCACCAGGCTTTTACGGACCGCCGGATCAATTGCTGGCCGTCAATGCCTTGCGCGCGACAGAGACATTGCAGGCAGCTGACTATTCCGGCCTCGGCTTCGCGCAAGAGGCTTTGCGGCAGGCGGCGCCGACTGATTTGCGGCCGATTCTATTGGCAATCGCGTTCTTGCTGTTCATCGCCGATTCGCTGGCCTCGCTGTGGCTTTCGGGCGGCCTGTCGCGCCGGTTTGGCCGTGCTGCTGCGGCGATCGTCGTCATCGGCGTGGCCGCGAGCCTCGGGCCTGTCTCGCATCTCAGGGCTGCCCCCCGCGCGGACGCGCCCTTGTCGCAAAGCGATCTGCAATCGGCGCTCAATACGCGGCTCGCCTATGTCATCAGCGGCGATCCGGATGTTGATGGCGAGAGCAAAGCAGGCCTCACAACCCTCTCGCAGGTTCTGGCGCAGCGTACGTCGCTCATTCCCGGCACGCCGGTCGGAGTCGATCCGGCGCATGACGAACTGGCCTTTTATCCGATGCTCTATTGGCCGATCGTCGCCGACCGGCCGCAGCCGTCCGCCGCAGCAATCGCCAAGGTCGCCGCTTATATGAAACAGGGCGGCACGATCATCTTCGATACCCGCGACGCCTTGACGGCGCATACTGACGGACCGCCGACGCCGGAGACATTGTGGCTGCGCCAGCTCCTGCATGGCGTCGATGTTCCGCAACTGGAACCGATCCCGCCGGATCACGTCGTCACCAAGACGTTTTATCTCATCGATGGTTTCGTCGGCCGTTATGAGACAGGGCAGACCTGGATCGAAGCGTTGCCGCCGCCAAATCCTGCCGATGGACAACGCCCGGCGCGCGCCGGCGATGGCGTTTCACCGATTCTCATCACTGCGAACGATCTCGCGGCCGGGTGGGCGGCCGACGACAACGGCGACAGCCTTTATGCGCTGATGCCGGGCGGCACGCGCCAGCATGAGTTGGCGCTACGCGGCGGCGTCAATCTCGTCATGTACACGCTGACCGGCAATTATAAGACCGATCAGGTGCATGTCCGCGATCTGCTGGAACGGCTGGCGCATTAGCCGGAAGGATCGAGTATCAGCCGAGGTGGTCGATCGCCTCGTGTCGTGCGTTGCGGCGCAGGACTTGCGGAGGTTCTCCGAAGGCGCGCAAGAAGGCACGCCGCATATGGTCGCGGTCGCTGAATCCCGTTTGGCGTGCGACGATATCGATGGGATGTCGGCTCTGTTCCATGAGATTCCGCGCAGCCTCGACCCGCAAATTTTCAATCGCCTTCGCCGGCGACTGACCTGTTTCGGCGTGGAACGCCCGGCTGAACTGCCGGGGGCTGAGATGAGCCACATCCGCAAGCTCCGGAACGGTCAGCGGCTTGTGAAGATTCTCCCGAGCGTAGGCTAGCGTCGTCTGGATGCGATCTGATTTCGGCGACAACTCCAGGAGCGTGGAGAACTGCGACTGACCACCGCCGCGGCGGTGGTAGATGACAAGCTTGCGGGCTACGGATTTCGCAAGCTCGGGGCCGAGATCATTTTCGATTAGTGCTAGGCCGAGGTCGATGCCGGCCGTCATGCCGGCGGAAGTCCAGATTGGGCCGTCGTTTATGAAGATCCGGTCTTCATCCATCTTCACTTTCGGAAATTGCCTCTGCAGTTCCCGTGCGTGAAGCCAATGGGTCGTGGCGTGCCGTCCGTCCAATAGACCTGCTTCCGCGAGCACGAACGCTCCTGTGCAAACCGCGGCGATGCGCTTATGCCGTTTTTGAGCGTCTTTCACGAAGGCGATTAATCCCGGCGTCGACGGTGAGGGAATCGTCGCGCCGCCGACAACAAGGGTATCGAACGGCCTTTCGCTGAAAGCCTCGCTGTCGAGCGTCATGCCGGACGAAGTTTCGACGCGGCCGCCGGCCTCGGAAACGAAGTGCAAATCGTAGGGTGGGTCGTCGGCAATCATGTTGGCGACCTCAAAAGCCGTGACGACGGCCAGCGCCATCACGGAATAGCCCGGATATACGACGAACGCGATGTCACGCATGACGGATGTCTCATGTGTCCTAAATCACCGCTTATATGACATTTGAGACGCGACGATGCAAGCGTATCTCTTCTTTGCAGGCTCGGTTCCGAGCGACCATAGAAGGAGTACATCCATGAGCAGTTCCTCCCCCAAGGGCGCCGCCCTCATCACCGGGGCATCGTCAGGCATCGGCGCTGTCTACGCCGATCGTCTGGCCAAGCGCGGCTATGACCTCATTCTCGTGGCACGAAACGAACAACGGCTGAACGCCGTCGCAGGCCGGCTTCGCGGGGAGACTGGCCGTCAGGTTACGGTGCTGCCCGCCGACCTGAATGACAAGGTAAGCCTTGCGAAAGTTGAGGCGGTGCTGCGGGACGACCCGAGCATCACTATGCTCGTAAACAATGCCGGCGTCGGCTCCGTCGCGTCGATCCTGCGAGCTGACGTCGACAAGATGGCGGCGATGATCGAGCTGAACATCACGGCTCTGACTCGTCTAACCTACGCGGTTGCGCCCGTATTCGCGGCGCGCGGTGCCGGTACGATCATCAATATCGCTTCGGTCGTCGGCATCGCCGTAGAGGCTTTGAATGGCGTCTATAGTGCTTCGAAATCCTATGTCCTGAGTTTCGGACATTCGTTGCAGAAGGATCTGGCTGAAAAGGGCGTTCGCGTACAGACGGTCCTTCCCGGTGCAACAGCAACAGAGTTTTGGGACGTCGCCGGCTACGCGCCGCAGAAAACCTCCGAGATCACCATGTCGGCCGAGGATTGCGTCGATGCGGCATTAGCCGGCCTCGACGCCGGCGAACAGGTCACCATCCCCGGCCTTCATGAAGGTGAACTATGGACGCGCTGGGAGGCGGAACGCCGAGAACTTTCGACGAAGTTCGGAAACGCTAAACCCGCTCCTCGTTACAGGGCGGCAGCGGATAGCGTCGGCGCCGCGTAACTCACTTCGCTTGCAAGGCGTCAGAGAGTTCGCGGAAGGCATCGCGCGAGGGCGGCGAGCTCGGCGATTGTGTCAAAGCATCGTAAAGCCTGGGCACGAGCGCGACGATCTGATCGAGATCGGTATCCTGTCCCGCCTGATAACCGCCCATCAACCGCAGGTCGCGCGTATCTTCATAACGCGCGACCATGGATTTCAATTTCAGGATCAGCGTCTGCTGCTCCTTGGTCCAGACGTGTTGTGCGAGTCGCGAGATCGAGGAGAGGATATTGACGGCCGGGAAGCGGCCGAGATCAGCGATCGCGCGGTCAAGCACGATATGGCCGTCGAGCGTGCCGCGAATATTATCGGCAACGGGGTCGTTATGGTCGTCGCCATCGACGAGAACGGAGAAAATTCCGGTGATCGAACCGCTGCCTTCAACGCCCGGGCCGGCGCGCTCCAGCAATTTGGGCAGATCGCTGAAGACGCTTGGCGCATAGCCGCGCGCGACGGCGGGTTCGCCCGCCGCGAGCGCGACATCACGGGCCGCGTGCGCAAAGCGCGTCACCGAATCGAGGATCAGCAGGACGCTCTCGCCGCGGTCGCGGAAAAATTCGGCGATGGTCATCGCAGTCTTCGGCGCCAGACGACGCATCATTGGACTTTCGTCGCCCGTCGAGACCACGGTTACGGCCAACTTGCGATTTTGGCCGAGCGAATCGTCGAGAAATTCGCGGACCTCGCGGCCGCGCTCGCCGACGAGCCCGACGACGACGGCGCTGAAGCCTTTGGCGCCCGCCAACATGCCGAGGAGGGTCGATTTGCCGACGCCTGAGCCCGCGAAGATGCCGATACGCTGGCCCGCGCAAAGCGGCATGAAGAGGTCGATGGCGCGCACGCCGGTCCGCAGCGGTGTCTTCACGCGTGCCCGGTTCAACGCCTGCGGCGGCGGCGATTCGATCGAGCGGGTATGTTCACCACGCCGCAGCACGCCCTGGCTATCGATCGGGCGCCCCAGCGCATCGATAACGCGGCCCTTCCAGCTCACATCGGGAGAAAGATGCAAAGGCCCGATTCGATAGGCGCTGTCGCCAAGACCCGCGGCCGCGCCGACATCAAAACTTTTGACTGTCGCGCCCGAACCATCGACACGCACGACTTCACCCAATTGGGTTTCGCCGTCGTGCTCCATGCCGACGCATTCGCCGAGTTTGAGAAATTGCGAGAGGCCCGTGATCCGATAATGTGAAGGCGCAACTTCACTGACAAAGCCGCCGATGCGAAGATCGCCGATTTCTTCGAGGCCGTAATTAATGGCCAGTTCGAGCCGTTCCAAAGCCGTCATTGGAGGGGCCGCAGCCGAAAAATCACGATGTTCCGCCGAGGATCGGCAGCGCGTCTTTCAAGGTACTTTCGTTCTTTTCGGAGCCGCCCGTGACGCTTTCGAACGCCCGCTGGATCGTCATCATCTTGGCCATTTCCATGATCGGATTGACGTTCGATCCTTCGATATGGCCCTGGACGATGCCGTTGGTATTGAAGTCGAGAATCGGGCTCGCGGGCCTGTCGGGAATTACCCCGGAATTCTCATAACGGCTAAATCGCGCGCCGGGATCGATCTGAAAGAGCCCAAGCGCGCCGACCTGATTGATGCCCTGCGTGATCATTCCGTCACCGCCGATCACCGGGGGGCCAGCGGTGGGGTCGAGAATGAGCGGCGTTCCGCCTGCATCGAGGATCGGATGGCCGGCGAGCGATTCAAGTTCGCCCGAAGCTTTCATGCGCATACGCCCATCGCGGGTATATACCGTGCCGGCGGGGGTTTGGATCGCGAGGAAGCCCTCGCCTTGCACCGCGACGTCGAGCGGATTGTCCGTGCGCTCCAGCGGCCCCTCGGTCCGGGTCACATAGTCCTTGCCAGCGGTGGCATAGTCGACGGGATCGGCGCCGGCCCGCGAGACATAGGTGTGGAAGCTGACGCCAGCCGCGCGATAGCCGACCGTGTTCATGTTGGCGACGTTCAACGCCAGGGATTCAAGCCGCCGTTCCAGCGTCAATTGCGCGGAAAGCGAAACGTAAGGCGCGCCTTGCATCTTTACGATCCTCCCATCTTGAGGTTGGCGATGCTCAGGAGAAGGCTCTGGCTGATGCCCGGTTGCGACACAAGTAGCGCGATTGTCGGCGGCGCGCTGGTGCCACCTGTCGGATTTTGCGCATCGTAAGACGCGGTGAAACGCCCGATGAACTTTTGCAAATATGTCGGATTTTGCAATTGGCTGATATTCAGCAATTGGCTGATTTCACCTGCCTGCGTATCGACGTTTTCGAGCGACAGCGTTGCGGGCAGGTTGAACACCGTCTCGACGACTTTCAACAGTGTCTTATCGCCGAGAATGCTGTAGGGGCTCGTAATCTGCGAAGCCATCCGCTTGAAATAGAGCGCCATTTGCGCACCCTGATTCTGCTGGCCGACGTTGTTTTCGAGCGTCTGTTCGTAGAAATTGCTGACTGTTTGCTGCTGGACTGATTCCGAGCTTGTCGTCGTCGCGCCATTTTCCTGGAAATTGAAGGCGGTCGCGAGCGCCGTGTAGCTTGGATTATTGAGGCTGGCGGCAAAGCTGTTCGGCCCATCGCCTCCATTGAGAACTTTGATGATCAGGGCTTTTGCATTGATTTCGCTGCCAAGCCCAAACGCGTTCATGACGTAGTTGTAGAGCTTTGAGTTGTTGACGAGCTGCTGCGCGCTGGTCACGCTGCCAATATTATCGAGGAAATAACTCGTCTGCTGCTTGACCGAAGCTTCTGAAGCAACCGAGGTCGCGTAGTTCGAGCCGGACCGGGTAACGGCATTGTAGAGTTGCGTGGCGGTCAGCACGGTCAAGCTCCCCTTGATGTTCCTTTCCACTTGTTACGCCGCTGGCTTGTCCGGGGCTGACTTTGGGGGCTGAGGCGGCCCAGTCCGGATATCAGCTTCGGGCAAGCCTGCGCGCTTACCAAAAAGCTTGACCCAAAGGCGGAGGGGCAGCCTTGAGTTTCATCATCGGTATCGTAATTGCCATGGGCTGCATCGTCGGCGGCTTCGCGAGCGAGGGCGGCCACCTGTCCGTTATCTGGCAACCGATGGAATATATAATGATTGCCGGCGCGGCGGTTGGCACGTTCATCGTCGCCAATTCGCTCTCGACGATTAAAGATACCGGCAGTGCCATAATGGAAGGCATCATGGGTAAGTCGCCGAGCCAGCGCGATTATCTCGATGTGCTCGGTGTGCTCTATTCGCTGATGCGGGAATTGCGTGGCAAGGCGCGCAACGAAGTCGAGTCGCATGTCGACAATCCCGATGAATCGGAAATCTTTCGCAGTTTCCCCAATGTCCTGAAGGACAAGGAGCTGACCCACTTTATTTGCGACTATGTCCGCTTGCTCATTGTCGGCAATGCGCGCACGCACGAGATCGAATCCTTGATGGACGAGGAAATCGAGACGATCACCCACGACCGTTTGAAACCATACTACTCCCTCACGGCGATGAGCGATGCGATGCCAGCGCTGGGCATCGTTGCCGCCGTCCTCGGCGTCATCAAGGCGATGGGCGCGCTCAATCAGTCACCGGAGCTTCTTGGTGGCCTGATCGGCTCGGCGCTGGTCGGCACGTTCGGGGGGATCCTTCTTTCTTATGGCTTCACCGCGCCGCTGGCGCAAAAGATCAAGGTGACGCGCGAGAAACGCCTGCGCGTCTATTTCATCGTCAAGCAAACTTTGCTGGCTTTCATGAATGGCGCCATGCCGCAAATCGCGCTCGAGCATGGGCGTAAAACGATCTCCTCTCATGATCGCCCGACGATCGATATGGTTGAAAACGAGACGATCTCCGGTGGTCCCGCACGGCAGGCAGCATGACTTCGAGCGCTCAATCCAAAGCAGAAACAGGTGCGCGGTCGACTGCGCCGGAGCGGCTGTTCGATTCCGCTGGCATTTCGATCGAGCGCCTGCCGTTTTTGCGCGTCATCTTCGATCGGCTCGCCACACATTGTGCTGAAAACGCGCGCCAACTCTCGACAGCACCCGCCTATTTCACTGTCAGTTCTGTGAAGACAGAGCGAATCGGTGCCGTGCTGGAGGCCGCCGAGGGCAAGGCCATTGTTTCCATGCTGCATGCCCAGGCCTGGGACGCCCGCATCATGATCGGGCTCGACAACAAGCTTGTCTTTGGGCTTGTCGAGGCTTTGTTTGGCGGCGATGGCAGCGAGCCGCCCTATACCGAGAATCGGAGCCTGACGAATATCGAGATGCGCGTGGCGCAGAAAACGCTCGATATCATCGCGCGTTCGCTCCAAACCGCACTTTCGGTGATTCAGGAAATGCATTTCAAGTTCGAGCGGCTTGAAACGCGAATGGACTTCGCTGTGATCGCGCCGCGCAACAGTTTCGCCGTCCTGGCGAAACTCAATTTGCGCATCCTTGGCCGCTCGGGCGAGATTTTCGTGGTTCTGCCGCAGGCCGCAATCAATCCCATCCGTCAAAGCCTGTCTGTTGATCACGGTAATGATGTCGCCGCGGCGGACCCTCGCTGGACCAAGCAGATCGAAAGCGAAGTCAGCAAGGCCGATGTCGTCGTCCAGGCGATTCTCGAGGAAGACGGGTTCACTCTCGGCGACATCGCGGATCTCAAGGTCGGCAATATCCTGCATCTGAAATCGACGCCGAAGAGCCGGGTGAAGCTTGAGTGCAACGCTGAGCCATTGTTCTGGTGTCATCTCGGCCAGGCGGAAGGCAAATATACGCTCCGGGTCGACGATATTTACGATAATGAGCCGGACTTTCTGGGTGGGCTCGTCGGTCAATGAAGATCAGCCGTCCGGCCGGCGGTGCGGTCAATATTCGCGCGGCGGGCCCGCGGCAAGGGAATAGAGGCGCGGTATCATGACAGAGAACGAAACTTCACCATTGGACAGCTTCGGCAGCATCGTCGACGAGATGGCGGCGCCACGCCCGACGCAGCCGGACGAGGGACGCAATCTCGATGCAATTTTGCGTATCCCGATTACGTTGCAGGTTGTGCTCGGCTCCGCTACGATGCCGGTTGCAAACCTGCTGAAGCTCGGCCGCGGCGCCGTGGTGCCGCTCGATCATCGCGTGGGCGAGCCAGTTGACGTCGTCGTCAACGGACGCGTTGTCGCGCGCGGCGAAGTGGTTGTTGTCGAAGATGATACATCCCGCTTCGGCGTCTCGCTGACAGAGGTCATCAACGCGACGACGGCCAGCGAGCGCTAAGCGATGTCTGTCGATCCTGTCGCGCAGTCAGAAGAGTCGGAAGTCAGACCTCTCGAAGGGCCGGCAAAGGTTGCCGCCATGCTCCTCGCGATGGGCAGGCCATTGGCGAGTCGGCTCCTGAAACATTTCGATCAGGATGAATTGCGCGAAATCACCCGCGCGGTCGCCGAACTGGGTGTTGTCCCGATGGCGGTCATCGAGGATATGATCGAGGAATTCGCCGGCAATTTCGCCAGAGGTGCCGGGTTGATGATCTCGCCGAATGACGCCGAGCATCTTCTCACGGGGCTTCTTTCGCCCGAAGAGATTTCCGACATCATGTCGGATGTCACCGGCAATTCCAACCAGTCCATCTGGCATCGGCTTTCGGGCGTCTCGGAGGCGCTTTTTGCTGGCTATCTGGTGAAGGAACATCCGCAAACTGTTGCCGCTATTCTGTCAAAAGTCACACCGGTTTTGCGCGGCAAAAGTTATGGGACATTTGCCGCGCGAGTTCCGCAACGAAGTCATGCGGCGCATGGTCGGCATCGCGGTCGTTTCCGAGCCGGCAATGCGCCTTATCGAAAGCACGCTGCAGGAAGATCTTCTCGTCAACGTCGCCCGCAACAATCGCAACGCGCATAACGGCCGCATGGCCGACATCATCAACAAGATGGAGCGCGAGCAGATGGAAGACGTCTTGCAAAGCCTCGCCGAAGCGCGGCCGAAAGCCGCCGAAACCTTACGCGGATTGCTCTTCACCTTCGATGACATCATCAAGCTGCCGGCGAAATCCCGTTTGGCGCTGTTCGATCAGATTCCGACAGAACGCGTCGTCCTTGCACTCAAGGGCACCGACGCAACCTTCCGCAATTCGATTCTATCGACCCTTTCGGGCCGCGCGCGCCGCGTCGTGGAAACCGAGCTTTCCAGTGGTGGCCCGGCGCCGCATCGCGAGGTCGTCAAAGCGCGGCGTATGATCGCCGATCTTGCGCTTGAAATGGCCGAGCGCGGGGAACTTGAACTGAATTCCGAAGAAGACGATGAAGAGATCTACTGACCGGTTGAGATTCTCGCATGGCGGATAAACCGGACAGGGACAGTCAAACAGAAGAAGCCACCGACAAAAAGGTTCGCGACGCAATCGAGCGCGGCAATGTTCCGGTTTCGCGTGAAGTCTCGATTTTTGCCTTCGTAGCCGGCCTGCTCGTGGTCATGGCCTTCTTCCTGAAGACCGGTTCGGCGTCTCTGGTCCTCATGTTGCAGCAGCTTCTCGATAATGCCGATGGTTGGCATTTTTCGACAGGGTATGATGCAGTTGCATTATGCGCGCTCATTGCGCAGCAGGCCGGTGCGCTGTTGGTGCCTGCATTTATTGTCTTTATTGTCGCAGGTCTCGCCGCATCCTTTTCGCAGAATCCACCGCGCGTTGTATTCGAGCGCATCAAGCCCGATCTTTCGCGGCTTTCGCTGGCGGAGGGTTGGCACCGCATGTACAGCATCCGGGGCGCGACCGAATTTCTCAAGAGCATGGCGAAATTCATCGCGATCGCCATCATCGTTACGTCGATGCTGCAGGCCGACAGGCTGCAATTCGTCAACGCGCTATTCGTCGATCCGAATGCTCTTCCGGATCTCATCAGTCAAATGGCAATGCGGTTTGTCTCCGGCATCGCCGTCGCGACCCTGCTTATCGTCGCTATCGACCTCATCTGGTCGCGAAGAAATTGGCGCAAAGAACTCCGCATGAGCCGGCAGGAGGTCAAGGACGAAGTCAAGCAGGGCGAAGGCGACCCGATGCTCAAGGCGCGCATGCGTTCGCTCGCGCTCGATCGTCGGCGGCGGAATATGATTGCCGCCGTTTCCCGCGCGACGATCGTCGTCGCCAACCCCACGCATTATGCCATTGCGATCCGTTACGTGCGAGAGGAGGGCGGGGCACCGCTCGTCCTGGCCAAGGGCAAGGATTTTCTCGCTCTGCGAATCCGTGCGGCGGCAGAAGAGAATAATATCCCGGTTATCGAAGACAAGGCTCTCGCAAGGTCCATGTACGAGAATGTGGAAATTGACCGGATGATACCGCCTGAATTTTATCGCGCCGTGGCGGAATTGATCCACATGCTTCAGAGACACGCGCGCCGCCGGGCGCCGATACATTGAAAGTACGCTAATGCTAGCAGATTCGCGCGGTGATCAATCACTCTTGCAGGCTAAAGCCATCGCAGAGGGGATCATGGACGTGGCGGCCGAACTTCGGATGATGAATGTTGCCGATTATGTTTCCTTCATCCATCTGGAACAGTTCAACAATATCCGCGATATCGTGAATTCCTCGATGGAGCTCTATTTCAAGCATGGGACGTTATCCTACGGCTGTGATGCGGATTACGAGCTTGAGTGGGATCAGCCTCCGTCGATTCTTCTCGATTTCGAGTTTCGCCATCAGGAAATCACTGTCCGCTTCAACCTGACTTTGCAGGCGGCCCACGCGAGCGTCAAAATTTCGGAGATCAACTTCGCGACAGGGTCGCACGGCGAGGCTGCCGACACGCGCCGGCTCGTCGCCGCCATCGCCGATGCGAGGCTCGCATCGAGAAGTTGCTGAAAGGCAAGCGTGCCAGCCTGGGGCAAGCTTTAGCCCGTAAATTTTCTTTGGCTTGAGAGGCGGATACGACCTTGGAACCCGTTTACCTTTTTGATCTCGCGTCGGCACATCAGCATTGGCTTGCGGTGCGCCAGGCGACGGTCGCCGAAAATGTGGCGAATGCCAATACGCCGGGCTATGTCGGCAAGGATGTGGCGCCGTTTGTGGACGTGCTTCAGCAGGCGCAATTGCATCTCAATGCGACCCAGCCGGGCCATATATCGTCCGACCCGCTCAGTACCGACGATTCTGCCAAGGATAGTTCGCCTTGGGAAGTGGTGCCGTCTGGCAATTCGGTGAGCATGGAGCATGAAATGCTCAAGGCCAACTCGGTCGGCCGCGATTATTCGATGAATGCGGCCATTGTGAAGGCGTTTTCTCAGATGTTCGCGATCAGTGTGAAGGCTTCATCATGATCGATCCAATTGAAGCGGCAATCGACGTCGCAACCTCGGGGCTCGAAGCCCATTCCACGCGTATGCGCGTGATCTCCGAGAACCTTGCCAATTCGGAATCTACAGGCATGACGTCGGGCGCCAATCCCTACACGCGCAAGACCGTCACTTTCACGGATGAGATGGATCAGGCAACGGGCGTCGACATGGTGAAGGTCGGCTCCATCGGCTATGACCGTTCGCCGTATCGTGTCGAGTATGATCCTGGCAATCCGGCCGCTGACGCGAGCGGCTTCATCAAGTTGCCGAACGTCAATCTCATTACCGAGATGGCGGATATGCGCGAAGCAAACCGTTCCTATTCCGCCAATATCCAGGTGGTTAAGCAGGCTCGCGAACTTTATACGATGACGGTCGATCTCATGAGGAATTCGCAATGATCCCGGCAATTTCGCTTCTTGGTACCGTCGCAGCCGACGCGATCGGCAGTATTTCATCTATCGCCCCGGCAATCACCGGCGGGGGGGCGGCTGCGGGCGCGGCGCCGGCCGATTTCAGCTCGATGCTCGCACAGGTCACGGGCGACGCCATCGACAAGCTGAAGAGTGGCGAAGCGACGGCCATTTCCGGCATTCAGGGCAGGGCCTCCATACAGGACGTGACCAAATCAGTGATGGACGCGCAGCAATCGCTGCAAACTGTGGCTGCGGTCCGCGATAAAGTCGTCTCGGCCTATCAAGAAGTAAGCCGTATGGCGATCTGAGGGACATAAAATGTCATCAACGGTTCTGGCGATCGCGGCAACGGGCATGGCGGCCCAAAGTCTCAATGTCGAAGTCATCGCCAATAATATTGCTAATATGAACACGACCGGTTTCCGCGGTTCACGTGCGGAATTTACCGATCTCATCTACCAGCCCGAGCGGCTCCCCGGTGTGTCGAGCCGTGGACAAAACAGCGCCGTGCCCGAGGGCGCGATGGTCGGTCTGGGTGTCCGGACCGCGGCGGTGCGCGCCCTGCAGATTCAGGGCACGCTCAACAGCACTGGCAATCCTCTTGATGTCGCGGTCAGCGGCCGCGGATGGTTTCAGGTCACGGCGCCGGATGGCACGTTGCTCTATACGCGCGCCGGCGATTTTTCGACCAATCAGAATGGCCAGATCGTGACGCAGGATGGTTATGTCGTCAGCCCGTCAATGATCATTCCGACCAACGCCCTAAGTACGACAATCAATCAGACCGGCATCGTTTCCGTCATGCTCTCCGGTCAGACCCAGCCCCAGCAGATCGGCCAGCTGACCTTGGCGAACTTTGCCAATGAGGGCGGTCTTTTGCCGGTCGGCAACAACAACTTTCAGCAGACGGAAGCATCCGGCCAGGCGGTTGCGGGTATTCCCGGCGATCCGGGGTTCGGCACGATAAACCAGGGTTTCCTCGAAGCTTCGAATGTGGATCCGGTCAAGGAGATCACGAATCTCATCTCCGCCCAGCGAGCCTATGAGATGAACTCGAAGGTGGTGCAGGCCGGGGATCAGATGGAGCAGACGCTCACCAAGAATATGGGGTGATGCATGATCTCTCAATCGCGACGCCTGAACGGGCGGATTAGAAACAGGCGTCGTCTCACGGCGCCCGTTTTATTCATGGCGCTTTTTGTATCACCCGCCTATGCGGGAAATGTGTTGCCGGTGCCATCGGTGACGATCTATCCCGGCGATATCATCAAGAAAGATTGGATCGTTGATCATGATTTCGGCGCTGGCGGCCCGATGCGCGGCGTGGCCATCGATTCGCGTAGCGGACTCGTCGGCAAAATCGCGCGTCACACATTGCTGCCTGGTCTGCCGATATCGACCAATGCCGTCGGTGAGCCGCGACTCATCGCGGACGGTCAGAAGGTCAGGGTCGTTTTCGAGCAAGATGGGCTTATCATCGAGTCTTATGCATCGGCTCTCCAGGCAGGCGGTGCGGGCGACGTTATTTCGATACGCAATCTCGACAGCGGCGTGACGATTTCGGGAATCGTGCAGACTGACGGAACCGTGCGGGTGGGCGGATAATGCTGCGTATCTGCCTCGCTCTGGTTTTTTGCCTTGCAATGTTCGGCGCGGATGCAGCGGTTCGAATCAAGGATATTTCCGAACTGCGCGGCGTCCGCGAGAATCAGCTTCTTGGTTACGGCCTCGTCGTCGGCCTGCAGAACAGCGGCGACACATTGTTGAATTCGACATTTACGCAGCAGGCGCTGGAATCCATGCTTGATCGCATGGGCATCAATGTGCGCGGCACTGCGATGCGTACGCGCAATGTCGCTGCGGTTCTGGTCACAGCCGATGTCCCGCCCTTTGTCACCCCGGGTTCGCGCATCGATGTGACCGTGTCTTCGCTTGGCGACGCGACATCCTTGATGGGTGGTACACTTGTCCTGACCTCGCTGAACGGCGTCGACGGCCAGACCTACGCGATTGCGCAAGGGCAGGTAGCGGTTGCGGGTTATTCTGCGGCGGGCGAAGCGGAGAGCGTCACCGAGAACGTGCCCACAGCGGGGCGAATCGCCAACGGCGCATTGATTGAACGCCAGGTGCCGGGTGAGCTGGACGATATCAGCTCTCTGACACTCGAGTTGAATAATCCCGATTTCGCGACGGCGGCGCGGGTCGCGGACGCCATAAATGCTTATTCGCAGCGCCATTACGGCCGTCAGGTTGCGCGCCAGCGCGATCAACGCTCGATCGATTTCGATGCGCCTCCTGAAGTCAACAGAGCGCGTTTCATTGCCGAACTTGGCGAGCTTGATGTGGAGCCTGATATGCCGGCTCGCGTCGTGATGGATGCGCGAAGCGGCGCCGTGGTCATCAGTCAGGACGTGCAGATTTCGACGGTTGCGGTCACCTACGGCAACATTACGGTACGCGTGACGGAAACGCCGCAAGTCTCGCAGCCGGCGCCATTCTCAAGGGGCAGGACCGTCGTCGTCCCGAATACGCAGGTTAACGTCGATCAGCCCGATGCGACAATTGCGATCGTCCACGGCCCGAGTCTGCGAACTCTTGTCGCTGGCTTGAATCAGATCGGTCTCAAGCCGAGTGGCATTATTGCCATCCTCCAGGCCATTAAGGCGGCGGGTGCGTTGCAGGCCGATCTCGTCGTCGAATAATCACTCAAAACAGCCAGCCCGGCACAAGCTTCTTCTTGCAGTCTCGCGAGCGCAACAGCGCTTTGCGGCTGGCGGGCGGGAATATGCGATACGCTTCATTTGCATTTTTGATCTTTTGCGCATGCGTAACAAGCGTGCAGGCGCAGACCCGCGCCTCCAGCGATGATTCAGCCGCGCCGTCCTCCGCGGATGCCGATTTTCCCTCGCAACCAGCCCAAGACCCGGTTGATCTGCACGTCGAGACGCAGAAGAAGCATGCGGCCGCCATCGCGCGCGCTAAGGCCGAAGCACGCGCACACGCGCTTCGCAGTTTGCCGGAAGTGCGGATGTTCTGCGCCAACACTGTTTCCACCGCGGATGCGGCGCGGATCGCCTGGCAAGCGTCGAAGCTTGAAGAAGTCGAGGCGCGGTTGCAGGAAAAAATCGCCGAGCTTGAGGCAAAGCGTGCGGAATTTCAGGAATGGCTACGCAAGCGCGACGAAGCCATGAAGATGGCGCGCCAAAGCGTCGTCGAGATCTATTCGAAAATGGATCCGGAAGCTGCCGCGAGCGAGCTTGTGCAGATGGATGATGCTATGGCCGCGGCCGTCCTCAGCAAATTGAATCCCCGTACCGCGAGCGCGATCCTCGACCAGATGGACCCGGCTCGCGCGGCGCATCTGACAGACGAAATGGTAGGCGCCGACTCTGGCGACGGAAAGAGATCCTGATGCGTATGCTGCTTCTCTCGGCTGGTGCGCTGCTCCTTGCAGGATGTGCGGCCGATCTCAAAGAGGTTGGCCGCGAGCCTTCGATGAGTCCGGTCGGCACCGGGCTTTCGGCGGATGTGATGCCTATGCCAACCTCCGTCTTCGCGCAAAACAGCCACAACACAAGCGGCGCGATCTGGGATGGCAGCCACGCCGATATCTTCACCGATCCCCGGGCTTCGAAAATCGGTGATGTCATCACCGTCAATATTGCAATCAATGACAGTGCGACCTTCGGCAACGCGTCGGGCCGCAACATGAACGCTGAAGTCAAGGGTGGCCTGAACTATCAAGTCCAGAACAGCGGCGGCCAGACCCAATGGTATCCGCAATACGATTTCACCTCGTCGTCGAACGCGCAGGGGCAGGGCTCGATCGATCGTTCGGAGAAAATTCAATTGTCGGTCGGCGCGGTGGTCACCGACGTTCTGCCGAACGGAAATCTGATCGTCAGCGGCTCGCAGGAGGTGCGCGTCAATTACGAGCTGCGCGTGCTCAACATCGCCGGCATCGTGCGGCCGCGCGATATCTCGAAAGACAATACGATCGCCTACAACAAGATTGCTGAAGCGCGCATTTCCTACGGCGGCCGCGGCCGCATCATGGAAGTTCAGCAGCCGGCATGGGGCCAGCAGATTTTTGACAAGTTCAAACCGCTTTAGCGATGAAACTTTGCGCCACCAACGGGCCGCGGTGCTTTCGGACGTGATAAATGGCCGAGGATGATATCACCGATGTAGAGGCCGCGGCAGTTCCGGCGCCGCAGCTTTTTCCGTCTCTGCTGCCCTGGCTTATCGCCATGGGCGGGATAAGCGTCCTTGCGATCATCATCGGAGCCGTCGTAGGCCTCGCAATGGCCTCCGTGGCACGGCGCGACGCACAGGCCGCGGTCCTCGCGGCACAGCCGACTTATTCCAATGTAAGTCTGGTCGATCTGCCACCGGTCATCACCAATCTTGCCGACCCGACGAGCGCGTGGGTGAGGCTTGAAGCGGCCGTTGTCGTGGATAAGCAGACAACGACGAAGCCGGACGTGCTTGGTGCAGAAATTGCCGATGACATTCTCGGTTTCATGAAGACATTGTCGCTCAGTCAGATCGGTGGTGCGAGCGGTCTTCAACATCTTCGCGAGGATCTGAGCGAACGAGCATCTATCCGTTCGCAGGGTCATGTCCGCGAGCTGATCATTCAAACTTTGGTGGTGCAGTGAAAAGATTATTTCTCGCTCTGACACTACTACTCGTTTCAGCAACAATGGCGTTGGCGCAGACGCCCGACCTCAATACATTGATACCGCAAGGGGGCAGCAGTGCCGCGGCGCGGATCATCCAGATGGTCGCGTTGCTGACGATTCTGTCTGTGGCGCCCGGCATCTTGATCATGGTCACCAGTTTCACGCGGTTTATCATCGCGTTGTCCTTTGTGCGCTCCGGTCTTGGCCTGCAAAGCACGCCCGCCAATCTCGTCCTTATCAGCCTTGCCTTGTTCATGACGTTTTATGTCATGGCGCCAACATTTGACCGTGCGTGGCAGGACGGTATTGCGCCGCTGATGGACAATAAGATCGATGAGAAAGCGGCCCTACCAAAAATCGTCGAGCCTTTCCGCCAGTTTATGCTCAAGCAGGTTCGCGACAAGGATTTGCGGCTGTTCGAAGATCTCGCGCCGCCGGACCTGAAGCCGCCACCCACGACGAAGACGGGGCCCGCGCCGGAAGTCGAGATCCGCATCCTTGTTCCCGCTTTCATGATCTCGGAATTGCGGCGCGGTTTCGAGATGGGATTTTTGATCGCATTGCCATTTCTCGTGATCGATATTGTCGTCTCTACACTCACGATGTCGATGGGCATGATGATGCTGCCGCCGTCCGTCATTTCATTGCCTATTAAGGTTATGTTCTTTGTGCTCGTAGACGGCTGGAACATGCTGATCGGCAGTCTCGTGCGGTCGTATAATTGAGTGTGACGGAACTTTGTCGGCGCAGAAAACTAAACCGCAGGTAGCCCCGGGATCGATGATGACTAGCGCGAGCAAATACGGACTGTTTTCATATCGGGATACCAACAATATAGGGGACGAAATACAAAGTGTGGCCGCGCGCCAGTTTCTTCCGACGGTTGATAGTTTTATTGAGCGGGAGGAAATGGATCAGTTTTGTCCCGAGGATTTGATACCAAGAAAACTGATTGCGAATGGCTGGTATATGCACGCGCCGGAACATTGGCCTCCCAGCGCCTATCTGGACCCGCTTTTTATTTCCATGCACATCTCTCAGGAGCCAGGACTCTACTCCGGGCTATGCGCCTCGAAGATTTTGCTTGCTCCGCAAACTGTAGATTATCTGAAGACGCGTGGCCCCATCGGCGCGCGCGACGAGCACACGGTTAGAATATTGCGTGCTGCGGGCGTGGAGGCATATTTTTCCGGATGCCTCACGTTGACGCTAGAGCGCAGGCCGGTCGAGCGCGATTATGACCTTGTTGTTGTCGTGGACCTGCCGCTGGACGTCATCTCTTTCATAAGGGAAAAGACGAAAAAGAATATAATAGCGGTCAAGCATTGCGACCTTAATATCAAGGAGCAGGATGACCGGTTTCAGTTGGCCGAGGTGTTGCTCGGAATATATTCCAAGGCGCATTGCGTAGTTACGAGCCGGTTACATTGTGCCCTTCCTTCGCTGGCGATGGGGACGCCTGTTCTTTTATTGGACTTCGCGCAGGATCAATATCGTTTTGATGGCTTACGAGATCTATTGCATCACGCCGATGCTCAAGATTTTCTGAAGGGCCTTTGTCGGTATGACGTCAATCACCCGCCTGCCAATAAAGGAATGCACGAAGAGCTGCGCAACAAATTGCGCGAGCGGGTGAGTGCATTTGTGGGGGCGCCTGTCCAAATCAATCCCACACAGGATCTCGCGCGTCAGCTTCGTACGAGCGAGTTCATAAAATGGGAGCTGTCGAAAGCTCTAAAGAGGAGGCTGCACGAAGCTAAGATCTTTCGCGGCGAGGTGCCAGCCTCGGCCTCAGTCAAGGGCAGGGAGTATGTTACGAGCGAATAGAGTGCCGGTTTAGCAATCGCTCTTCTTGGTACTCTATCGACATATTCCGCTGGCGAGATCGGGTACGCTGCCACGCGCTACTCATGCTTTATAGTCCCGCTCAAACAGGACAGCCTCCAGCAATCCTTGCGCTGTATAAGAATTAAGAGGGCGATGTTCCTCGTGCGTATGCGCGTCGCTGCACGCAGTTACGATATCGTCGTGAGCCGGTCGCGCGATGGGACAAATTGAGGCAAAAGGGCGGGGTGAAGAAATGGTGGATGATGTCGAATTGGCTAACACCAAGTTCGCTGCGCCGTCAGTGTCCAATATCAAGGCTTACTGGAGTAACGGCTTCAATTTCGATCCCGAATGGGATGGGCGCGCGCATTTGGCGGCGGGGCTTCTGAAGGTCGACGAGAAGATTGTCTGCGATATCGGATGCGGTCCCAGGCAGGCACTCCGGAATTCGTTATCGAAAGAAAGCACATATATTCCGCTGGACTTGAAACAATGGACTGCCGATGTTCATTTCTGTGATCTAAATACGGGTAATCTCCCCGGTCATTTGATCCGATCGGCTGACGTTGTTTTTATGCTCGGAGTTTGCGAATATTTGGTGGATTTACACAAATCGTTTATTTTGCTGGCCGAATCTTGCCGAACTCTGATTGTCTCCTACTGCTCGACCGATTTGGATAACGCAAGATCGCCTTTATGGATCAATTCTTGCTCTGGACCTGAGTTTGGTTCTCTCCTTGGACGTGCTGGGTTCCAAGTCGATCGCTCACTCTCGTACAAGCCCGGTCAATACATTATGCGTGCGTCTCTGCAGGCGGGGGAGCTTTGACCGCTCGCTGAGATGTTATCTGGCCGCATTAGCTCCAGCGGGGCAGGTTGAATTGCGTCCCATATCGATGCGCGTGGGAAGCAAAATCGTCGCTGCCGCTGATACGCGTCATTCTGCAGCTTGCTGGGAGAGACTCCCGAATACACCTTGTATGTTCGCTACAAGAGCCGAATCGATGTGATGGCGCTCAGCGTCATAAGATTCCGGCAGACCGCGCTCGCGGTTCGTGCTGATTGCCCTAAAGTGGCGGAACATAAATTTCTCGGGTGATACGGGCGTAAACCCGAATCCGGTTATCTCGTGGGTTTTCCATTGCTGCCAAAATTCGCAACGGCTGGGCATGACGCACCATTTGTGCGGACATAAGGATGCCTCCGTGTCCGAAAACTGGTAATGCCGATGACGCGGCTTTTGATCGGACGACAGCTCGGGAACATTTGCAATCCAACGGCCGGTCAGCATCGTGTAACCGCGTTCGCCGCGTTCTGTGAACGCGAACACGGATTCTCCTTTCGGAGAAACGACGAGTTCATCTATATCGACGTGGAGGACGCTTCTCGCTTTGGAGAGATAGCGATGACGCGCGTGTTCCAAAACTCCGTATTCGCAATAATCAGAATCCCATTGATTTGCAGGTCCGCCGTTCGGCCCAAATTTGAACGGCCATGCGACGACTTCAACCTCGATGTCGCTCGCTGCGGACCGAATAGCGTTTTCGATAGCGTCTATCGAATAGGCGGTGCTGGCGTTGTCGTAGAAAAGGACGCCCGTGATTCCATGTGCTTTGCGATAGAATTTCACCCAATCTGAAATCCACTCCAGATCGTTATTTTTTGACTTGGTAAGGAGCACCCGTTTATCTGCAAACCGGCTCGAATGGTTTGGCTGAACTTTTAATTCTTTCGTGCCGAATGAGATGTTCTCAACCGTCAGGCGCTCTATTTGCTCACAATTTTCCAACCAGACCTGCATATTTCGGTCTTTAAGGACGACCTTGCCTGAAAGGCATTCTGCGGACTCGCTCGATGCAAAGTTAAGCTTGGCCAATATAGGATCGAGTTTAACGCCGCCAGATGGTCCTAATAAAACGATTTGCTGCCCCGACGAGCTTCGGAAGACGTCGTAAAAGAGGGTATGCGCGTCAAACTCCTCAAGATAATACGGCTGCCGAAAGTCAGTCGGCCGTGGCGGTTCGCGGACGATAATGCTGCCGTCGGGGAGCACCCAGCTTGAAAGCTCCGATCGAGGACCTCCGGCTGATTTGCCGGCCGCGAAAATGATGGGTGCGCGTTCCGTTTGATCGTCCGCCAAGTATTCCCGAGGCCGAGTTAGGCCTTGATGAGATGCTTGAGAGCTAGCTTGGCTCGGTTGAATGTCGGTTGCTGTGGGTTGATTGGCCGGATTTGGGGGTAAGCGCCGGGCGACGGCATTTCGATGCGTTGGCGAAAGACCATTGAGCCAGGCGATCAAAGGCTGATGATCGATATTGGGCTTGGCGCCCGGCGGCGGCGCCTCGCCGGCGGCCCGATAAAGCGATTCCCACAGACAGTGATAATTGACGGTTTTCTTCCTTAGGACGGTTGCGCGCAACGGCTGAGCCGAAAGCTCCTGATAAAAGATTCGATCGCCGAGGCTTGAAAGTGCGCTGGGGATGCCAGCGAACCGCGGGATCGCGTAGAACGCGCCCGGAAGAAAAAAGAAGCAGTTCGTGTCGACGTGGCCGGGTTCATCATCCACAATGAGGGTCGTTTCATCCGGCCGTTTGAAGTTGCGTTGTGCGATGACATAATCATATGGCTCTCCCGAGGGCGCCACGGCGGCCGCAAGGCATTCCGAGAGATGGTTCGGCTCCAGCCAATTGTCGGCATCTAGAAAACCGATTCCAACATAATCCTCCGCGATGGCGAGGAGCGCGCCGACGCCGCGTGCCGTATTGCCATAATCGCCGTGCCGACGGTCGAGCCTGATGTGCCGAACTCCAGCGTCGTCCAGCCAATCTTGGGGGAAACCATCGGCGACTACGATATGATCAGCTGCCAAGGATTGCCGGCGAACGCTGCGTAAGCATCTTTCGAGGAAGAACCGGTCCTCCTTGAAATAGGCGGTCACGATCGCAAACTTGGACTTATTATTTTCTGATGTGATGCGCATTGGAGTCTCGCCGCGCTGCTGGATGCTGATCGTGCAATCCCTAGCGCGCCAGTCTTACGTCGGCCTGAAGTGCCGGCCGTTCCCAGCAGGCAGCTTTTGTGGTTTTTCGGGTTGTGGAGTCGTTCTGTTAAGTTTTGCGTAAGCTTCGGCCGATATTGTTCACCACACGGTAGGTTGGGAGCACGCTTCCCAAAGGCATCATGCCGCCCTGCTGTACCGGTGCAAATCCGGTATGTCCCGATTAATTTGGCCAAACCCAAGGGACATACGATGTCTAGTGATCTTCTTACAAACACCTCTGCCATGACCGCCCTGCTGTCGCTCAACCAGACGCAGGACAGCCTCAACACCTACGAGAATCAAATTTCGACCGGCCTCGCCATTTCGAGCGCCAAGGACAACGCGGCCTATTGGTCGATTGCGACTTCGATGAACTCGCAGATCGACAGCCTGGGCGCGGTTTCGAGCTCGCTGTCGGAAAGCTCTTCTTTGCTGACGACAATGACCGCGGCCATGAATCAGACGATCTCGGTCCTGGACGCCATCCAGACCGATCTCGCGACCGCTACGGATCTCATAAGTAAGAACGCCGATCCGGACCAGATTGCCGATACCCAAGATGATATCACCGATCGTATCCAGTCGCTGATCAGCCTTGGTCAGACGACGAACGTCAACGGCACCAACTTCCTCGTGGCATCGGCCGGTTCGTCCGTGAATCTGCTGTCGTCTTACACTTCGACCGGGGGCGCATCGTTCATCTCCGTCGACACGGGCTCAACGGCTCTGTTCAACGTGGCTAGCACAGCGGCGACGACGGGTATTCTAGGCTCGACCGGTACCGCTTCGGGCCTGTCGGTCCTCAACTTCAATGTCGTGGGTGCCAGCGCCGCTGGCGTCGCCAACATGCTGACCGATATCGGGACCGCGCTCACGAACATGACGGCCGCCGCGAGCACCGTCGGCGCCGACCAGAATAATGTGACCGAGCAGCAGACCTTCATCTCGAATCTGACGGATTCGCTGACGACGTCGGTCGGTTCGCTGGTCGATGCGGACATGAACGAAGCTTCGACGAAAATTTCGGCTCTGCAGGTTCAGCAGCAGCTCGGTGTTCAGGCGTTGTCGATCGCCAACTCCAACACCCAGCTTATCCTGAAGCTCTTCGGCCAATAATAATTCACGTAAGTTTCCTTCGCGAGGCGGCCGCGCTTACGAGCGCGGTCGTTTTCGTTTGAGCAATCCCCGCGCAAGCTTGCCCCCGCAC
The DNA here is from genome assembly GCF_037200945.1 of Methylovirgula sp. Lineage (NCBI taxonomy): Bacteria > Pseudomonadati > Pseudomonadota > Alphaproteobacteria > Hyphomicrobiales > Beijerinckiaceae > Methylovirgula > Methylovirgula sp. Next base: position 2,343,372 of record NZ_JBBCGP010000001.1, read on the forward strand.
ATTGCCTGAAGGTGGCAGCGGAGGCGGGGAATGGCGGCGCTCGAACAAGCGAGACGCTTCTGGGAAAATCTTATGAAGCTGGGGACGCGGCGGCTTATCGGCCTTGGCGTAACTGGCCTCATGATCTTTCTTGTGACGGGCCTTGCCGGCTATTATCTCAGCCGGCCGACGCAAGAGCTGCTTTATAGCGGCCTCGATCGGGAAGACGTCAGCCGCATCGCGTCTGCGCTCAAGGAAGCCAATATCGATTTCGATGTGAGCTCCGACAGCACGTCTGTATATGTGCGCTATGGACAAACCGCGCCGGCGCGCATGTTGCTGGCGGAGAAAGGGCTGCCAAACAGCCCCAATGCGGGTAACGAACTTTTCGACAAGCTTGGTTCGCTCGGTCTCACGTCCTTCATGCAGCAAGTGACGCGCGTTCGCGCGCTTGAGGGCGAATTGGCGCGAACGATCCAGCTGATGAGTGCTGTGAAAGCAGCGCGCGTTCATCTGGTGTTGCCAGATGATGGCTCGTTCCGGCGCGAGAGCGAACCACCATCGGCCTCGGTCGTGGTACGCACGGATGTGCCGGATGATGTTGCTGTCGCCAAAGCGATTCGCCATCTTGTCGCTGCGGCGGTTCCCGGCATGAAGCCGGAGCAGGTGACGGTGCTTGACACCGATGGAATGCTGCTCGCTTCGGGCGATGACACGGGCGATAGCGCGCCCGGCCAGATGTTGAGCCTGGAAAAGACCTTCTCCAAAGAAATACAGGATAACATCGGCCGGACTTTGACGCCGTTTTTCGGCTTCACCAATTTCCAGATCAGCGTCGCGACACGCATCAATACTGACAAGCGGCAGACGGACGAAACGGTTTTCGATCCCGATTCTCGTGTCGAAAGGTCGGTTCGCGTCGTCAGGTCGAATGAGACTTCGCAGAATTCGAGCAATCAGCCGGCGACGACCGTCACGCAGAATCTGCCGCCGGAGAAGACGGATTCCGATAACGGTAAGCAATCGAACGAAGAGAATCAGAAACGCGACCAGACGACCAATTACGAGGTCTCGTCGAAGACCATTCAGACGATCAGTGGTGGCTTCGCGGTGGAGCACATTTCGGTGGCGGTCCTGGTCAATCGCGCCAGTCTCCTTGCTTCGCTTGGTGGCAAGCCCACGCAAGAGGCTATCGATAAGCAGCTCGCTGATATCGGACAGATTGTTGCATCGGCTGCGGGTGCAAACACGTCGCGCGGCGACACGATCAAAGTTTCGGCCGTGGATTTCGTCGAATCCGGCCGCAATCTTGCCCCCGTCCCGCCGCCCACTTGGCAGGAAATTCTGTTGCGCCAGACGGGGGCCGTCATCAATGGCGGCGTCATATTGCTTGTGGCGTTCCTGGGTCTCTGGTTCGGCGTGAGGCCGGTCGTAAAGGCTTTGTCGCCGCCGGCAGGCATTGGCGGATCCGCTGGCTACCTCGGCGCCGACAGCCTCGAACTCCCCGAGCCGTCGCTGCAAATGCCCGAAGGGATGCCGATGTTCTCCGGCATGGCGCCGGAGCCCAATTTGATCGAAGATCTTACCGACAATAACAAACGCACGCCGGTGAAACGGCTTGAGCAGATCGTTGAATTTGATGAGCAACAAGCCGTCAATATTCTTAAGCTCTGGATGCGGCAACGGAGTCCAGCATGATCGCCCGGCCGGTCGCGGAATTTCTCGTCCAAATGGAGTTGGGCGCCAGCGAGCCGGCCGCTCTGTTCATGCCGACGGACGTGGATTTGGCCCCGGTATGGTCGGAGGAAGCCAAAGACGATCCGCAAGCGCAGATCGATGCCGCGCGCGATGAAGGCTATGCCGCCGGCGTTGAAGCGGCAGCGGCAGAACATGCAGCGCAACTCGCACGCGCGCATGAACAATTCGCCACCGAGCTTGCGACAGCGCGCGAAACTTGGGCGCGTGAGGAGGGCGACAGCCTGCGCGAGCAGCTTGCGACGGCATTGCTCGCGATGGAGGAAACATTCGCCGATGCCGTTGGCCGCGTCTTGCAACCTTTCGTCGTTGCAGCTTTGCGTCAGCGGATGATCGATAAATTGATTGACGGCGTTCGCACGATTGCCGGGAGCGCCGACAAGATCATGATTCAAATTTCCGGGCCAGCCGATCTTCTTGAAATTTTACGTCAACATCTCCAAGCCTCGCCGGCTGCGATCGAATATGTGACGTTGGATAGCGTCGACGTTCGTGTCGTCGCACAACAAACATCGATCGATACACAGCTTAAGGCCTGGATCGATTTGATCGCCACTGAAGGATAATGCGTGGCCGACAACGAAAAGCATGAAATCGTGATCATCAAGCGCTCCAGGGCAAGCGCACACGAGCCACATGGGGGCGCGTGGAAGATCGCTTTTGCCGATTTCATGACGGCGATGATGGCGTTGTTCCTCGTGCTTTGGCTCGTCAACGCCACCAATACAAAAACAAAAGCGTCGCTCGCGCGTTACTTCAACCCGGTTGATCTTGTCGATATGTCGACTCACAAGCGCGGGTTACACGATCCCCACAGCGGGCCTGAAACTGATGGAGCCGCCGATGGGGCATCGTTCCCAAAGTCGGCGGACAAGGCGGCGAAAAAGAAAGGCAGCTCATCGGGGTTTGAAGATGGGGCGGCCGGCCCAAGCGATTCGAAGATCAATCAGGACGCCGTGGCGCGCACCGTCGAGCCGCCCCCGACGCATTCCGAAGAAGCGCTTTTTAGAGATCCTTACGCCGTGCTCGCCGAAATCGCGGCGTCCGGTTCAAGCGGCCAAGCCGCATCCGGGGAGCAGCTCGATCAGCAGGACAACGATTCGAGCGGGTTGACGACGGATACGTACGCCGATCCGTTCAAGCCGGCGGACAAGGCCGCTGAAATGGCGCCGGTTGCCACCACGCCGCCGCCGGCACCGCAAGCCGTCCCGCCGCCGCCCGTCTCAACGAGCAATGCGCCTGATAGCAAATCGGCGCCGGATACGTCCCATTCCGCTGCCATTGCAGCGTCTGCGGCGACTGTGCCCGCGAAAACTGACATCAAGAAGCAGCAGGCGCTCAGCGCCACACAGGTCCTCGCCCTGCAGCTTCAGCAGGAGATCGCCAAGCTCATCGGTCCTGCCGGGAAAGGTGCCGCAAAACCGGCAATCGAGGTGAAGGCGGTGGATGAAGGCGTGCTGATAAGTCTGACCGATCAAGCAAATTTCGCGATGTTTGCTATCGGCTCGGCCGAACCGCAGCCGAAGACGGTGCATATCATGGACAAGGTCGCGCGGGCGCTTAAGGGCCTTTCAGGCGACCTCATTGTCGGCGGATTTACGGACGGGCGGCCATATCGAACCGGCATCTATGACAACTGGCGGCTTTCGACGGCGCGTGCGCAGATGGCGTATTACATGCTCGTCCGCGGCGGCGTTGACCAAAAGCGCATCGTGCGAATCGAAGGCTACGCAGATCGTCGGCTGAAAGTGCCGAGTAAACCGCTGGCGGACGAAAACCGTCGCATCGAGATCTTCCTGAAAGAGGCCAAATCATGAGCCGGCGCGCCTTGGCCGCGATATGTTTGGCTTTTGCCTTCGCCGCAGGCCCCCTTTGCGCGGCACCATCGAAGCCGCCTTACGAACTCGTGCGCTCTTTGCATGCGCTGCAAGATCAGATTGTATTGGGCAATCGCACGGCGCGCATCGCTGTTTCCAGTCTTGCGGCCGAACTTGCGACTCGGCTGCTTTCTTACAATCCATCAGTGTGGCGCGAGCCGCGCAACGCGCGCGCAATTGTGACTTATGTTCTCAGCGGTGGCTCTCCGCGGGTCGCCGAGACGATACTCGCGAGTGGAGATTGCGCGCCGCAGGAAAAAACGCTTGTCGAGGCGGCGGTGGCTTATTCCGAGGGCCATGTCACAAGCGCAAGATCGCTTTTGGCAAATATCGATGCGCGCACGCTCGAGCCGATCGTGGGTGGTCATATCGCCCTGGCGCAGGCGGCGCTGGTCGCCAGCAAGGATCCATACAAGGCGATCGAACTTCTCGATGTCGCGCGGGTCCTGGCGCCTGGGACTCTTATAGAGGAAGCCGCCTTGCGGCGTGAGATATTCATTATCAATGCAACCGGAGACTTCGATCGTTTCATCAGCCTGTCCGGCGACTATATCCGGCGCTTTCGCAACTCGACATACGCTGACAATTTCCGCGAGCATTTTTCCGATGCAATTGCCCGGCTCAACATCGCGGGTGATTCGGACCAGCTTGCACAGATCGATGATGCTTTGAGCAGTTTGCCGCCCGACGATCAGTTGAAGCTTTATCTCATGATCGCCCGTGCCTCGATTCTGATGGGAAAAATCTCGGCTGCGGAGTTTGCAGCGGCGAAAGCGGAGAGCCTGGCCTCGCCCGATTCAACCGAGAGCGGCCGCGCACAACTTTACGATGGCGCAGCGCAAATCTTTACACCGCGCTACGCGCGTGGCGACGACATGCTCGATACGCTGAATGCCGCGCACCTTTCGCGCGAGGAAGTCGGCCTCAAGGATGCCGCGCAGTCGGTCTCGCAGCAAATTCATGAATGGCCGCAAGTCGACGCAAGGCAGCCTTTGGACAGCGCGGGGGCGCAGCCCCTGCCGCAGCAACTTAAGGCCGTCATCCAAAGCAGCGACGCGACGATGGATGCCGCGCAAAAGGCGCTTGCCGAAAGCGACAGTTTGGAGGCGACTAGCCATGAATAATATCAGCGGCTTTTCCAACGCTCTTCTTACGACCTCTCAGCTTCCGACTTCAGACCCGACAAGCGGAAGCGATCCCGCTGCATCGGACCAACAATCAGACGCGTTTGGGGACGTGTTGGCAGGATTGTCCCAGCAGAGCGATAATCAGCAGGCTTCCACCCGCGCCCCAAATGGGGGCGGGTGGAAGGCGCTCGGCGGCGATATATTTCCCGACGCCAGCAACGGATCGGCGGATCAGGGTAATTCTTTTGGCGTTGGCGGATCTCTCGGTGAAGCCACCGACGAAAAATCCGCGCAAACGCGCGCACTCCACCAAAATCTAGCCCAATTGTCGCTATCAAGCGGGAAGCTCGCAAATAGCGAAGCTCCATCGAATTCGCCCTATGGCGCGCAGATGAAGACCAGAAATCCGGCGCTGCCGGGCCAGTCCACCTCAGCCAATACGGGCGCTCAGGTGCGGTCGTTGTCCGGCGTGGCAATTGGCAGCGCCGCCGCATCGCTCATTTCGCGTCAGGCTGGCGTGGAGGATGGCGCGGACATTCCGGCTTCGGTATCCGGTTCAACCAATCTGGCAGCCAAGAATACCGGCGATATCGTGGGCAAAAGCGGCACACCGTCCTCCGCTATCCCGCAACCGCCAGCAAAAATCCCGGCCAATGTTCAGACGCCGGCATTCCTCGCAAGCCAGCGGCAGCAGGCCGCTGAGGCGGGTGCAAATACCGGGAAGCCAGGGCGGCCAGATTCGCTTGCCTCTTCGGTCGCGTCTGGCATCGATGAACATGCAACTCAAAGCGTCGCCTCTTCTTCGCCTACGAGTGCAGATCGTCGGCGACGCGTCGAGAGCGACACGGGGCAAACGCCGGCTGGACCGAATCTCGACGCGCAAATGGCCGGTGCGGCGATGGCCGCTGTGATTCCCGCCGTGCCATTTGCCGCATCAAGCCCTGGTTTGCAGGCTCCTCCTGCCTCCGCGCACGGACTGCCGGGCGTGAATGTTGATCCGGCTAAAGCGACCTTGGCTGCGCTCGATGCCGAGCCCGCGCATGAGGATCACGAGCATTCGGCGCCCATCAAGGTCGATGCCGTCTCGCATACAACGCATTTCACGCCGGTCGCGTGGCTTTCGCCGTCGCAACAGGTCGTCAATGCGGTAAGTTCCACTTTGCCGACGGAATCAACTGCGGAAGTGGAAGGCGGGGCGTCCACGCCCGCGGACGTTAATAGTCTTGCCGAGACAGCACGGCCGTCGTCTGTATCCCTCAAGACGCTCAATCTGCAGCTCGATCCTCAAGATCTCGGCGCGGTCAGCATCAGGCTCAATTTGTCGGCGACCGGCCTGACTGTCGAAGTTCAGGCGAGCCAGATTGGCACCGCTGATCTCCTCGAGAAAGACAGGCGAGCGCTCACGGACGGACTCAATGGTGCGGGCTACACCGTATCAGGTGTTGAAATCAGCTTCGCACCCTCAAGTGGGGCGACGACGGGCTTTACTGATCAAGGTTTAGCGCAGAATTTTTCTGGTCAGAGCTTGGGCAGCGATTCGCAGGGCAATGGCGGGTCGCAGACTCAAGATGGTGGCACCAGCGACTCCTTCTCACGCCAAAATCCCAAACAAGATGGCCATGGCACTCCGGAAACGGCACGGTCTGCGGCTCAGCGTTCTGCTGGCTCTGGCCTTTATATCTAACGGCGCGGCCGCGGCCTCCCAATCCCTCGTCTGCGAGCGCGAGATGACTCGCGCCTCGGCAAAATACGGTGTTCCGCTCGGCGTTCTTTACGCTGTCGGCCTGACGGAGACTGGCCGGCGCGGCACGCTCAGTCCTTTCGCGCTGAACATCGAAGGGCCGTCTGTGTTTCCGCAAACGCTCGACGAAGCCCTCCAGCAATTTGCCGATGCGCAGCACCGGGGCGTGAAGCTGATCGATATCGGCTGTATGCAGATCAACCATCATTATCACGGCAGTCATTTCGCCTCGGTGGCGGAGATGTTCGATCCGCATGCCAATGTCGACTACGCCGCCCGTTACCTCCGGGATTTGAAAGAGCAGGAAGGCAGTTGGACCCTGGCCGCAGCGCGCTATCACGCTGGCCCCGATAACGATCCGGCGCAGAAACAATATGTCTGCGAAGTCATCGCCAATATGGTTGCGAGCGGCTTCGGAACCTGGACGGATTCGGCGCGCACCTTTTGCCGCTGATGCAACGCGAGTTGCAGGAGAGTCACGTCCGCAAGTGGTATTGAGTCTTTTAAATCACACGCCCCTCTCCAAATTGAATCCGCGACGGTCCGAAGTCTCAAAACGCGACAGTATTGTTTGACGACACTTAAGACTTAGCTAACAGTAAATAAGGGCTAAACAACTGATTCGGGGGGCGATTCCGTGCTGGTAATCGTGGATGAGCGGGACATGGTAACTGCGGGTTATGCATGTCGCTTCGATAGTGAGGGCGTATCCGCAGCCAGATTTTGCACCGATGAATTCCGGGAATGGGTTCAGACGGTCGCAGATACGGATCTTTATGCGGTCGAAGCTTTTTTACTGGGTGATTGTCGCGACCGCGAAGGGCTACCAAAAATGATCCGCGAGCGTTCCCGCGCGCCGGTTATCGCAATGAATGAGGCGCCGTCGCTCGAGCAGACGCTTAGTCTCTTTGCGGCGGGCGTTGACGATGTCGTCCGCAAGCCGATTCATGTTCGTGAGATTCTTGCTCGTGTAGGTGCGATCCGACGACGACTCGAAGTGGAGCAGGATCACGCCATCGTCGGCGAGATGCGCGTTTTCTTTGACGGGCGCGATCCGGAGATCAAGGGCAGCATTTTGCCGTTGCCGCGCCGCGAGCGGCGCATTCTCGAATATCTGGTCGCCAATCGCGGTCGCCGCGTGAGCAAGGCGCAGATCTTTAATTCGATCTACGGCATTTTTGACGACAACGTTGAAGAGAATGTTGTCGAAAGTCACATCAGCAAGTTGCGCAAGAAATTGCGCCGCCATCTTGGCTACGATCCAATCAATTCGGTGCGCTATCTGGGCTATCGCCTCGCTGAGGCCCAATAGTTGGCGTGACGCCATGGCGTGTTCCATGCGTTGAAATATGACGCCTCTGATTTTCTGTTAAATGACAAGCGATGTGCCGGGAAGCGATTACGTTTCCCGGCACATTTGCGTTTGTTTCGTTGTTTCGCGGCGATGTGCGTTTCGCGCAAGCCCCGCACAAGTCGCTAGCCTTTTAATCAGTTCAGACGAGCAGGAGAAACGGCGATGAGTCTTTTTAGTGCGTTGATGGCGAGCGTGTCGGGCATGAACGCTCAGGCGAATGCGCTTTCGACTATCTCGGATAACATCGCGAACGCGAATACCGTGGGCTACAAAGAAGCCTCGACGCAGTTCGAGGATATGCTCAACGAATTCAGCCCTAACGAATACGACGCGGGCGGCGTCGGCACGGTCGTCAACTACAGTATCTCGCAGCAAGGCGATCCGACTGCGACCAGCGATTCGACCAATATGGCGATCGAGGGCAATGGCTTTTTTGTCGTCCAGAACGCGAGTGGCCAGACATTCCTGACCCGCACCGGCTCCTTTGAGCCAGATGCGCAGGGCAATCTCGTCAACGCGTCGGGCTATACTTTGATGGGCTATCCGCCGGTTCCTTCGCCGCCCAGCTATTCCCCAAATGATCTGGTGCCGGTGCAAATTTCGACGTCGAGCCTTTCGCCCGCGGTGGCGTCAACCTCTGCGACATTGACGGGCAATCTCGATTCGTCGTCGGCAACCGTCGCCGCGGCTGATCTGCCGTCCGCCACTCCCCCCGGTTCTGGCTTCACCAGCATGACGCCGGTCACAACCTATGACAGTCTCGGCAACCCCACGACCCTGAACGTCTACATGTCAAATATGGGGGGCGGTCAATGGGAGATGGACGTCTACAATTCCGCGGGCACCCCAAGTGGGCCGCCAGGAGCGCCGTTGAAGACGCAGGATCTGCAATTCAGCACGACGACGGGCGCGTTGCAGACGCCGACAACGCCCGTATCGGTTACGGTCAATGGTCAGGCAATCGCGTTCGACCCGTCCAAGCTGACGCAGCTCGCTTCATCAACCTCCGTCCAGGGTTCCGCTAACGGCAATCCCCCGGGGACTTATGAAAGCGTCTCGGTCTCTCAGGATGGCGTTCTGTCCGAGACCTTTTCCAACGGTGTGACCACGCCAATTTATCAAATTCCACTCGCGACGGTGCCGGCGGTCAATGCGATGACTTCGATGGCCGGCGATGTGTTCGAGCCGAATTCAGACTCCGGCAAGATGCAGCTTGGCGGCGCCAACAACAATGGCTTCGGCTCGATCAACGGATCGGAAGAAGAAACCTCGACTGTCGACCTGGCGACCGAACTCACCAACATGGTCGTGACTCAGAACAGCTACCAGGCCAATTCGAAAGCATTCTCCGTCGGCTCGGACATGCTGAGCGAGTTGGTCAATCTTCTGAAATAATCGTCGCTTCCCTCTGATCTTGAGTTCGTGCCATGAATCTCACGACTGCCACGAATATCGCCCAGCAGGCTTTGTCGACGGTCTCAGCCGAATCCGCGACCGTTTCGCGCAATATCAATGGCGTGAACATTCCTGGGTTCGCGCAGAAGCTTGCGAATGTCATATCGACCTACGACGGGGGGTCCGAGGTTGTTTCGGTCACGAACGCGCAAAATCAGGCGCTGTTCGGCAATGTTCTCGGGGCGACATCTGCGTCGGCGACCCAGGCGGCAATCTCGAATGGGCTCACCTCGTTGCTGGCAATTGTCGGTGAGCCCGGCTCCGATACGTCGCCGGCGGAGCAACTCAGTGATCTCACCAACGCAATCCAGCAATATGAGGCGTCGCCCTCGAGTAGTAGCCTCGCAACGGCCGCGGTGACTGCCGCACAAAAGCTGGCGGGTACGCTGAACAGCGCGACGGCGACAGTGCAGCAGGTCCGCGAACAAGCCGATACGCAGATGGCTTCGTCGGTTTCGTCGATCAATTCTCTGTTAACGCAATTTCAGAATGTCAATCAGCAGATCGTCACCGGCACGGCCACCGGAGCGGATGTCACCGATTTGCAGGACACCCGGAACTCGATTCTCACGCAACTCTCACAGCAAATCGGCATCACCACCTCGACCGGCGCCAACGGCGAAATGTCGGTCTATACCGACAGCGGCGTCGCGCTTGACCAGGGCGGCACCGTGAGCAGTGTGACGTTCCAGCCGACGCAAACGTACACGGCAGGAACGACTGGCAATGCCGTTTATATCGATGGGATTCCGGTGACCGGAAGCTCGTCCACAATGCCGATTCAATCCGGCGCGCTGGCTGGCCTCGCGACGCTTCGTGATGACGTCACTGTGACCTATCAGGCGCAGCTCGACCAGACGGCAAGCGGGCTCATCAGTGCCTTCAGCGAGACGAACCCGGCAAATTCAAGCGATACGGAGGCGGGGCTCTTCACGAATGGCGCGAGTACGGCGTTGCCAACTTCCGCGCAAGTAACGGGTCTCGCCGGCACGATTGCCGTCAATGCGGCGGTCGATCCGAGCCAGAGTGGCAATCCAGAGTTGTTGGGCAATGGTATCAATTTCAATTTCAACACGTCGGATCAGGGCAGCTTCGATACGCAGCTTGAGCAATATCTGACCAATCTTTCCGCCAACCAGACCTTCTCCAGCGCTGGTCAGATCGGCACGACCAATACGCTTGAGGGATATGCAACGGCATCGGTAAGTTGGCTGGATACCGAACAACAGCAAGTCACGTCCGAGAGCGCCTTTCAGAGCACGTTGCTCTCGACATCGACGACGGCGCTCTCGAATTCGACGGGTATCAATCTCGACGACGAGATGTCGCAAATGCTTGACCTCGAAAACTCCTATTCCGCGTCAGCGAAATTGCTGACAACGATTAATGACATGTTCGCCGATCTGGCGAACGCAGTTGACCAGGCGACCAGCGCATGAGCTCGTACATCTCATCTTATTCGATTTCTACGGCGTTGCGTCAGTCCATTCTCTCGGAGCAGACCAACTTGGCGCAAGCGCAACAAGAGGTCTCGACCGGGGATTACGCAGATGTCGGTCTCGCCCTTGGCGCGGACGCGGGGCAGGACATCGATTTGCGTAACCAGGAATCGCTGCTCAAGACGTTTACGACGACAAATAATCTGGCGGCGACAAATCTGAGCAGCATACAAAACGTGCTTACTGAGCTTCAGACAAGCGCCCAGAGTATGGTGACGGATTTAACTGGCGCAACCGGTCAAAACGGAGTCGGTGCGACCTTGCAAGAGCAGGCACAAAGTGCGCTGCAGCAACTTATCGCGGGGCTCAACACGAATTCGGGCGGAAATTATCTTTTCGGCGGCACGAATAGCTCGGTTGCGCCGATCACTGACTATTATGCTTCTGGTTCGGCGAACCAAGCGGCCGTCAATTCCGCGTTCTCGTCTTCTTTCGGCTTTTCGCAAAGCGATCCCGGCGTCGCAAATATAACGGCGAGCCAGATGCAGAGCTTCCTGGGCGGCCAGTTCTCATCGCTCTTCCAGGGTTCGAGCTGGACATCAGACTGGTCGTCGGCGAGCAATACTGAAACGACAAGCGAAATCTCGCCTTCGCAAACCGTTGACACGTCAGTCAGCGCCAACAATCCGGCCTTCCAGGATATTGCGCAGGCCTACACGATGCTCGCCAGTGTTGGTACGCAGAATTTGAGCAGCTCGACGTTGCAGACTGTCATGACGAATGCCGAAAATCTTTTGAACACCGGCCTCACGGCTTTGACGAATGTGCAAGCCGGCGTGGGCACCGCCCAGAGCGACATTACGTCGGCCAATAATCAGATGTCAGTCGAAATGAATGTTCTGAATACGCAGATCGGCAATCTTGAGGGCGTCAATCCTTTCGACGCGACGACTGAAGTGACAAATCTGCAAACGCAGATCGAAACTTCTTACGAGCTGACATCGCAACTTTCACAGCTGAGCTTGGTGAAATACCTCTAACCCGCGTTCTTAGGAAGGGCGATCAGCAACCATGTATCAGTTCTCTTACCAAGAGATAATGGAAGGCAACACGCAAGATGCGCGCGCGCGAGAGCGGCAGGCCATGCAGCGTGCGATCGAATTGCTGGAACTCGGCCAGCAAAGGGGCGTCAGGTCGATGGAGGCCGCGGAAGCGCTGAACTATCTGAACAGGCTGTGGCATCTTTTCATCGATGATTTAGCCAGGCCGGAAAACGATCTGCCCAACGCCTTGCGCGCCGAGCTGATTTCAATCGGTATTTGGATCACAAATGAAATCAATCGCATGCGACTCGGCAAGACCGAGAATTTCGGTGGTTTGATCGAGATTTGTACGATCATCCGCGACGGTTTGAATTGAGGCGACGATGCGAATTTCACTTCGCGCAGGCGAGCGTCTCTACATCAACGGCGCGGTCGTGCTTGTTGATCGCAAGGTGTCCATTGAATTGCTCAATGATGCGACGTTTCTGCTGGAAGCCCATGTGATGAATGTCGGTGATGTGACCACGCCGCTCCGGCAGCTCTATTTCATCACGCAGATCATGCTGATGAATCCAGCGGATACGCCCGCGGCGGCGGAAATGTTCGCGCAAGCTATCAGGAATAATCGGAAGTTATTCGCCGAACCGCGAATTTTGGCCGGCCTCGATTCGGCCGAGCAGTTCGTCTCGGAAGATCGGAAGTTCGACGCGTTGAAGACCATTCGCACATTGCTGCCGATCGAGGCTGAGGTTCTTTGCGTCGGCGAAGGCCCAATCGCCGGAGCGGCAGCTTAAGGAGACCGCCTATGTCAGTCGATCCAACATCTCCAACTTCGCCGACCCAGAATTCATCCAATTCTTCGCAGCAGCCGCAATCTGCCGCGGCTTCGGCGACGGTCAATTACAATCAATTTCTGCAATTGCTTGTCGCCGAATTGCAGAACCAGGATCCGACGAGCCCAACGGATCCGACCCAGTACATGAGCCAGTTGGCGTCGTTCTCGCAAGTTGAGCAGCAAATCGACACCAATTCGAAGCTCGATACGATGCTGACATCGAACGCGCTTTCGCAGGCCGAACAGATGATCGGGCAGACAATAACCTCACCCGACGGTTCCACAAAGGGCACGGTCGAATCCGTCAATCTCAATTCCAGTGGCGGCACGACCGCGACGTTGACCGATGGCAGCACGGTGACGTTGACGACCGGCAGCAGTGCGGCGAACACGACGACCTTGAGCGACGGCACACAGTTCGAGTTGCCGAGCGGCTTGACGATCAACTGATCATGAATGAGGCCGACGCGCTTGAGCTTTCCCGTGAGGCCATCTGGACTGTGCTTGTCATGTCCGGGCCTGCGGTTTGTTCGGCCATGCTTGTTGGTATTGCCATCGCGCTGTTTCAGGCGCTGACACAAATTCAAGAATCGACGTTGACGTTCGTGCCGAAGATACTCGTCGTTCTTGCGGCGTTAACGGTCACGGCGTCCTTTGTCGGCGGACAGATGTATGTCTTCACCGAACACGTCTATTCGCGAATCGAAAAGGGCTATTGAGCGCGGCGCGCGATCGGCAGGTGAGTTATGGCGGGGGTAGTGGCGGAAGCGCAACTGGCGCAACTGGCGCCGGAGCGCAAGGGTAACATTCGGGAGGTCGGCTTTGCTGTCGGCATCCTTGCGATTCTCTCCGTCTTCTTTCTACCCATCCCGCCCTTCATCATCGATATCGGGCTTGCATTTTCTATCGCGCTTGCCGTCCTCATTCTCATGGTCGCGCTGTGGATTCAGCGGCCGCTTGATTTTTCGTCATTTCCAACTGTGTTGCTTGTCGCGACGCTATTGCGGCTGTCGCTGAACATTGCCACGACACGGCTCATTCTTTCAAACGGGCCGGAGGGTACTTCCGCGGCAGGCTATGTCATCGGCGGTTTTTCCCGGCTCGTCATGGGCGGCGATTTCGTCATCGGGCTCATCGTCTTTGCGATCCTCGTCACCGTCAATTTTGTCGTCATCACCAAAGGCGCGACGCGTATCGCGGAAGTCGGCGCGCGTTTCACACTTGACGCCATCCCCGGAAAACAAATGGCGATCGACGCCGATCTCTCATCGGGAACGATCGATGAAAAGGAGGCGCAGCGTCGTCGTCGCGAACTTGAAGAGGAAAGCTCCTTCTTTGGTTCGATGGACGGTGCGTCCAAGTTCGTGCGTGGTGACGCAATCGCGGGCCTCATTATTCTTGCGGTCAACATTTTCGGCGGCATCATCATCGGCGCGACCCGCTATGATATGCCTTTGTCGCAGGCCACGGATGTTTTCACAAAGCTCTCCGTCGGTGACGGCCTCGTCACGCAAATTCCGGCCCTGATCATCTCGCTGGCGGCCGGTCTTCTCGTCTCGAAAGGTGGGACGCGTGGCTCGGCCGAGCAGGCGGTACTCGGCCAGTTGGTTAAATACCCGCGTGCGCTCTTCGTGGCCGGCGGGTTGATGTTTGTACTTGGCGTTATTCCGGGGCTGCCGTTCGTCCCGTTTGCCTTGCTGGGCAGTCTCATGGCGTTCGCCGGCTATACAATCCCTGCGCGCCTCGCGCGGCAGGCGGCGGTGGACAGTGCGTCGGCCGCGGCGGCGGAACAAAAGGCGCTGAAGGAAGCGCGTGAATCCGTCAAGGAATCGTTGAAGTCAGTGGAGATCGAGCTTTGTCTCGGCAAGCAGCTTTCCTCGCGCATGCTCGCGGCGCAAGGCGAACTCATGCATCGCGTCACCAAGATGCGCCGAAAGTTCGCCCAGCAATATGGCTTCGTTGTTCCGGAGATCAAGGTTTCCGATAACCTTATGGTGCCGGCGAAAAATTATCAGATCAAAATTCACGGCACAGTCGTGGCGTCGTTCACGATGATGGTCGGCCACCTGCTGGTCGTTGTGGGCGACGGCCGCAGGCCGGACCTGCCCGGCGAGGAGGTGCGTGAACCTGCTTTCGGCATGAAGGCGATGTGGGTTTCTGAAGCCTATGCGGGAGAGCTCAAGCGCCAGGGGTTCGAATCGATCGACGTGATGTCGGTTCTGCTCACGCATCTGAGCGAGGTCATTCGCAATAATCTCTCGCAATTGCTTTCTTACAAGGACATGCGTGCGCTGTTCGATCGGCTTGGGCCCGAATACAAGCGGTTGCTTGACGATATCTGTCCTTCGCAAATTTCCTATTCCGGCCTGCAGGCGGTCCTCAAGCTTCTGCTTGCAGAGCGAGTCTCTATCCGCAATTTGCAATTGATCCTTGAAGCCATCGCCGAGATTGCGCCGCACGTGCGTCGTGCCGAGCAGGTGACGGAACACGTGCGGATGCGAATTGCGCAACAGATTTGCGGCGATCTCCTCGACAATGGCACGTTGAAAGTGCTGCGGCTCGGCAATCGCTGGGACTTGGCTTTCCACCAAAGCCTGAAACGCGATGCAAAGGGCGATGTGATCGAGTTTGACCTCGACCCCGGCATGGTCGAACAATTCGGCAACGAGGCGTCGATCGCGATCCGCGATCGAATGGACAAGGGACATGTCTTTGTCCTCGTTACGACGCCGGAAGCGCGGCCTTACGTGCGCATGGTGATTGAGCGGCTGTTTGCAACATTGCCGGTTCTCTCGCATCTGGAGATCGCCCGCGGCGTCGAGATCAAGTCGCTCGGAACAATCTCGTGATCTGGACTGGATCGAACGCGGTTTTGACGGCGTTCCTTCTTTTCTGCCGCATCTCCGGGTGCCTCATGCTGATGCCAGGATTTTCAAGTCCGCGTGTCCCGGTCACCGTGCGGCTCTTTCTGTGCGTTGCGATCAGTCTGGCTTTGACGCCATTCCTTGGCGAAACGATCGGGAAGATCGTCGGTAACGCTTCGGCATTTGCGCTCGTAAAGCTCATCGTTTCGGAAACGCTCATCGGCAGCTTGATCGGTCTTATGGGACGTATTTTTTTTGCGGCGCTCGAAACGCTCGGCACGTCGATCGCGATGCAGATCGGTCTCGCCAACGCGCTGGGCGTCTCGGTGGAGGATAGCGAGTCCACGCCGTCGATCGCCGACTTCCTGATCTTCCTTGCGACGACCTTGCTCTTCGTCACCGATCAGCACCTGGAAGTTATACGCGGCCTTGTCGCGTCTTACCGCACGCTTCCGGTCGCCTCCGGATTTGGCCCCCAATTTGGACTTATCCAGGTTGCCGACACGCTGTCGAAGGCATTCTTTCTCAGTCTGAGAGTCGCGAGTCCGTTCATTTTGTTCGGCATTGTCTTCAATCTCGCTGTCGGGGTCGCCAACAAGCTCACGCCGCAGATCCAAGTCTATTTCATTGCGACGCCATTTGCCGTGGCCGGCGGCTTGTTCCTCTTTTACTTCACCTTCAAAGAGGTGCTTGGGCTTTTCATGGCGGGGTTCTCGAATTGGCTGGCGGGCGGTTGAGATGCCGAAGAGACTTGAGACGCTGCGTCGGATCGCGAGCTTGCAAAATGACCTCCGCAAGACCGGCGAAATTAAGCTCGCGACGCTTCAGCGTCAGCGGCTTAGCGCGGAAGCGACCGAGGCGCGGCTTGTCTCATACCTCGACGAGAATCATGTCTACACGCCTGCCTACATGAAAACTCTTGCCGATAAACTGCAGGCCGTCGGCCGCGCCAAGCGCCGGCTGGCACTAGAGATCGAAGATCAGGCGAAAGTTCTGCTCGAACGCCGACGGCAAACGAAGCAGGTGGAGCGCGCACTCGAAACCGCGACTGAAGACACGCGTCGTCTCGATGAGCGCCGCGATCTGGCCGCGACGATTGAAGCGGAGTTGAACCGCAAAGGCGCAAGCCTCCGGTAAGCCAGCTAGCTCATCTTCTTCATACAGTTCGTCGGACTGTGCCCAAAGGGGATGCGTGCGTGTCAATCAAACCGCCTTCCGATATTCTTCTCGACGTTGCACGAGCCGCCGATCCAGCGAAATCGACGGCGGCGGTGGAGCGGCTGACGCGTCTCGGAGCGGACGGCGCCGTCGATGATGTTCAATTCCGCGACGTTTTGGGCAAGGTCAACGCGCCGCGGTCGTCCCTTCCGGCTATCGCTGAGCCGCGGTTTGCCAATACGCAGCCTGAAAAGGTGAAAGAAACGGCGCAGACGAAGGCCTATCAGGGCTTTACCGCGCTGCTCCTCGAAAACCTCGTCGACAACATGATGCCCGACGATGACGACGGCTTTTTCGGTTCCGAAACCGGCGCCGGTGTGTGGCGTTCTATGCTCGCCCAGGAATTGGGGACGAGTCTGTCGAAGACCGTCGATCTGGGCATCGGCTCCAAACACGTAAAGTCCGCTCACGCGCGGCATGGCTGGCACCCGCATGAGGAGCTGCAAGCTTCGCTCGGGGTATTGCCTGTCGCCACCGCCAAACATTCATGATGAGCGCCGGCAATGATGGAATTCACAAAAATTAAGCTGCCGAGGCGAACGGGCAATGCAGCCGTAACCGATGTGGCGCGCGTTCAGGCGCTGCGGGAGGCATTTTCGCAGACGGTCGAACGCATCGAACGTCTTGTCGATCTTGAGACCGCGACGCTTGAGCAATACCGCCCCATCGATTTTTCCGAGTTCAACCATCGCAAGAGCCACGCGATATTGGAATTGAGCCGTTCGCTCCGCGCACTCGGCTCGGAAGCGCACGATGACAGCGCGCGGGGGATGCTTGAACGCTTGGGCGGCAAACTAGAGCGCAATCTCGCAACGCTCGAAATTCACCTTAAGGCGGTGCGCCAGGTTTGTGCCGTCATCTCCCGTGCGATCCAGTCAGAAGAATCTGACGGCACATATTCTTCGTCGATCAATCGCAGGTACGAGCAATCATGATCAAGCTGATTGCGAGCTGCGTTTGGATCTGCTTGCTGACGTCGGCCGCCGCCTACGCTGCGATTTTCGTGAGTGGATTCCATGCCGTCGCACCGCCCCCAAAAGAACAATCGTCTCCGGCGATGGAATATAAGAAACTGCCGCCGATCTCTATCCCGATGATCGCTGACGGCGCTGTGCAAGGCTATGTCGTCGCCGAACTCGGCTATACCTACGATCAGAACGCGAAGGCACCGATTCCTCCGGACGCCTATCTCCTCGATGAGACGTTTCGCAAAGTTTATTCCGACACCACGATCGATTTCCGTCACCTCGAAAAATACGACGTGAACGGAATGACCAAAGATCTGGCGCGTCGCGTCAATGAACGCCTCCACGCCGCCGTCGTCAAAGACGTGCTGGTGCAGGCGATGAACTTCGTTCCCAAGAGCGACATACCGAAGTGAGAGTCGAACGGTCCGCTTAAGAGGGATTCAAATTTTGAAAGATGGAGGGGCAAATGGCTTTTGATCGATTGACCTGGATCGGATTCATGGTTGTGGCGTTCGGCTGGGCGCTGTTGTTATCGGGCGCGCCGACGTTGCAAATCTTCGCGGCGGCAATCGGACATAAGATGCCGTTCGATATGCCTGTCATTGCGCAGGCGACGATTTTGAGCGGCTTCGGTCTCGCGATCCTTGGCGCTCTGCAGACTGGCTTCAGCGCCCTGAAGAATTTTTTCGATACGGTGCTGGAGCGAACCTCGCGGCCTGGTGAAGCGGTCAGCAAAAAGCCCGTCACCAAAGTCGTCGAGCGCGGCCGCTTGAAGGACCGTCCTTATATCCTGTTTGGCGATGGCTCGATCGAAGTCGAGACGCTGCTCGGCCAGCGCCGCTTTGCCTCGTTCAAGGATGCGCGTGAATTCATCGGATAACAGACCCTAGATCGGCGGTGGCGCTATGGCTTCCTCCATGCGGAACAAATCGGCGAAGATTGCGGACAAGGGAGATGGCGCGACAACGGCGCCGCCTCTCTTGCAGCAGGCTGCGGCGCGGCTTGGATGGGGCTCGATCGTCGACGGCTTACTTGGCGGCGTCGGCGGCGCCACGGCGGTCGTTTGCGCGAGCTTCGCAATTTATATGAGTGCCCATCCGCGGCCCGCATTCAATGGTCTTGAGCATCTGATGATTTTTGCCCAGCCCAATTACCAGGACCCGGCATCTGTCGCAGAGGTCGCGCCGCCGGCTGATCGAAAAGGCATCGATTATATAGCGACCGGCACCATTCATGCGGCACGCGCTAGCGCGCCCCCGCCCTCCATAGATTTCGATGTGCCCCTCGTCAGTAATTACAGGTTGCATTACGTTCGCGACGGTGAGGCGCTCATCGTTGGCAAAGACGATGCGGTTTACCGCGTCGGACTTGGGACGATGGTGCCGGGCGTGGGGCGCGTTATCGCAATCGAGCGGCGGGGCGACCAATGGGTCGTGGTCACGCCGCGCGGGTTGATCGTCGCGCGCTGATCTGGAGCTTAGACGACGTAGAGCTTTTTACGCAGCGCGGTGATTTGCGCGAGCGTAAGGGCTTCGGGCTTTTCTTCCAGAAAAGTCACGCCGACATTCTGGCCGCGTTGCCAAATGATCTTGGCGTCAACAAGCTCGCCGTCGGTATCGCTGAAAAGGCGAAACCGCCGGGGCGCTTTGACCTTCGCGGCCAGGATGAGGCGCGCACCATGCGCCGAGCGATTGTGGATCTGACAGTCGATGAGAAATTTATTGGTGAGGTCGAGGATCTTGCCTGAGTGCAAGCGTGTCCGGTGGCGCCCTTCGGCACGTTTATCGGCGTTCTTTTGCTTGGGTTCGTGCCTGGGTTCGAGAACGCGATACGTCACTTCGCCCGGCCTTGTGCGCGGATCGTCCACTTTGACGGCTTCGATCAGCGGCGCATCGGCAGCCCGGAAATCAGATGGCGAAGGCATTGGCTACTCAGAATACGCACCGATGCGGCATTCGGCAGACGCAGGGCCGCAGGTTATTTCGCGTCACAAGCTATGTAAGCTTGTGCATAGTTCATTATTGCACAGGGCGCGTTAATCATTGCATAAAGCCGGAGGTTTCGGCGTGCCGCCGACCGCAATTCTGAGGGAAGACATGTCTATTTCCATCCGACGGATCATGGCTTTTTGTGCGATCGGGGTCTCCATCCTGGGCACGGGACACGGGGCATCGGCGCAGGCAAACGGGAAGGTTGTCGTCTTCGCCGCGGCCAGCCTGGCGACCGCTCTCAATGCGATCCAACCGATTTTTGCCAAGGACACGGGCAAGACAGTCATCTTCTCCTATGGCTCCTCGGGCGTGCTGGCGAAGCAGATCGAGCAGGGCGCGCCGGCCGACGTTTTCATTTCGGCGGACACCAAATGGGTCGATTACCTGCAAAAGAAAAATCTTCTCGCAAAAGGAACGCGGCGCGACCTTCTGGGCAACGATCTCGTTCTGGTCGAGCCGGCCGGAAGCGATACGAGTCTTAAGATCAAGCCGGGCTTCGATCTCGCGAAAGCAACTGGCGACGGCAAGATCGCCGTTTGCACAATCGCCTCTTGCCCCGCTGGCATCTACGCCAAAGACGCGTTCACCAAGCTTGGCGTCTGGAGCGCGGTCGAGCCGAAATTGGCGCAGGCCAATAATGTTCGCGATGCATTGGCGCTCGTTGCGCGGGGCGAAGCCAAATTTGGCGTCGTCTACAAAACGGACGCGAAGGCCGAGCCGAAAGTTCGTGTTGTCGATGTTTTTTCCGCCGACAGCCACGCGCCCATCGTCTATCCTGTTACCATTCTGGCAAGCTCGAAGAACGCGGACGCGGCGACGTTTGAGGCATTCCTAAGCTCGCAGGCGGCGGTGAAAGTCCTGACCGGGCAGGGGTTCAAGTTTTTGTCGAAGCCGTCCGAGTAAATCATGGTTAAAAAAGTGTTTTTTCGTTTCAATCTGAAAGAGCCGCATATCGGCTTTCAGCGGAATATCCAGCGGTAACTTTCGGAAATATCAATGAAAAAGCACATTGCCGTCTTGATGGGCGGGATTTCCGCTGAGCGAGGCGTGTCGCTAAATTCGGGAACCGCTTGCGCCAAGGCGCTGGCGGAACAGGGGTTTCAGGTCACCGAGGTCGATGTCGATCGAAACGTCGGGCAGGTTCTCGCTGATCTCAAGCCCGATGTCGCTTTCAATGCGCTTCATGGCCCATTCGGCGAGGACGGAATCATTCAGGGCGTCCTCGAAATGCTCGGGATTCCCTATACCCATTCCGGCGTGCTCGCCTCTGCACTGGCGATGCGAAAAGATCGCGCCAAAGACGTCTTGAAGGCGGCCGGTCTGCCGGTCGCCGAAAGCCGGACGGTCGATCGTCTGACCGCCGCCAAGACGCATGTTCTTCCGCCGCCCTATGTGGTGAAGCCGCTGGCCGAGGGCTCTTCATTTGGGGTTCTCATCGTCAAGGAAGATCGGCTTCATCCGCCACAAGAGTTAACGCGGGAGGACTGGCTTTATGGCGAGGAGGTCCTCGTTGAGCGTTATGTCGCAGGCCGTGAACTGACCTGCGCGGTCATCGACGGCAAAGCCTATGATGTCATTGAAATCAAAGCCTCGGACGGCGGTTGGTACGATTACAACGCCAAATACGCCGCTGGGGGATCGGTTCACGAACTTCCGGCAAATCTTAAAGAAAATATTTACCACTTTGTTCAAGAGTCGACGCTCAAGGCGCACAAGGCGCTTGGGTGTCGCGGTGTAAGCCGTGCTGACTTCCGTTATGACGACCGCCCCGGAGGTACGGGCGAAATCGTCATTCTTGAGGTCAACACGCAGCCCGGCATGACCGCCACGTCGCTTGTGCCCGAAATCGCCGCGTATGCCGGCCTGACATTCGGTGAGCTCGTCAAATGGATGGTGGAAGACGCCTCCTGCGACCGGTGAGGGAGGCCTTCGAAGGCTTCCAACCCTCCGCTCCGGTCCATGCGGGAGTTGTCCATATAGCGCCGGCGCTGGTTTTCAGCGCTGATTACGGCCGCCGTGCCTCTGGCCGGCGTGTGTCGTCTTCGGCGAACCGCGTCCTCGCACTTTTCATTGTGCCGGGTGTGGGCACGCTTGTCGCGTTGCTGCTGTTCATCGGAGTCGGACTCTATGGTGCATGGCTTGGCGGTGAATATTCCACTTTCGTTACGGCCGAAGGCAGTGTGCCGGATTATGCCGCCCGGGTCGCAGGCTTCGCCATTCGGACCATCACGATCTCCGGCGCACACGCTTTGACCGAGCAGGAAGTCATTACCGCGAGCGGCGTTGGCCCGAAGAATTCATTGCCGTTCCTTGACGTTCAGGCGGTGCGCGCACGTCTCAGGGCACTGCCCATGGTCAAGGACGCGAGCATCACCAAGCTCTTCCCCGGTCACGTTGTCATCGATGTTGAGGAGCGCAAACCCTACGCGCTCTGGCAGATGGATGGCACGGTGAAGATCGTCGCCGTGGATGGCACGGCAATAGATACTTATGACGACCAGCGTTTTGCGGCTTTGCCGCTCGTCGTCGGCACCGGTGCCAATGCGCGGCTTGACGAATATGTCGCGCTGCTTGATGCAGCCGGTGATCTGCGGACGCGGATCAAGGCCGGAATTCTCGTCGCCCAAAGGCGCTGGACGTTAAAGATCGACAATCAGGTCGAAGTCGCGCTGCCGGAAATCGGCGCCGCCGCGGCGATTGCCGAACTTGCCCGGATGCAGCGCGAGGATCACATCCTCGACAAGGACATCTTGTCGGTCGACCTGCGTGTTCCGGGCCGGATGTTTATCCGGCTGTCGGAAAATGCCGCGGCTGAACGTGCCGCCGCTCTGGCGCAGAAATCCAAATTGAAAGGCGCGCGGACATGAGCCTGCCGCCGCGTATGCGGGCGCTTTCCGCGCGTAAAACCGCCATCCTGTCGGCACTCGATATCGGCACATCGAAAGTCGTGTGCCTGATCGCGCGGCTCGATCCTATCGAGGCGCCTGAGGCGTTGCGCGGGCGCACGCATCGCTGCCGGGTTCTCGGCATTGGCCATCAGCGTTCGGCCGGGCTGAAAGGCGGCGTAATCGTCGACCTTGAGGCCGCGGAAGGCGCGATCCGGCGTGCGGTCGATGCGGCTGAGCGCATGGCCGGTGTTCAGGTCGAAAGCGTCATCGTCAATAATACCGGCGGCCGGATCGGTTCGCAGCATTATCAGGCTTCGGTCCGCATCGGTGACCGCGCTGTCACGGAATCCGACGTGCATCGGGTGCTCGAAGCCTGCGCCACACGAACGATGGCACAGGGCAATGCCGTCCTTCATTCATTGCCGACCGGCTTCACCCTTGGCGACATGCGCAACGTCCGCGATCCGAAGGGGATGATGAGCGACGAGCTCAGCGCCGATATGCATGTCGTCAGCGGCGACGCGACGGTGGTGCGCAATCTGATGCTCGCGGTCGAGCGCTGCCATCTCGTGGTTGAGGCCGTTGTTGCTACGCCCTATGCCGCGGGCCTTGCCGCATTGGTTGACGACGAAGTCGAACTCGGCACGACCGTTATCGATATGGGCGGCGGCACGACCTCGGTCGGAGTCTTCTTCGGCGGCGGACTCGTCCATGTCGATGCACTGGCGCTTGGCGGCAATCATGTTACGATGGATATCGCACGTGGTTTGAATACAAGGCTTGCAGACGCCGAACGTCTCAAGACGCTTTACGGCGCTTGTATCGCTTCGGTCTCCGACGAGCGCGAAACGATTGCGGTGACGCTGGCGGGTGACGACGGCGATCAGCCGACCCATGTGCCAAAATCGCAACTGGTGCGAATAATTCGTCCGCGCGTCGAAGAAATTTTGGAGCTTGTACGTGACCGCCTGAAGAAAGCCGGCTTTCCGGCGACCTCGGCCTCTCGTTTCATTCTGACGGGTGGCGCGAGTCAGATGACAGGCATGACGGAAGCGGCAAAGCGCATACTTTCAGGTCAAATTCGTGTCGGCAGGCCATTGGGAATTCAGGGACTTCCGGAGTCGGCGAAGAGCCCTAGCTTCTCTGCGTCTGTTGGTCTGCTGGTCTATCCGCAGGCTGCGAAGATCGAATATTTCCGTCCGCGTCGGCGCGCGGCGGAATCTGCGGACGGCACAAACGGTTACTTCGCCCGCGTAGGGCAATGGTTGAGAGAAAGTTTTTAGTTGGTATGAAGAAGAACGATTAAGCGCGGCGGCTGATTCGTTCTTCGGCGTAATGGGATAACAAGCGGGCGCTCTTAAAGCGCTCCAACGTCATGAGGCCAAAAAATGTCGATCGATCTTAAGGCTCCAGAGCTGAGAGAACTGAAGCCCCGCATCATGGTGTGCGGCATCGGCGGCGCCGGGGGCAATGCCGTCAATAACATGATCGTTTCGGGCCTCATTGGTGTCGACTTTATCGTCGCGAATACCGATGCCCAAGCTTTGATGTCATCTCGCGCCGAGCGCATCATACAGATGGGCATGCAGGTCACGGAAGGTCTGGGCGCTGGTTCCCAACCGGAAGTCGGCCGCGCCGCAGCTGAAGAAGTTATCGAAGAAATCCGAGATCATCTCGCAGGTGCACATATGTGCTTCGTCACTGCCGGCATGGGCGGCGGTACGGGCACGGGCGCTGCCCCGGTCATCGCGCGCGCCGCGCGTGAACTCGGCATCCTCACGGTCGGTGTCGTAACCAAGCCGTTCCAGTTCGAAGGCGTGCGGCGCATGCGCGTCGCCGATTCAGGCATCCTTGAATTGCAGAAGTCGGTCGATACGCTGATTGTCATCCCCAATCAGAACCTGTTCCGCATCGCCAACGAAAAGACCACATTCGCCGACGCCTTCGCGATGGCCGATCAGGTTCTTTATTCGGGCGTCGCTTGCATCACCGATCTGATGGTGAAAGAGGGCCTCATCAATCTCGATTTCGCCGACGTTCGCGCCGTGATGCGCGAAATGGGTAAGGCCATGATGGGCACCGGCGAGGCGACAGGCGAGAAGCGCGCGATCCTCGCGGCCGAGGCCGCTATCGCCAATCCGCTCCTCGACGAAGTGTCGATGAAGGGCGCGCGCGGCCTGTTGATCTCGATCACTGGCGGCAACGATCTCACGCTTTACGAAGTCGACGAGGCGGCGAGCCGCATCCGCCAGGAAGTCGACGAAGACGCCAACATCATTCTCGGTGCCACCTTCGACCAAAATCTCGACGGCATGGTCCGTGTTTCGGTCGTCGCAACGGGCATCGACAGCGAAGACATGCGGGCGTTCAACCCCATTGAAACGCGGATCGCCGAAGTGACGGAACGGCCGCGGATTCGCGCCGAAGTTCGCACGAGCGAAATTCTGGCGGAGCGCCGCGCGGCGGCAGAAGCGCCAGCGCCGCGTTACGAAGAGCCGGTGACTTACGCGGAGCCGGCACCCGCAGCGCAGGCCGTTCAGTCAACGACGACGCGCGGCGTGCATCTGCAGCCCGCGCGCGCCTCTGCGCCGCAATATGTCGAACCTGAGCCCGCGCAATTGCCCGAGCCCGAACCCTTCGATGCTGGCCCGTTTATTCCCCCGGCAGCGGAATCGCCGGTTGTCCGTGCCCAGCGCATGCCGCAGATCGAGGATCTGCCCATGCCGGCCCAAAAGCAGATTCGCGCCCAGCACGCCGAGCCAATCGATGCACCGCATCGCAAAACCCTGCTGGAACGCTTGGCAGCTTTCGGCGTCAGCCGGCACGATGAACCGCCGCGTCAGGTGAACGTTCCAGTGCGCGAGTCGGTGGCGCGGATCGCGGCGCCTACACCGCGCCACGCTCAGCCGGGTAACGTGCATGCCGAATATGGCAAGCGGCCCACACAGCCCGCGCCGCGGCAGGTCCAGTCTGCGATCGACGCCCATCAGGGCCGTGCGCCGGCGCCACGCTCGATCGAAGACGATCAATTGGAGATCCCGGCGTTCCTGCGCCGCCAATCGAACTGATCCACGGAAGCGTCTTTCTGTAATCTTTCTAGCCGGGCATCGCCCGGCTAGTTACGTTTATACGTGCACACTACAAGCGCCGATGTTCTTCTCTCGTTTCATCCGCCGCACCGCACGCATTTCGCGCGTGTGCTGACAGGGATAAATATAATCGGCGTGGCAGATCGGCCACGAAGTTCCCGTGTGCCATCGGCGGTGGACGTTAGAGCCGTGATTTCCCGCGGTGTCCCGGATACTGAGAGGGCTGAGTGGGTTGCATTTGCCACAGAAATGCCTCTTATCCAGCCGAGGAGTTAGCTGACGGCTGGGGTGAAGCGGATACTGTCGCACACCCGGCCCGGTCCTTCGTCGAGCCATGGTCGAGTTGTCCAACATGCCTGTAGCCTTGGTTCCGCAACGCCCCGTTCGCCGTCACGGCCTGCGCATTGGCCTGCAAGCCATCGGCATTTTGATGCTCACGTTGCCGATCGCGGCCTGCTCGAACTCGCTCGACTCGCTCGGTTCGTTCAACCCGATGAACATCTTCAGCGGCGAAAAATACGAGACCAAAGTCGTCCCTGATACTCCGGCTGAGACGCTCTATAATCAGGGCCTCGTCGACATCAATTCGCACGATTACGACAAGGCGACGAAGAAATATTCGGCGCTCGAGAAGCAATACGGGTTCTCGCAATGGGAACGTAAAGCGCTGCTTATGGAGACGTTCACGCAATACCAGAACGGCAATTACGACGATGCGATCGGTACCGCGCAACGTTACATCGGCCGTTATGTGTCGGCTCCCGATCTCGACTATGTCTATTATCTCGAGGCCATGTCCTATTATAATCAGATTCCGGACGTGAGCCGCGATCAGGACCGGGCGAAGAAGGCCGCGATCGTCTTCCAGCAGCTCATCGATAAATTTCCGAAATCGCAATACGCGGACGATGCGCGCTATAAGCTGCAGGTGTCGCGCGATCAGCTCGCCGGCCAGGATATGATGGTCGGGCGCTACTATCTGCAACAGCACGACTACACCGGCGCGATCAATCGCTTCCGCGATGTTCTGGCAAATTATCAGAATACGCGCCACACCCAGGAAGCATTGCTGCGGCTGGAGGAAGCCTATCTGGCCCTCGGCATCGTCAACGAGGCGCAGACCGCGGCCGCCGTTCTCGGGCATAATTTTCCGGACTCACCTTGGTACAAGGATGCCTATGCGAGGTTGCAGCAGGGTGGTTTGCAGCCGCACGAAGATACGGGCTCCTGGATTTCCAAGGTCTTCCACAGCGTCGGCTAATATTGAACGGGAGCGCCAGCGTGGCCCTTGCTCGAAGGGTCATGTTCATGCTTTATTCTCGCACGATTCTGGTCTAGCTGCTCTGCTTTCGCTTCCGCGGTGTCCGCTGTCCGCGTAGGGTGCCTTATGCTCGCTCAGCTCGCTATCCGCGACATCGTGCTGATCGAAAAGCTCGATCTTGAGTTCGATCGCGGCCTGACGGTGCTCACCGGCGAGACCGGCGCCGGCAAATCCATCCTGCTCGATGCTTTTTCCCTCGCGCTCGGCGCGCGGGGCGACGGCACGCTTGTCCGTCAGGGGGCAGGCCAGGGTCAGGTGACGGCCGTGTTCGATCTGCCCCTGAGCCATCCCGCGCTCATAGCCGCGCAGACGCAAGATATCGATGTCGATGGAGCGCTGATCCTGCGCCGTGTCCAGATGGGAGACGGGCGCACCCGCGCCTTCGTCAATGATCAGCCGGTCAGCGCCCAGGCCCTGCGCGCGATCGCGCGCGAGCTTGTCGAGATCCATGGCCAGCATGACGACCGCGCCCTCGTCAACGCCGACGCGCACCGCCAATTGCTTGATGCGTTCGGCGGCCTTGCTGGCGAGCGCGAAGCCGTTCGTGCCAGCTATAAAGCCCTCCGCGCAGCGGAAGCCGTCTATGCGGCGGAAGAATCGCGCGTCGAACAGGCGCGGCGCGAGGCTGATTATCTGACCCATGCGCATGCCGAATTGACCAAGCTTGCCGCCGCACCCGGCGAAGAGGCGGCGCTTGCCGAGCGTCGGCAGGCCTTGATGCAGGCCGAGAAGGTCAGCGGTGAATTGCGCGACGCCGCTGAGGCGATCGGCGGAGATGGCGCACCGATGAGCGCGATCGCCTCAGCCCTGCGGCGGCTAGAACGGCGGCGGTCTCAGGCGCCTGATCTGTTGGCGCCGGCCGTCGATGCTCTCGATGCGGCGCTGTCCGCCTTCGATGCCGCACGCCAGGCGCTCGACGAAGCGTTGCGCATCGCCGGCGACAATCCGGGCGAATTGGAGCAGGTCGAGGAGAGGCTGTTTGCGCTGCGCGCTGCGAGCCGCAAATTCGGCGTTGTCGTCGAAGCGTTGCCGGCGTTGAAGGACAAAATCGGCGACGATCTCTCGCGGCTCGAAGCTGGCGAATCCCGGCTGGTCCGGCTTCGCGACGCGGTCACAAGCGCGGCGGCGGCATATGACGGCGCGGCAGAGGTTTTGTCTGCGGCACGCCGGCTCGCCGCTGGCGAGATCGAACGTGCCGTCAATATCGAGTTGCCGCCGTTAAAATTGGAGACCGCCGAATTCATCGTGAAATTGCAGACCGATGCTGCCGCCGGAACTTCTGAGGGCATCGATCAAGTCGAATTCTGGGTGAAGACCAATCCCGGCACGCGTCCCGGGCCGCTGATGAAGGTCGCATCGGGCGGCGAATTGGCGCGCTTCATGTTGGCGCTCAAAGTCGTCCTGGCAGATCGTGGCTCGGCGCCCACGCTCGTCTTCGATGAGATTGATACCGGCGCGGGCGGCGCCGTCGCCGATGCGATCGGCCAAAGGCTTGCCCGACTCGCGGGCGGCATTCAGGTCCTCGCCGTGACCCATGCCCCGCAGGTGGCGGCGCAGGCCGGCGAGCATTTTCGAATCACCAAGGATGCTATGGGCGAGGGCGAGCGCGTCGCGACCCGTGTTTTGACTCTCACGAAAGCCGCTCGTCGTGAAGAAATTGCGCGGATGCTCGCAGGCGCAACAATTACTGCCGAAGCGCGGGCGGCCGCCAGTCGGCTGATGAACAGCCGCGGCTAAATCGAAAATCCAGCGATTTTCCCAAAGCTTATCGACCGTGGAGCTCTTCGACTGTCGCCCCGCGCGTGATGCCGGCGTCAAAGATAAGTGCTGCGCGAATGCCACTCGTCGGCGAATTTCAACGCCCGGGTACGCTTAGGCTTGCAGCGCCCTGACGGTCCGGCATTGTGGTCTTCGAATTTGAGCACGTGATTGATGATTTTTGCAAACATCTCTCAACCGAGAATTCGCGGCGCCGTCACTGCCTTTTTTCTACTTGGCGCGCTTGCTTCGTGTGGGGCGGTATTCGCCGCCGATCTGCCGACCGAAAAAGCGCCGGTCTTCGCACCGCCGCCACCAGTGTTCAGCTGGACGGGCCTTTATGCGGGTGTGAACGGCGGTGTCGCCCTCGATCATTACGCCTTTGTCTATCAATACTTTCCCCCAGGTATACCGGGTGGTGGGGGCACCAGCGGCATCACCTCGACTGGCCCCGTTATTGGCGGCCAGGTCGGCTATAATTATGAGCTTTCAGATCAATCGATTTCGGGTCTGCCGTTCCTGAATCATGCCCTGATCGGCATCGAAGCCGATTCAGATTGGGGCGACGTGAAGGGATGGATAAATATTTCGGCGTCCGGCCGCACGCTCCGCATCGGAACAGACTTCGAGAATTTTGGGACACTACGTTTGCGGCTGGGATATGCTTTTGACCGATTGCTCGTGTATCTGACCGGCGGTCTCAGCTACGCGACCGTTGATAATTATTACAACGTTGCTGGCGTCTCCATTTCCCGGACGCAGACACACGCCGGTGTATTTCCAAATTTTGGTGTTGTCGGCATCGGCGCTGAATATGCGATCACCGACCATTTTTCGGTGAAAGCGGAGTATCTGTACGATTTCAACGGCGCACGCTGGGATCAGCTTAATAGTCCCGCCACGGGTATCGTCGGCTTCGGCACGCGCGCGATGTATCACATCGCGCGTCTCGGCTTGAATTATAAATTTGAGTCCTTTGGTGGCGCCCCAATTGAATCAAAATATTGAGTGAGGCGGACACGACCAAGCTTATGGTCGAATTCGCCGCACCAGCGTGAAATCGATTTCCTCTTTCGGTCGCGATGCGCTAGATTTTCGGCGTGACAAAGCCAAAGACTCTCCTCGCTGCTGACAGCGCCGACGCCCACACGGAATATGTTCGCCTCGGTGCCGAAATCGCGCATCATGATGCGCTTTATTACCGCGAGGATGCGCCCGAAATTTCTGACGCGGACTATGACGCGTTGCGCCGACGCTATGAGGCGCTGGAAAAGGCTCATCCCGAATTCGTCACCGACAAATCGCTGAGCCAACGCGTTGGCGCGGCGCCGTCAGAAAAATTCGTCAAAGTCCGCCACAAAGTGCCGGTGCTCTCGCTCGGAAATGTTTTCGCCGATTCCGATGTCGAAGAATTCGTCGCACGCGTCCGGCGTTTCCTTGGACTTGCCGCTGACTCGCCGCTGGCGATGACGGCTGAGCCCAAGATTGACGGCCTTTCCTGTTCGCTGCGCTATGAGCGCGGCCGGCTTGTCCTCGCGGCAACACGCGGCGATGGCTATGAGGGCGAGGACGTCACGGCAAACGTCAAAACTATCCACGAGATACCGCATATCTTGAAGCACGATCCGCCGGACGTGCTTGAGGTGCGCGGCGAAATCTATATGACGCGCGTTGATTTCACCGCGCTTAACGCGCGCCAGGCGGAGGCCGGCAAGGCGCTCTTCGCCAATCCGCGCAATTCCGCAGCGGGCTCGTTGCGGCAGCTTGATCCCGCGATCACCGCATCGCGGCCGTTGCACTTCTTTGCTTATGCCTGGGGTGAGGTGAGCAAGATGCCGTCAACGACCCAGATGGGGATGATCGGGAAATTCGAGCGATATGGGTTCACGGTCAATCCACTCACAATGCTTTGCCATTCAGCAGCAGACTTGTTGCGCCATTATCATGACATCGAAAGCGGCCGGGCTTCGCTTGGCTACGACATCGACGGTGTCGTCTATAAGGTCGATGATCTTGCCTTGCAGGAACGGCTGGGCTTCGTCTCGCGCGCGCCGCGTTGGGCTGTTGCGCATAAATTTCCGGCGGAGCAGGCGACAACTATCCTACGCGATATCGAAATTCAGGTCGGCCGCACTGGCGCCATGACGCCCGTTGCGCGGCTCGATCCGGTCAACGTCGGTGGCGTCATCGTCGCCAATGCGACATTGCATAATGAAGATGAGATCGCGCGCAAAGACATTCGCATCGGCGATACCGTACGGTTGCAGCGCGCTGGGGATGTCATCCCCCAAATCATCGGCGTTGTTCTGGAAAAGCGGCCGAAAGGTTCAGAGCCATATAAGTTTCCGCACAAATGTCCTGTGTGCGACTCGGCCGCCGTTCGCGAAATCGATCCGAAAACCGGTCGCGCGGATGTCGTACGCCGCTGCACCGGAGGTCTGATTTGCGCGGCGCAAGTGAAGGAACGCCTCAAGCATTTCGTCTCGCGTTTGGCCTTTGACATTGAAGGACTGGGCGAAAAGCAGATCGATCAATTCTATGCCGACGGGCTGATTACAAAGCCCGATGATATTTTTACACTCGCCGCACGTGACGCGAAAAGCTTGACGAAACTCGCCAATCGCGAGGGTTATGGTCAGACCTCGGTGCGTAAGCTTTTCGCTGCGATCGAGGCGCGGCGCGAGATTGCGCTGAACCGTTTCATTTTCGCCCTTGGCATTCGCCATGTCGGCGAAACCAACGCGCGTCGCCTCGCGCGCCATTTCGGAACGTTCGAGGCGTTACGTCAGACGGCGCGCATCGCGAGCGAGGGCTCTGAGGCGCGCGCGGAGATCGACAATATCGAGGGGCTTGGCGCCATCGTTGCGGAAGCCGTCGCGGATTTCTTCGGCGAGAAGCATAACGAAGCCGAGCTTGATGCACTGCTCCACTATGTCACGGTGACGCCGATGGAAGCGGTCGTCTCGTCGAGCCCCGTTGCCGGCAAGACGATCGTGTTCACCGGATCGCTTGAACGCATGACGCGCGATGAGGCCAAGGCGCAGGCAGAACGTCTCGGCGGCAAGGTCGCGGCGTCCGTCTCGAGGAATACCGATCTCGTCGTGGCGGGGCCGGGCGCCGGCTCAAAGCTCGCCAAGGCAAAAGAATTCGGTGTCGAGACGATCGATGAAGATGCGTGGCTGAAGCTCGTCGCCGACGCGCGCGATTGAACTATCGATCCTCGGGAACGAGCAGCGCGAAACCTGCGAATTTGCCGAAATTCTCTCGCTGTTGGCGTGTTGCGAAAAGCCAGCGCACGCCCATCACAAGCCGATAGGGCAATGGCAGTTTGATCGGCCGATTGAGCTTGATCGATTCTTCGAAATAATAGCGCATCGTTTTGCTTTGCCAGCCGCGTCGCACGAAAAATTCGAACCAATCGCCCGGTGCGAATTTGAACGCAGCGTTGCGCAAGTGCCGTCGCGACAGCCGCCGCCGGAATCTTTGAACCTCCGCTGCCATATAATCGGCGATCCAGAAGCGGATATTTTCCTGTCTGCGCAAATCGTCAGCGAGCGCGCTGACCTCGTCATTGCTGAGATATGGCAGCACGCCTTCCGTCAGCACGAGAATGTTTTTGCCGCGTGCGTTCATCTCAGCAAGGAACTTCTGTCGCGCCGCTGTATCTGCGAGATCGAGTTTGACCCGTTCGAGCTGGCAGCGTGGCGCCTCGCCAGCAAGCTGCTCATCTTTGTAGGCGATCATCGCCGGATAATCGACTTCGACCCATGTGACCTTGTCGATGAAATCCAACCGATAGGGCCGGGTGTCGAGGCCGGCGCCGAGATTGAGTACAAGGTCGACACCTTGCTCGATGGCGAAACGCAGAAAGTCATCGATGATGCAAGTGCGCAGCGAAATGATCCAGCCCGTCATTACCCGACCGGGAATGGCGCGGGCGATCTCTTCGCCATGTGTGCCCGCGAGGCGCCCGGCGAGCGGATCATGGAAGAGCGCATCAGGCCGCGCGCTTTCCTTCGCGCGATAATGCGCGACCCAGAAAGCCGTATCCGAGACATTTTCAATGCCGGCCATGCTTGCCCTTGCGGCGCTTTGCCGGCTTTGCGTTGTTGATCGGCTGCGTTGCTTGCTTGAGCCATTCGCGTTCGCCGGGGTCGAGATGCGACGAAATGAGTTTGCGGACTTTTGCGTGATAAGCGTCAAGCCACGCGATTTCGTTCCGATCCAATAATTTTGGTTCGACGAGCGTGAGATCGATTGGCGCGTAGGTGATCGTCTCAAATCCGAGCATGTCGCGCTCGGCGCCCTTGATCTTGATGGGCGTGACGACGACGAGATTTTCAATCCGAATGCCGAAGTGTCCGGCTTTGTAATAGCCGGGCTCGTTCGACAGGATCATGCCGGGCTCCAGCGCGACATTGCTGAGTTTCGAGATGCGCTGCGGTCCTTCATGGACCGATAGATAGGAGCCGACGCCATGGCCCGTACCGTGATCGAAATCGAGACCGGCTTGCCACAATGGCAGGCGGGCAAAAGCATCGATTTGTGCGCCCGATGTGCCCTGCGGAAACAATGCGCGTGCGATGGCGATGTGTCCCTTGAGCACACGCGTGAAACGGTCGCGCATTTCCTGCGTCGGCGCGCCGACGGCCAGCGTACGGGTAATGTCGGTCGTGCCGTCTTCGTATTGCGCGCCGGAATCGACGAGGAAAATGCCACGCTTGATCTTGCGGTTCGTCGCTTCCGTCACGCGATAATGCGGGATCGCCGAATTCGGGCCGGCGGCCGAAATGGTCGGGAAGGAAACATCCTTCAATAAGCCGGTCTCGCGGCGAAAGGTTTCGAGCGCTTGCGCCGCCGCGATCTCGGTCAATCCGCCCTGTGCAGCTTCTTCGGAAAACCAGCGAAGGAAGCGAACGATCGCAATGCCGTCGCGCAGATGCGCGGCACGTGTGCCCTCAAGCTCGGCGGGATTCTTGCGCGCCTTCATCAGCGCAATCGGGTCCGCGCCGACGTCCGCGGTGCCGCCGGCCTCTTTGAGAAGCCGCGTCAGTTTCGCGGGAACCGTCGCGGCATCGAAGAGAACGCGTTTCGTTTCGATGCCAAGGCGCGTCAAATCGTCTTCGAGCGCTGCCGGGTCCGCAATATCAGTGTGCTCTTCGAGATAGGCGCGCACATTAGAATTCAGCTTCGCGGCTTCGATATAGAGGCGCGGTGAGCCGTCGCGCGTGATGAGCACGAAAGCCAGCGGTAGGGGCGTGTGATCCACATCCTGTCCGCGGATGTTGAACACCCACGCCACTGCATGCGGATCGCTGATCAGCAACGCGTCGGCTTTGCCGAGCGCGGTGGTCACGCGTGCAAGTTTTTTCTTGGCCGACTCGCCCGCAAGCTTTGGCGGATGGCGTTTGACGGCACCGTGCGGCGGCTGTGGCCTCTCCGCCCAGATCGTATCGATCGGATTTTTTTCGACAGCAACGAGTTCCGCCCCGGCTGCCTTGACGGCTTTCTCGTAGCGTTCGATCTGTCCCGGCGTATGAAGCCAAGGGTCGTAACCAAGCTTCGCACCCGCGCGCAGATTGCCTTCGAGCCATTTTTCCGGGTTTGTCGCGGCGAGAGCAACAGGTTCAACAACCTTCAGATCGACCTGTTCGCGCACCTGGATTGTATAGCGGCCATCGACAAAGAGAACCGCGCAATCCTGAAGCGCGATCGCGAGACCGGCCGAACCGGTAAAGCCGGTGAGCCAGGCTAACCGTTCTTCTGAGGGCGGAACATATTCGTTCTGATGCCGGTCGGCGCGCGGCACGATGAAGCCGTCGATCCCGTGCTTCTTTAGTTCGGCTCGCAAGGCCGCGAGCCGCGCCGCGGATTGCGACGCATCGGCGCTGTCGGTGAAGGATTGATAGAGGCTCTCAAACACGTGGGTCAGCTTAGCCGAATTGCGCAGATATTTCGATTGCGGCGGAAACTAACTCGCCTGTTTCTGCGAAACTTCCTCGAGATCGTGGTTCGGGCATGCTGTGCAGGTCCAACGGCGTCCAAGGTCTTGCACCTGGGCTTCGAGACATTCGACATCGAGTTTGATGGCGGCACCGCCGGAAAACGTCAGGACGACTTGCCCCGCAGGGCTATCGGTCTCCGCGAACGCGACGCTCAGAAGCATCAAGCGCTGCGCCGGGTCCTGCTGGGAGAAGCCGCTGCGCGAAACCTTCAAAACCCGCTCAAAGTGGAAGCCGGTCTCGCAGCGCTCCTTCTTGCCTTCGGCCTCGGCAACCCAGTCGAAGCGGGCGGCAACCGCCGCAAAGCGCTTGGAGCGCGGCAGATAAGCCATGTCGCCTACGGTGACGAGCGAGTCCTGCAGATGCGCGGACATGATCGCGAGATCTTCGGTATCGAGAGCGATCAGACGCAGCGGGGCCGTCATGGCGCAGGTTCCTCCTTCATAGGCGATAACAAGCATGTGAGGAGGCGGTACGGAAAGATCAAGGCGCAGACTTATTTAGTTCGAGCCCGAGATCCGTTCGACCACTGCGCCGCACCGGCCGAGTTTCTGCTCCAGTCGCTCGAAACCCCGATCAAGGTGATAGACGCGGTTCACAACCGTCTCACCTTTCGCCGCCAACGCCGCGATGACGAGCGAGACGGAGGCGCGCAAATCGGTCGCCATCACCGGCGCGCCCTGCAGTTCCTTGACACCTTTGACATAGGCGACGTCGCCGTCGAGGCGAATTTGCGCGCCGAGCCGGGCAAGCTCCTGCACATGCATGAAACGATTTTCGAAGATCGTCTCGGTGATGCGCGAATTGCCCTTGGCCTTGGTCATCAGCGCCATGAACTGCGCTTGCAGATCGGTAGGGAAGCCGGGGAAGGGCGCCGTCTCGACATCGACGGGCGAAATGCCGGCCCCGTTGCGGCGCACGCGAATGCCTTCGTTGTTGATCGTGATCGCGGCGCCAGCCTGACCGAGAACTTCCAGCGCCGAGCCGAGATGATCGGGCGACGCGCGCTCCAGGAGCACATCGCCGCCGGCCATCGCCACCGCCATCGCATAGGTGCCGGCCTCGATGCGATCCGGCACAACGGAATGCGTCGCGCCCGACAACGAGCCGACGCCCTCGACCTCTAGTGTCGATTGGCCAACGCCTTTGATCTTGGCGCCCATTTTGATGAGGCAGTCAGCGACGTCGGTGACTTCCGGCTCGCAGGCGGCATTGGTGATCAACGTATGGCCCTTGGCCAGTGACGCGGCCATGAGGGCGGTATGCGTGCCGCCGACGGTCACCTTCGGGAAATGGATTTCCGCCCCAACCAGTCCATTCCTTGCTGTGGCGCGGACATAGCCGGATTCAATCTCGATCTCAGCGCCGAGCCTTTCGAGCACCATGAGCAGAAGATCGACCGGCCGCGTGCCGATGGCGCAGCCGCCCGGCAGCGATACGCGGGCTTCGCCCATCCGGGCGACGAGGGGCGCGATGACCCAGAAGCTCGCGCGCATCTTGGCGACGAGATCATATGGCGCCGTCGTGTCGACAATGTCGCGCGCGGTGAGGTGCAGAGTGCGGCTGGCATGCGGATCATCGCCGGGGCGGCGGCCATCGACGCTGTAATCGACGCCGTGATGGCTTAGGATTTGGAGGAGCATGCCGACATCGGCGACGCGCGGAATGTTTTCGAGCGTCAGCGTGTCCCGCGTCAGCATTGACGCGATCATCAGGGGCAGGGCTGCATTCTTGGCACCGGAGATGGCGATCGTCCCCTCAAGCGCGTGTCCGCCTACAATCCGGATGCGATCCATCTGTCCCCCTAAATCGAACTAAGCCGGCGAGTCCGGCTCCGAGGCTGTCTTTGCCCCGCTCTTTGTGCGTGCGCGGTTTTGGACCTTTCGGCGGCGCAAGTTTTCGCGCAACGCCTCCGCAAGGCGCGCCCGCTCCGAAGCTTTTTCAGGGCGCGGCGTCTTCTCTTTGTCGTCGGCGTCGCTCACCATGTTGTCCCAGCGATGCCAAATCATCTTCAAATACGAAGTCTATCAACGTAAGGGGCGGCCCCGGACGAAACTATGGCCGCCCGGACATCCACGTAAATTGGTGCGGGCCTGTGGCCCCGGCGCAACGCCAAGCCCGATCTCACGAGCTTGAAATGGTTCGATTTTTCTCGCCGCCGCGACTTTCGAGAAACAATTTTTCCGCAGCGAGTCTACGCTAAACATTTGTTTTTATTCCACAATCTCTCCCCGAAATTCGCCAATCCTTCATGCGAATGTCACCGCTTTGGCATCTTGGCCCGGCAGGGTTTGTTCGCGGCTCCAGCCGCCTTTCTGGGGAGAAAAAAATGAGCACCTTGAACAAAGCCGAGCATCATCAAGCCGCCGCCGACCATCACGAAAAGGCCGCCGAGCATCATCGCGAAGCCGCCAAGCACCACGAAGAGGGTGAGCATCACCTTTCGGGCCATCACGCGCACGTTGCGCATGGTCATGGCCTCCAGGCCGATCATCATGCCGGCGAAGCCGCCAAGCATCATGTCGAGGCGCATTCGCACGCCTGATATTGATCTGCCAAGGTGTCGTCACACTGGCGGCGCCTTGGCTTCCCGGCGCTATGTTGATCTGTTGAAGGACGCACCAAGGCGCTGATCTGCGCGCGCGCCTCTGTTAGATTGAGGCGTGAGCCAACCTCTCCCTTTTGCACCGAATCGGCCCCTGTTGGGCGTCGCGCGTTCGGCCCTTGGCCGGCCGTGGCGTGCGCGGCTCGACGCAGCCGGGCAGGCGCAGGCGTTGGCCATGATACAGCATCATGGCCTCTCCGACCTTCTGGCGCGGGTGCTCGCGGGGCGGGGGATCGCCGTTGATGAGACTTTGGCCTATCTCGACCCGACTTTGCGCCAACTCTTGCCTGATCCTTCCAGTCTTGCCGATATGGATGCGGCGGCGGCGCGGCTCGGCGCGGCGATCAGGGCCGGTGAGACGATCGCCATCTTCGGCGATTATGACGTCGATGGCGCCGCGTCTGCGGCCCTCCTCGACGATTTCCTGTCCGCGACCGGTACGCCGCATCTGATCCACATTCCAGACCGGATTTTCGAGGGCTACGGCCCCAATGTCCAGGCCATCACCGCCTTGGCCGGGGCGGGGGCTACGCTTCTCGTCTGCGTCGATTGCGGCACGACGAGCCATGCACCGCTTGCCGAAGCGCGGCGTCTGGGTCTCGACGTCGTCGTTCTCGATCATCATCAGGCGCCCGAACATTTGCCGGATGCCCTCGTCGTCAATCCGAATCGGCAGGACGATCTTTCCGGCCTTGGCCAGCTTTGCGCGGCGGGTGTCGTCTTTCTCGCCCTGATCGCCGTCAATCGCGTTTTGCGGCAGGCGGATTTCTGGAGTGCGGCACGTCCCGCGCCGGATCTGCTGACGGGTCTCGATCTTGTCGCCCTCGCGACAGTCGCCGATGTCGCGCCTTTGAC
The DNA here is from genome assembly GCF_037200945.1 of Methylovirgula sp. Taxonomy (NCBI): domain Bacteria; kingdom Pseudomonadati; phylum Pseudomonadota; class Alphaproteobacteria; order Hyphomicrobiales; family Beijerinckiaceae; genus Methylovirgula; species Methylovirgula sp. The sequence continues at coordinate 2,381,536 of NZ_JBBCGP010000001.1, forward strand.
CGGCCTGAACCGCGCTTTCGTGACGAAGGGGCTCGCCCTAATGCGCGGGCGCGAACGGCTGGGGCTTGCGGCGCTATTCGATGTTGCCGGCGCAGGCGGCCCGCCCTCGGCGCATCATCTCGGCTTCCTCATTGGGCCGCGCATCAACGCGGGCGGCCGGATTGGCGACGCTGCACTTGGCGCGAAATTGCTTGCAAGCCGCGATTCCATCGCCGCGCGAGACATCGCCGAGACATTGAACCGCCTGAACCGCGAGCGGCAGACCGTGCAGACGGCGACGCTGGAAATCGCGACCGCGGAGGCTCTCGCGGCGGCAGAACGCACCGAAGCGAGCGCGGCCGTCCTCGTGGCCGGCGATGGCTGGCATCCGGGCGTCGTCGGTCTCGTCGCGGCGCGGCTTAGGGAGCGATTCTCCCGCCCAGCCTTCGCTATCACCTTCGAGGGCGAGACAGGCACCGGCTCCGGCCGCTCGATCCCCGGAGTCGATCTTGGCAAAATCGTTCGCGCCGCGGTCGAAGCTGGGCTCCTCGTCAAAGGCGGCGGCCATGCCATGGCCGCGGGAATCACGCTGACGCGCGGACAACTCGCCGCTTTCACGGCTTTTCTGGAATCCGAGCTTGAAAGAAAGGTCGCGGCCGCGCTCGCCGCCGAGGCCTTGTTGGTCGATGGCTCGCTGAGCGCCGCGGGCGCCAGCCTCGAACTTCATCTCGTGCTCGAAAAAGCCGGCCCATTTGGCGCCGGCAATCCAGAACCCGTCTTCGTCTTTCCAGCGCACCGGTTGACCGATGTGACGCCGGTCGGAGAGGGGCATCTGCGCTGGCGGGCTAGGTCGGCCGACGGCGCGGAGATCGGCGGCATTCTTTTCCGCGCGGCGCAGGAGCCGCTTGGCCTGGCGCTCGTTGCCGCGCGCGGGCAGCCGCTGCATCTCGCGGGAAGCCTCGTTTGCAACCGCTGGAACGGCCGCGAGCGGATGGAAGTTCGGCTGCTCGACATCGCTCCGGTCGAACCGGGCGACCGAAGTGCATAAAATTGCCAGGCGCCGTCTCTCGGCTTGCCAGCGCGGGCGACGCTCTCTATACCTCGCCCGTCCGTGCTTCGGCCCGCACGCGCCCATCGTCTAGCGGTCTAGGACGTTGCCCTTTCACGGCAAAAACAGGGGTTCGATTCCCCTTGGGCGCGCCAATAAAATCAAGAACTTAGTTGACTTTGCGCCGTGGCCTGTCCAATACCTGGGCAACACAATGGTCCGGAGCGTCGTGGACCACAATAGATTTATGCGCATCGCCCATAGCCATTTCTGGAGCTTCCGAAGTCCCCTTAGCGATCCTGGTTCCTCCGCCTATTACCAACGGCCCTAGGTTTTGACCGTTGCCCATGACCGGGTGGTTATCGAGGCCACCCGTTCGTGATCGTTGGCAAAGAAGTTCCAGGCGTCGCAGCACGTAGATACGCTCTCGTCGTAGGTTTCGTACACCGTATTCGAAAGCTTGTTGCCGCGCAGATATTCCCAGACATTTTCAATCGGGTTCAATTCGGGCGAATAGGCTGGAAGCTTCATCAGCGTCATATTTGCCGGAACATTCAAATCTTTTGCGATGTGAAATCCGGCCCCGTCGAGAACCAGGACCGCGTGGGCGTCGTCCGCAACTTTGCGACCAATAAGATCGAGGTGGACCGAGACAGACCGAGCGTTGAGAAAGGGCAGCACCACGCCCACCGCCTCTCGCTTCGCCGGACACGCCGCACCCAGGATATAGGCCCAGATCCTGCGCTGATCGCGTGGTGCAGGCGGACGGCTGCCGCGCTTTGCCCAGACCCGCGTCAGTGTGCCTTGTTGTCCGACCCGCGCTTCGTCCTGCATCCAGATCTCGATCGGCTTACCGCGCGCGTGTTCGGGTAAAGCCGCGGCTACATTGGCTGCGAACTCTTTTTAAAAACCTCCTGCGCGGCCGGGTCCGCCTTGGGGTTGAATGGACGTACCGAAAGCCGGCGATAGCCAAGTGCGTCGAGAAGCTTTCCAACCGTGCGTTCGTGCAAGACGAGCCCGAAATCCTGCTTAAGCCGATCCCGCAAATCAGCGCGCCGCCACCGCACGACTTTGTCTTTGCCGGCCTGCGGACCCGCCTCCACCAACGCGATCAAGCCTTGCTTCTGCTCAGCCGTCAGCCTCGATGAGCGGCCCGGCGGGATCTTGTTTTCCAGGCCGGCAAGTCCGTCCGAATTATACCGATGAACCCAATCGCGCAGCGTCTGCCGATCCATCCCACAATTGCGCGCTGCTGTCGTTCGATCCGCCCCTTCCATCACCAGCGCCAGCGCCAGCATCCGCCGTGCGGCCGCCGCGTTCTTCGATCGCGCTGACGCCTGCCGCAGCTCAGACGCTGACAAATCCAGACGAGTCACTGCAATCCCAGCCATCACACGCCTCCAATTCCACCGTCGCCGATCGAATCAGAATTTCGCACCCTTGGGAATCCCCACCCGAGTCATCCCCTCGGGCCGCTGGTATAATACAGCCCGCCTTCGCTTCGTGACGACCCAATGAAGTTTGATGTCCGACTTTATCTGGTTTCGAGAAACCGAGGGGGATGTGAGCCAGCCGAGGCTGTCATGGCCGACGGCACGATCATTGGCACATATTCGCCTGGAGGGGGCCTCAGTCAGCCGAATGACTTCGACAAAACATCGACGTCGCAGATATTCGTCGATTTGCCGATGACACCGAAAGTGTATGGGCATTGGCGGGACAGTTTGCAATACCGCGTCGATCAACGGTGAGCATACGATAAGCAGGCGATCCTGGGCTTTATGTTTTTCGACGGCAAATTGCATGATGCACATAAAGTTATCTGCTCTGCGCTGCGGATCGATATGCTAGGCTACGGACACGGAAAATGGCGGAAGCGACCGTTCGAGCTGAAATACCATTCAATCGATCCGGCGACGTGATGCCGCCTTGCCGGGCGCAAGGTTGCCTGCCGAAATGGCCACGTCTGAAACTTGATGCTGACGTCGCCAGGCGTCATGGGCTCGCGCTTGAAAGCGCTGGCGTCGAGGACATCGAGGACTTGATATAATATCGTGCGGAATCTCGCACGCTCAAACAAATCACACTCCATCACTAGGCGGACATTTTAGTTCACGCCCCGTCCGCTTGGCGAGCCCGCCAAGATCGCCGAGCCGTCCTCTTTCGGATCAATTTCTCGTTCGTCATCATGCTCGCGATCATCGCGGCCGCCTCGCGCCCAATGTTCTTGGCGGCAGATCGTTGAGCGCAACCCTTCCGCACGATCAACCAGATCGTAGAAAGCCATCGCCCGACGCTGCGGGATATGGCGAAGAGATTGCCGTCGGCGAATCAGCTTTTGCGTCCCCTCACTCTGCGGTCAGTATTGGATCGGCGGTTGTAACCAGCGTTTCTCTCGGTATCGGAATCGGCCGCCCTTTCAGCATCAAAGCGAAAACGGCCGTGAAGGCGCCGAAGGCCGCGAGCGTCAGCAGACTTCCCGAAAACCCATGCGTATGCGTGCGCACCCAGCCGATCAAGAACGGCCCCACGAAGCCGCCGGCGCTGCCGATGCTATTGATGATCGCAAATCCGGTCGCCGCAGCAGGGCCGGCCACGAGATCGCCTGCATAGGCCCAGATCAGGCCGAACGTGCTCCAGATGCCGATTGCCGCGATACAGATCGCAATAAAGGCATAGACAGGTTCGGGCGCAAAGGCCGCCGCCGTATAGCCTACGGCAGCCAACGCCGCGCCAGCAAAGAGATGCCAGCGACGCTCGCCCGTTTGATCGGAATGCCGCCCCCAGATGATCATTCCCACGCCGCCAAGCGCGTAGGGAATTGCCGAGAGAAGCCCGACCTCCATATTCGAAATATGGCCAAAGCTCTTGATGATTTGCGGTAGCCAGAAGACCGTTCCGAAGTTGACGCAAATGCAGAAGAAAGTGAAAACCGACGCAAGTAGAATGCGGCGATCGGTTAAACCTTGCCACATGGAGGAGGGACCGTGCGCCTGTTTCGCGTCGCTTTCCCGCGCGATAGCGTTGTTCAAAGTGTCTCGCTCAGGGCCGGTCAGCCATTTCGCTTCGGAGGGTGTCTCTGGCAGCGTCGCAAGCGTCACGAGACCGAAGATGACGGCAGGGATACCTTCGACGACGAACATCAATTGCCATCCCTTCAGCCCCAGCACGCCGTTGAACGACATCAGCCAGGTCGAGAGCGGCGCGCCGATGACATAGGCGATTGCTGTCGTCGCCATAAGGACAGAGAGCGTGGTGCCCCGCGCGCGGCCGGGAATCCAACGTGCGAGATAGAACATCACGCCCGGCAGCAACCCGGCTTCAGCGACGCCGAGCAGGAAGCGCAGCGAATAAAGCGAAGCCCCGCCTGAAACCCAGGCCATGGCGATGGCGACGAGGCCCCAGGTGATCATGATGCGGCCAAGCCATTTCCGAGCTCCGATTTTGGCGAGCGCGATATTGCTCGGGATCTCGAAGAGGAAATAGCCGACGAAGAAAATACCCGCGGCAAAGCCGTAGGCGCTGGGCCCGAGCCCGAGATCTTTGTTCATCTGCAAGGCCGCGTAGCTGATATTCGCGCGGTCGAGCAGGCTGATGAAGAAAAGCAGCATGATGAAGGGGACAAGCCGCTTCAACACTTTCGAAAACACTTGATCAGCCGAAACCGACATTTGATATCCCCCTTCGTCACCTTGGCATTCTCATTTTGTCAGACAATGCAATCGCAGTGCCGTTCTGGCCAAGTATCTACGCGAAGAGAGCAATCGGATGAGGGGCGCGTATCTGCCTTTTAATAACTGGAAAAGCCGCGCCCAAAGCCTGTGCTTTTCGCCTAATTGTCAGACAATATGACTTTGGTTTGTCGTGCCGGCAACAGGAATTATTCGCGGGGCACGGGAAACCAGAGAGGTCCCACTGACGTTCGGATATGAGTCAGAAACTGCGCGGGTCAGTTGAAGGTGAAGCCGGCGTCCGTAGCGATGACTTGCCCCGTCAGCGGCAGCGCATGCGGCGTCAGCATGAAAGCAACGATATCGACGATATCTTCGGGAAACTGCGGGCCGGGAACGGCACGCCGCGTCTCATATTCCCGGTGCCGTTCGGCCGGCACATAGTCGGTTGCCTCATTTTTCATAATGCCCGGCGCGAGCGCCACCACGCCGATGCCACGCGGACCGAATTCACGCGCCATCGAGCGCGTCATGGAAATCACCGCGCCCTTGCTTGTAACATAAGCAAGCAGCCGTGGCGGTCCCCACAAGGCTGTGTCGCTCGCCATGTTGACGATCCGTGCACCTTCCGGCAGGAGGGGAGACAGAGCGCGCGTCATCAGCCATGTGCCGCGCACGTTGACGCGCATGACGCGATCCCAAAGCTCGATATCGATATCTTCGAGTTTCGCGCCGCCGACATTGGTGGCGATTGCGGCATTGTTCACGAGTCCATGAACCGTGCCTTCATTCGCCGCGATGTCACGGCCGAATGAAGCAATGGACTCTGGATCGCCAAGATCGACGGGGATAAATCGTGTCGCTACGCCATCCGCCGTCAGGCGCGCTGCCGTTTCCAGTCCTTGCTTCTCAAGAATATCGCCGAGGATCAGCGTTGCGCCATGGCGGCCGCAAGCGATGGCAATGTCCCGTCCGAGGCCACGCGCGGCTCCGGTGACGACAACGGTCTTTCCGTTCAGCATCTAATTATTCCAATCAGCCGGCGGCTTGCAGGGCGGCGCGATCCTCATGTTCGATCTGTGCCTTGGCGCGACTGAGAAGAATCTTGCGCAGGCGCGAAACGCCGATGTCGTGCTGATAGAGCATTTCACGCTTCCGCGCATCCGCGGGCATGTCGGAGAGCATCTCGCGGTCCTGCTCAAGCACATACCAGTGCCGTGGTTCGAATTTTGCCCGGTAGAGAAAGCGCCAAGCTTCGCGCGCGACGCCAGACACCTTGCGCGTGCGCCAGAAGAATATACGGCAATTATTTTCGTCGACCGGCGTCAGGAAAGTGAGAATCCGCATGGGCCCTCCGGGACCGCCAGCCTGCGGATAGGGAATATCGAGCCGGCAATAGAACGCCGACTTATCGGTCACGACTTCGGTCCAGTCGAAATTCGTGCCACGCTGACCGACGCGGCCGATGATGAACCCGTCTTCCGTCTCCTCGATCTGCATCAAATCCTGCTTGGCGCCATAGGCCAAAGTGAACGTGCCTGCATGCAGATAGCAGCCGTGCATCGGGTCCGCGATATTGTCGACCGCGTAACGATAATTGCAGGCCCAAGGTGCCGTCACGAGGAAGCGTTCGTAGTCGTCGCTTTCCAATTCGTAGGGCAGTTCGAGTTCATCCGGCTCGGGTTTCTCCAGACTCGGGAAATAAGCGAAGATCGCGTCGCAAGCTTCGCGCACGACGAAGCTCCTGGCCGCCTTGCGCCCTTCGAGCGAACATTCCGGCATGGCCGGCACCTGAATAATGCGGCCGTCGCCGTCGAGCGAGACGCCGTGGTAGCGGCAGGCGATTTGCGTGCCGAGGACTTCGCCGCGTGAGAGGCGCGCGCCACGGTGTGGGCAGTAATCTTCTAGGCAGTGAACGCCATCCGAGCCGCGCCACAGAACCAGACGCCGGCCTAATACCTTTATCGGCAGCGTCTTGCCGATTGGAACATCGGCGCTTTTGGCGACGACATACCATTGTCCGAGCAGGCCTTGATTGAGGCGCTCCTCAACGCGTTGTTTGAAATCGGGCTCAGCCATGTCCGTCCCTTTGCGTCTTCGACTTCCAGATGCGGCAAGCCGACCCTTATGTTCGTCAGCTTTGGTCGGGCTCGACCGGGCCGCGCGCGAGATAAGCCGCGTCGAGCGATGCGTTGATCGCGGCGAGTTCGGATTCCAGTACATCGAGCGACCAGGGGCCGGGGGAGCCGGAGGGCCGCGCCACGCTTTTTGCGCCGAGCACGCGCACGGCTTCGTCCATATCGTGGCCGATGGTTTTGAATGTCGCCTCGAGCGTGTCTGCGAGCGCCTCTTCGAGAGGCGTCAACGGTCGGGCAAGAGCTTGTTTAGCCAGACGAGCATGTACGTCCTGCAGCGCGGAGGATGTCATTTTTAACGCCCCATATTGTCAGACAATAATGAGCGGCCTTATACAAAACTGTCAAGCGGGTAACAAATACGCCAAGCGGGGACGAGCGGGATGACGGAAGATTTGATAGCTGCGTTGCTGACCCCGACAGCACGGGGCGAGGTGCGAGACCTCGCGGGAACGGTATTTGAAGAGCCGGTCGATCTGTCCGGCCGCCAAATAGGAAACGTCGATCTTTCTCGCGCCATTTTCGCCGCACCAGTCCTAGCACGGGACGCCGTCTTTACCGGTTTAGCGTGGTTGCGTGGCGCGATCTTCAAAAGTTCAGTGGATTTCTCCTCTGCAATTTTTTGCAGCGACGCGCGTTTCGACTCTGCCGTTTTCACGGGCGAAGCCAATTTTTCAGGCGTGGAATACAGGGGGATTGCAGCTTTCGACCACGCTGTTTTTGCCGACGCTGCCTTTCTCGACAGAATGGTTTGTCTCGCCAATCTCTCCTTTGACGGTGCCACATTCGACTCCGCGTTGACGTTGCAGGACACAGAATGCCTCGGCGGATTTTGGGCGAACGGCACGGCGTTCGGCCGGCGCACGGATGTTACAGGCCTCGAAATTTACGGACGCGTGTGGATGCGCGGCGCAAAATTATCGTCCGGCGAGGCGATGCCGCAAAGCCTCATGGCAGCGATGCGGCGAAGCGGGGCCGCATATTTCGCGGACAACATAGCGAGTCGGGCGTTTGACATTGTCTGACAAAATGGCAATTTATTGAGCGAACGCGTCGGCCGTTCATTGGGAAGGGCGCGAAGTCTGACCGCAGGTATCGAGATCATGGGGTCTGAAAGCCGTCCTCGCGTGCCGCATATCGCCATTGTCGGTGCTGGGCCGTCCGGCCTGTTTGCCGCGCAGAATTTGCGCCGGCTTGTGGCCGACGCGGCTATCGATGTTTTCGACCGTCTGCCGGTTCCTTTCGGGCTTATCAGATATGGCGTGGCGGCGGATCATCAGGGCGTCAAAGCTGTTACGCGTCAATTCGAGCGGCTATTCGAGCGCGAGGGCATCCGCTTCTTTGGCAATGTTCACGTCGGACGCGACATCACGGTCGAGGAACTGACGGAGTTCTACGATGTTGCGTTGCTGGCCGCGGGTCTTGCGGGCGACCGCCGGCTTGGCATCGAAGGGGAATCACTTCCGGGTGTTTTGCGCGCGGGGCCGCTCACCCGCTGGCTCAATAGCCACCCGGACGAGGCTGTTTTCTGCCCGCAGCTTGGCGCGCGCGTTGTCATCATTGGCAACGGCAATGTCGCTCTCGACATTGCGCGGCTACTATTGAAGACACCGCAGGAATTATCCGGCTCGGACCTGCATTCCGATCGCATCGCATATCTACTGAACGAAGGCGTTCGCGATGTCGAGATCGTTGGCCGGGGAGGGCCGGGGAGCGCGCGGTTCGATCCGGCAATGCTCAAGCAATTGGCGTCGCTTGGCGCAATACGAATTTCCGTCGACTGGCCAGCGCAAGGGCAGGTGACATTTGAGCCAGAGGATTCTCGTGCTGCGGCCAATATCGCAGCTCTCCAAGCCATTGACGGCCATGGGCACGAGACTGCGCCGTGCAGGCTGCGTTTCCGCTTCAATCTCGTGACCATGGCGATCGAAGGCACTGGCCACGTGACGGGTGTTCGCTTCGACGCCGGCGGCGTTCTGCAACGCATCCCCGCCGATTCTGTCGTCACCGCCATCGGCTTCGCGCCGGATGAAAATATTCCCATGCACTTACCGCGCGGGGCGGGGGGCGCAGTCGAGTCGTTCAGGCTGCCGCGCGTTTTCACGACCGGCTGGTTTGGCCGCGGTCCGCGCGGCACTATTGTGGAAAATCGCCTCGATGCTCGCGCTGTCACTGAGTCGATCGCAGCCCAGATTATGCGGGGGGAAATCCTACCCGGCGGCCGCAACGGCGGGGAAGGCGCATTGGCTTTGCTGGCCGAACGGCAGGTACGGCATGTCGATTATGCCGGGTGGTTGCGGATCCGCGATGTGGAGGAAAGCGCGCGAACCGCCGACCTTGTCCGCCAGAAAATCAGCGATTTGACCTCCATGATGACGCTGGCCGCCGCGTCTCAGCTGCTTGACGCCGAATGATGAAAATTTCGATTTTATTCGCCACGGAAACCGGAAACGCCGAGACGCTTGCCGACGATCTGCGTGATGAACTCGCAAGTCATCATCATGTCTCCACGGCGAGCCTTACCAATTTCAGCACAGCGGTCGGAAACGCCGATCTTTTGCTGCTTTTGATTTCAACCTATGGCGACGGCGAGGTCCCTGCGATGGCAAAGTGTTTTGTTGCGGCGCTCGACGCCGGAGACGTTCCCGTCGCGGGGAAACGGTTCGCCATATTCGGCCTCGGCGACAAGAATTACGGCCCGACCTTCGGTCGGGGGAGCGGTCTGGTTGAAGAGCGGCTGATTGCGAAAGGTGCGCTGATCATTGGCGAGCGGGAGGTGCATGATGCCTCCGGCCCGGAGTTCATGGACGATCAGGCTAAGCGCTGGTGCTCGCGCGTGTTGCGGACGCTCGCCCTTTAGCGCGCTGCGTTTGTGGCTTGTGTACGGGCGGCTTGGCGCGCTGCACGATTTGGACGGCCCTTTCCGGCTTGGCTGCATCTTCGATCGCCGGCTTCTTACGCTCCGCGATGAGGATGATCTGTTTCGCCGCGGCGCAGACGGAGGCGATGTGCCGCTTGACGGCGAACCGCGCATCGTTGGGGCTTTTGTTGCGTGCCGCGGCGACGATTGCCTCGATCTCCTCGGCGTAGAGGAGACTCCAGCCTTGATTGAGCAGCGATTGCGCGCGCAGGAACATCAGGCGCGAGACCAGACCGATGATCATTTCGTGCCGCATCCGGTTTTGACTTCGTGAGTGAATAAAATTGAAAAACCGGTTGGTTGCTTCCATCTGCGCCAGTGGCTGTCCGGCTTCGATGCCGCGCCGTAGCTTGCCGACGCATGTCTCAAGCTCTTTCAAGTCCTGGGCGTTGCAGCGTTCGGCGAAACGGTAAACGGCTTCGCCCGTCAGCATCGCCCAGATATCATGAATCTCCTCGATTTCCTTGATGCCGAGCCGCGCGACAAAGGCGCCACGATTTGGAATCAATTCGAAAAGACGTTCGGACTCGAGAATGCGGAAGCCTTCGCGCAGCGTCGCGCGGCTTACATCATATTGTTCACAGAGTTCGATTTCCTTGAGCTTTTGCCCGGGACGCAGGTCACCACGAAGCACCGCAATGCGTAGCTTGCGGACGAGCTGCTCCGCGACCGAAGGCGTCGCCGAGCCACCTCCAAAGGCAGAGCCGTCGATATATCCGTCCACGTAGGCGTCCTTATGGGGCATGCGTCTGCCTCCACTATCTCAACGCGGCCGATGATCGCCGCGCGACTCGTTTGAGCCTTCATCGCGATAGCATTCCGTGCCCGCCATGCAAGATTTTTGTCGGACGATAAACAACCAAAGCAGGTCGGCTCAGGGCTCGCTTCGGTTGACAGACAAAAATTGTCAGACAATAATCGTCTGACAATACGGGCGGAGATTTTCATGAGCTATTCGCGTTCCGAGGCCAAAGCATGGGCGAAGGAGAACTGGCGCGGCGCGTGCAACGTCGTCATGCCGAGCTTCACGTCCGATCTTAAGACGCTGAACGAGGCCGGCATCCGTCACGACGTCCGGCGCAATATTGAGCTTGGCTTCTGGGGCGCGCTGCTTGTCTCCGAATGCGGCACGACCTTCGACGAATATCGCCGCTTCATGGAGATCGCGATCGACGAGGCCAAGGGCCGCCATCACCTTCTGGTGCATGGCACGTTCGACACGCGCGAGGAAATCATCGAAGCGGCCAAGGCCGGCGAGGAACTGGGCGCTTCGGGGCTTTTGCTCGGTCATCCGAATTCATTTTACCCGGAGACGGAAGACGAGCTTTACGCGCATATCGCCAAAGTCTCCGCACACACCGATCTGGCAGTCTCGCTATTCGTCACATCGCAGATGAACCTCGGGCGGCTGCATACGAGCGGCTATCCGCCGAATGTCCTCGTGCGCGCCGCTGATATCGAGAACGTGGTGGCGGTGAAATACGAGGTCGGACGACCCGGCATCGCAGGCGACCTTGAGGTCTGGAAGCTACTTCGCGACAAGAACATTCTCTTCTCCGACCCGCTCGAGGCGCATTCGCCGCTGACCGTCGAAATGTTCGGCATGCAGTGGATGGGGACCAGCAATTACGAATATTGGGGCAGCGCCGTGCCGCAATATTTCGACCTTCTGCTGAAGGGCGAATATGAAAAGGCGATGGAAATTTATTGGCGGATCAACCCGGCGCGCCAGGCGCGCGTCGCGGTGCAGGCCACGGTCGTCGGCGGCAATTTCATCCACCGCTACCTTTGGAAATATCAGGGCTGGCTGCAGGGCTATAATGGCGGCCGCATCCGCCAGCCGGCGATGAAGCTGACCGACGCACAGATGCGTCAGGTACGCGAGGGGCTCGTGAAGTCGGGCTTCGATATCGCCGATGAAAGCCCCGCCGATTTTTACCGCAGCCGCAACCCGGATTGACGTCCCGTGACTTTGCTCCTTTGCCACGAGGACGTTATCGCCTCCGTCACTATGACGGAGGCGATTTCTGCGATGGAGGCCGCGTTCCGCGAGGAAGCGGATGGTGCGGTGATCCTGCCGCAACGGACGAATATGAGCGTTGGCAAGGGCTGGCTGCGCGTCGGTCCGGTCGCCATGCCTACCTCGGGCTGGATGGGGTTCAAGGCGATGAACCTGGTGCCCGGCATCGGGCTTCGCTATCAGGTTCATCTCTATTCGGTCGAAAGTGGCGAATTGCTCGCGATCATGGATGCGCAATATCTCACGACATTGCGCACCGGTGCGACAAGCGCGGTCGCAACGCGGCTGATGGCGCGCCCCGGTCAGTTTCATGTCGCTTTGCTCGGGTCCGGCGTCGAGGCCCGGGCACAACTCGAGGCGATGCAGGCGGCGGGGAGGGTTTGCTCCGCGACGGTCTTCAGCCCGACCGA